>JANMJD010000331.1:0-3240 GCA_031371195.1 Actinomycetes bacterium | reverse complement strand
CCGCGTCGGCAGGGCCCTCGTCGATGTAGTGAACGCGCAAGCTGCCGCCGTCCAGATCGTCGATCTCGACGTAGTGAGGCGCAAAGTCGTAGCCGTCGAGCCCGACGAAGCGTTCGTCTGGGGTGCGCAACGTTCTCATCGTTCATGCATTGTTTGGTCGAAGCGGTGTCAACGGCCACTAGCCGTACACGTGACCTGTTTACGGTTTCGTCCATACGGTGAATGGCGGTCCGGACTCGGTCTGTGATCCACCGCAAAGCCGATTCACTTCCCGGAGGACTCCATGCCGCACTTGTCCGATAACACCGACGACAACCCGAGTAGCAATCCAACCCTCGATGAGGTCATCGCCGGCGCATTCAACCGTCGTCGCGCACTCCAAGCCGGCGGCATGGTCGCCGCCGGGCTGTTCATCACCGGTCGGCCCCATGCGGCGGGCGCGGTGTCTGCCAGGCGGGCGGTTGTTCCGCCGGTTGAGGAGCCAAATGCTGCTGAGGTCGCAATCCCCGCGGCCCTGCTCGGATTCGCCTCGGTTCCGCTGAACGCCAACGACACGGTCACCGTTCCGGTCGGGTACACCGCCCGCGTACTACTTGCGTGGGGTGACCCGGTTGTCAAGGGCGCGCCGGACTTCGCGTTCGATGCATCGCAGGACTGGAAGACCCAAGCCTTGCAGGCAGGAATGCACCACGATGGGCTGTTCTACTTTCCTCGTCATACCGACCACGATCAGTCGGTTGAGGGCATCATCTGCGTGAACCATGAGTACGTCGACCAGGGTCTTTTGTTCCCGGATGGAATGGTGACGTGGACGGCGGACAAGGTGCGCAAGTCGATCGAGGCTCACGGGGTGTCGGTCGTTGCGGTGCGTTTGCACAAGGGTGCATGGCAGGTGGAGCGCGACTCGAGACGGAATCGGCGAATCACCGGAACAACCCGTACACGCCTCGTCGGGCCGGCTGCAGGCTCGCCCCTGTTGCGGACCGCCGCCGACGGTTCCGGCAAGATTGCTCTGGGTACGTTGAACAACTGCGGTAGCGGACAGACCCCGTGGGGGACGTACGTGACGTGTGAGGAGAACTTCAACGGTTATTTCGGATGGGATGGTGACTACACACCCACGGCAGCCCAAAATCGCTATGGCATCGCCAAGGACGGGTTCGGCTACCGCTGGCACGAGTTCGACCCGCGGTTCAATGTCCGGCTCCATCCCAACGAGTCGAACCGCTTCGGTTGGCTCGTCGAGATCGATCCGTACGACCGTGACCGCACGCCCTACAAGATGACCGCGTGTGGGCGGTTCAAACACGAGTCGGCCGCCTTTCGGGTGACCACCGACGGGAAAGCGGTGTGCTACTCCGGCGATGACGAGCGCAACAACTACCTCTACAAGTTCGTCAGTCGCGACACCATCAAGAAGGCCAAGCGCAACGGGGAGAGCCCGCTGACCAACGGCACGCTGTACGTCGCCCGTTTCGACGCCGGTGCGACCCCGGCCGACGGACTCGGCACCGGCGAGTGGCTCGCGCTGACCACGACCAATCCCGCGTTGGCCGGTTGGAAAATTGACGACATTCTTGTCAACACTCGCCTGGCCGCCGATCTCGCCGGCGCGACCAAACTCGACCGCACCGAATGGATCACCTGCGCACCCGACGGTCAGAACTACGTCACATTCACGAACAACTCCAAGCGGACCGCGGCCGATGAAGTCAATCCGCGGGCTGCGACCGGCAAGGGCAACCCGTACGGTCACATCGTTCGCTGGCGTGAGGATGGCGAATTCGACGCGACGACATTCACGTGGGACATCTTCGTCCTCGCGGGTGACCCGACGAACCCGGCGGCTCTTGACGGGGCGACGCCGGGCGGCAACGTCAACGGCGACATGTTCGGCTCCCCGGACGGTCTGTGGGCCGACCGCGACGGTCGGATTTGGATCCAGACCGACATTTCGACGGCGACGCTCGGCGCCGGGCCCTACGTCAACATGCCGAACAATATGATGCTCGTCGTCGACCCCGCAACGCGTGAGATCCGCCGCTTCCTGGTGGGGCCGAAGGGTTGCGAGATCACCGGCGTGTGCGCAACGCCCGATCAGCGGGCGATGTTCGTGGACATTCAGCACCCGGGCGAGCCCGCCAATGAACTGTCCGATCCCTCCAATCCGCAGGCCGTCTCGAATTGGCCCGATCAGCGGCAAGCCGGTCAAGGCCGCCCTCGTTCCGCCACCATCGTCATCACCCGCGACGATGGCGGAATCATCGGAGGCTGACGCCCCGCCCCGTCAGCCCCCGAATGGCCCGTCCGTCCTCGATCACGCCGAGGACGGGCGGGCCTTCATATTTTGGGGGCGCACCCGTTGCGTCGTGTCGACGCGCAGCTGGTCGACTGTTGTTCATCGCGACTCAGTTGTCCGGCAACTGGCCGTTCACCTCGGACGGGCACGATCAGTGGATGAAGACTCTGGATCATCTCATCCGATTTGCATCGCCGGTCTCGAAGCGGACCGCAACGCTTCTGCTGGGGGTCAGCGAGATTCTCACGTACGAAGCTGAGCTCGATGTCGTCGAGCGGTTCCTGAAATGCCAAGAGGCCCGCTGGGCGCACCCGTCGGCGCGATCCGAGCGTGAGCCGCAGCTGGTTCGTTAGCGATCAGGTGGCGTCCATCAACGCCGATTGTGATCAGCTCCTATCGCGAACCGATTTGCGGCACTTCGGCCGCCCGATATCAAGCGCAGAGTCGGGCGGGTCTGCAACGGCCGCGCAGCGCGGAGGAGCTTCCCTTATGTCGCACCCGGTATTGGCGCCGTTGTATGATCGGCGGGCGGGTGGCGACCGAGCGGGAGAACTCCGCGGCGAGGTGAGGCGATCTTGCCCCGGGAACTGCCACGACTTCTGGCAAGTCCGCACCCACCCGTCGAATTGATGCCCAGCCACTCGCAAAACGTCCGCCGCCAGATCAGCGTCCGCTGACGAACGCGAGCCGTCTCGTTGCGAAGTCACCTATGCTGACCACTGGTCACGGTGTCGCTGTGCTGATTGCTCCAGACCCACTGTCTGTCGGACCGAAGGTCCGATTGAGCCGGCAAGTCGGTCCGATGGCGTCGCCGGGCGATCTTCGAACCCGGCATCCCTACTTTCATCCCTACAATTGTGCGGACGGAGCACCACGAGTCGTCACCGGCGGTTCGCGAATCTGCTGCTCAGCGGCATCGGGCATCACGTGCCACCACCGAT
>JANMJD010000316.1:0-10086 GCA_031371195.1 Actinomycetes bacterium | reverse complement strand
GTCGGTGTCGCCGTCGGGGTGTTGGTGGGGGTGTCGGTCGGTGTCGCCGTCGGAGTGTTGGTCGGCGTATTGGTGGGGGTGTCGGTGGGGGTTGCCGTCGGGGTGTTGGTGGGGGTGTCCGTCGGCGTCCCGGTAGGGGTGTTCGTGGGGGTGTCGGTGGGGGTGGCGGTCGGCCCGCCCGGCGTGTTCGTCGGGGTCGCCGTGGGGATTGCCGTCGCCGTCGGCGTCGACGTCGGGCATGGGGTCGGGGTCGGGTCGTGATGGTCGCCGCTGCTGGTCAGCGCCGCGGCGTCGGGCGGCCGGTTGTTGTAGTTGGCGACCGCGGTGAACGCGAACACCAGCGCTACCACGAAGGCGACATATGTGATCTTCTGCTTCATCCGCCAACCTTCCGCTCCGAGACGAGAACTTGATCATATACGAATTCGATTGCCCCGTCGATGGGTTCTTGTTAGCATCTGCTCGTGCGGGGACGGGTGGTAGTCGTCGGCGGGGGTCCGTGCGGTCTCGCCTGTGCGCGTGAGCTGCTCGAACGGGGGCATGATCAGGTAGTCGTCCTCGAATCGGCGGCCGTGCCAGGGGGTTTGGCCGCCTCCATCGTCGATGCCAACGGGTTCACATGGGACCGTGGGGGGCACGTCGTCTTCTCGCACTATGGCGAGTTCGACCGTCTGCTGGCCGAGGTGATGGGCGACGACGTCGAGCACCACGACCGGAGTTCGTTCGTGCACGTCGGTGGCGGGTGGGTGCCGTATCCGATGCAGAACAATCTGCATCGGCTGCCGACGGCGATGGCCGAGGAGGCGCTGATCGGCATGATCACTGCCCAGCATGGCGACCGACCATCGACCGATCCGGCCCACGAACCCGACTTCGGCACCTGGATGCGGGCCACATTCGGCGACGGGATCGTCGAGCAGTTCATGCGTCCGTACAACGAGAAGGTATGGGCCCACCCGGCGTCGACGATGAGCTCGCGGTGGATCGCCGAGCGGGTGAGCACGGTCGACTGGCGCCAGGCCCTGAGTTCGGTGGTTCGTGGTGTCGATGACGTCACCTGGGGCCCGAACAACATGTTCACCTTTCCATCACAGGGTGGCACCGGCGAGATCTACCGACGGGCGGCGGCGCCGATCAGCGACCACATCAGGTACGGCGTCGAGGTTGCCTCGGTCGATCCGCAACGGCGAGTGGTCGTTACCGCCGACGGCGAGCCGATCGAGTACCAGCACCTGGTGTGGACCGGTCCGCTCGACCTGCTCGTCGGTGTGCTGGAGTCGGCGCCCGATGCCGTCCGATCGTCGGCCGCCGACCTCGTCCACAACAGCGTCACCGTCGTCGGGATCGGCTACGAAGCACCGCTGGTCGACGATCGGTCCTGGCTGTACTTCCCCGATCCCGACGTGCCCTTTTATCGCGCCACCAACTTCGCCAAATACGCGGCGCGCAATGTTCCCAATGGTCGCGTCGATCGTTTCAGCAGTTGGATGACCGAGATCGCCAGCTCGCCGTGGCGGCCTCTCGACCGAGACGGATTGGGCGAACGGGTCGACGCCGCCCTTCGCCGCCTCGGCCTCGTGGCGGAGTGGGCCGGCGTTGCCAGCGTCCACATCGATCACATCCCGTACGGCTATCCGGTGCCGACGCTCGGGCGTGACGCGGCATTGCGGACGATTCAACCGTTCCTGATGGACTGCGGCATCCTGGCCCGGGGTCGATTCGGGGCCTGGCGCTACGAGCTGGGCAACATGGACCACGCCGTCAAGATGGGCGTCGACGCGGCACGGTGGTTGGTCGATGGGACACCCGAACAGGCCTGGTGCCTGTGAGCACGACCGTGGTGTCGGTGGTGATGCCCGTCTACAACGAAGCGGCCGGAGTCGCCGAGGTCGTCGCCGACATCGTTCGCCACATCCTCGACGAGGTCCCGGGGAGCGAGCTGGTGGTCGTCGACGACCACTCCACCGATCAGACATTGGCCGTGCTGCAGCGCCTTGCCGTCGGCGATCCCCGAATCCGGGTGCTGGAGAACGAGGTCAACCTCGGGCATGGCCGAACGACGCGCCGGGCGATGGACGCCTCGACCGGCGAATGGCTCTTCCACCTCGACAGTGACGGCCAGGTCGACGTGGCGGAGTTCGCCCTGCTCTGGGCCCGCCGGCACGACAACGATCTGGTCCTCGGTATGCGCATCACCCGCCACGACCCGCTGCACCGCCTCGTGCTGACCCGTCTCACCCGTACCCTGGTCTCGGCGCTCGCCCGCCACTGGGTGCGTGATGCCAACGTGCCGTTCAAACTGATCCGCCGCGATCTGTACGAACACCTGCGGCCGTCGATTCCCGAGACCGCTTTCGCCCCGTCGATCATGGTCGTCCTCGGGGCCCACCGCGTCCGGGCCCGCATCGCCGAGATCGAGACGACGCATCTTCCCCGCCGACACGGCAAGTCGACCCTGCACCCGAAACGGCTGGCCATCGCCGTCGCCACGAGCGCGATCGAGACCTTGAACTTCAGTCGCCGATCGGTGCCTCGCTATGGGCCGCGTTGAACCGGCGGTCCGATCGTGAAGCGGGCCTTTTGGCCGTTGGTGATCGTCTGCGCTCTCGCCGGGTTGACGGCTCGACTGTGGAACCTCGACTTCGATCAGCGTCAACATCTTCATCCCGACGAGCGATTCTGGTCGTTGACGGCCGACGCACTGGGCCGGGCCCCGGCGCCCGCCCCGCACGGAACGATCGCGGGTCCGGTACTCGATTGGCTCGACGGCCAGCGCACGCCGGCCAATCCTTACCGGGGCACGGAGTCGTTCCTCTACGGCCCGCTGCCGTTGTCGCTGGCCCGGGGTGTCTCGGGATGGCTGTACGACGGGGTGGTCGACGGTGCGCAGCCGGCGCACGCCCTTGCCCACGGGCTTGACGCGGTGGGGATCCCGCTGATCGACGATGCCGGCGCGCCCCGGTTCGACGACCGGTACGGCGTCGATCTCGTCGGGCGGCTGCTCGGGGCGATCTTCGACACCATCACCGTCATCGTCATCGCCCTGATCGGGCGGCGGCTCGGCGGGCGCTTCGCCGGCGTCGCCGCCGCGGTGCTGTACGCCGCCTCGGTCATCGCCATCCAGTACGCCCACTTCCTCGGCGACGAACCCCTACTCGGATTGGCCGGCGCGATGACCGTGCTGTTCGCGCTACGACTCGACCGGGGCGCCGACGTCCGCCGAGCCGCCACCGGGGGTTTGCTGGCCGGTCTGGCCGCCGGCCTCGCCGTCGCCGTGAAGCTCACCGGGGCCAGCATGATGGCGGTCGTCGTGGTCGGCTGCGCCGCCCTGCTGGCCCGCCACCGGCGGCGCAGCGACCTGGTCAGGTTGGCCGCCGTGCTGATCGGTGCGGCATTGGCCTTCCGAGTGTTCAACCCCAGCGCGTTCAACGGGCTGGGAATCAGCGTGGCGAAACCGTTCTCCGACGACCTCCGCCGGGCCCGCGAGCTGAAAGACGCGACGACGCCTCCGTCGTTCCAATGGGCTGACCGCCCGTTGATCCTCCAGCCGTTGATCTGGCTGGGAGGCTTCACCGTCGGACCCGGAGTGATGCTGGCGGCCGGTGTCGGCGCCGTGGCGATCGCCGCCCAGCAGACGTCGCGGCGGCTCCATCGTGCGGCCGGGTCGCTGATGACCGACGTGGGCCAGTGGTGTTCAGCCGTCATCGCCGCCTGCATCATCGTGCCGTTCCTCTACATCAGCGTGTCGTCGTTCCCGAGCGGTCGGTACTTCTTCCCGATGTTGCCGGCCCTGTATGCGACCGCCGGTCTGGGGGTCGCCGCAGCGGCCCGGCTGGCCCTGCGGTCGCGGGGGGCGATCCGCGCCGGCGCCGCCACGGTCACCGTGGTGAGCATGGGACTGGCGTTGATGTGGGGCCTCGGATTCGTAAATGGGGTCTACGCCCGCACGAATACCCGGATCGAGGCGTCGCACTGGATCGCCGAGAACATCGCGCCCGGCAGCGTGTTGTCGTCCGAGGCGTGGGACGACGGTCTACCGCTGCGACTTCCGGGGCTCGACGCCGACCGGTTCGTCGGCGAACGACTCGATCTCGTCGGTCCCGACGATCCCGTGAAGGTGGCCGTCGTCGCCGAGCAGCTCGGCCGGATCGACTACGTGATCGAGTCCTCGGCGCGTATCTGGGGAACCGTCACCCGGCTACCGAATCGGTTCCCGTCGACGATCAACTTCTTCACCGGTCTCGATTCCGGTGCGCTCGGCTTCCAACGGGTGGCGACCTTCCAAACCGGGATCTCGCTCGGACCCTGGCATCTCGACGAGTCGGGCGCGGAGGAGGCCTTCAGCGTGCTCGACCACGCCGAGGTCCGCATCTGGCAGAAGGTCCGTCCACTCGACCGCAACGCCATCGTCGACATCCTCGATCCGCTCGCCGCCTCGAATGCGTTGCCGGTGCAGGCGAACTCGGCGAGCGCCAACGGCCTGCTGCTGAGCGGACATGAGCGAGCGATCAACGAGACCGGCCCCACATACGACGAGGCGTTCGACACCACCGGTTCGAACCTCTGGCACGTGGTCGCCTGGTTCGGAATGATGGAGATCCTCGGGCTGGCGGCCTTCGCCCTCTTTCTCCCCCTGCTGCACCGCCTGCCAGACGCGGGATGGGGACTCGCCAAAGTCCTGGCCCTCGGCACATTGGCCGGAGCGATGTTCGTCGCCGCTTCGTGGCTGCACGTCGAACTCGATCGAACATCGGTGGTCGTGATCACGGCCGGCCTAGTCGTCATCGGTGCCGCCAGCGGATGGAGACGGCGCAGCCTGTTGTCGCGCGTCGTCCGGGAGCGGCGCGCCATGCTGATCGTCGTCGAGGCGTTGAGTGTGGTCGCCTTCGTCGCCTTCGTCGTGCTCCGGGCGATGAATCCCGATCTATGGCATCCGTCGCGCGGCGGAGAAAAGCCGTTCGAGCAGGCCTTGCTCACCGCCGTGCTGCGGACCAAGCTGCTCCCCGTCTACGACCCCTGGTACGCCAACGGCGTGTTGAACTACTACTACGGCGGCTGGTTCCTGATCTCGGCACCGGCCCGTGTGCTGCGTACGTCCCCGACGATGGTGATGAACCTCGCCCTGGCCGTCTTCGCCGGCTGCTCGTCCGGAGCGGCGTTCTCGCTCGGAGCGGCGATGATCAACGGACGAGACCGCCATCCTCGCCGCGTTCGCACCACGGCCGCCGCCGGGTTGCTGGCCGCGTTCTTCGTGCTGTTGGCCAGTAATGGAGCGATCCTCGCACCTGTGTGGCAACGGCTGAACGGCACGGTGCTGAGCAGCCAGGTCGATTGGTGGTCGCTCAGCCGTGTGATCCCCTCGTCGGTGGCGATCACCGAGTTCCCGGCCTGGTCGTTCCTCTTCGGCGATGTCCACCCGCACGTGATGGGCATCGCCGTCCTGTTGGCGGTCGGCACCCTGTGCGTGGTGTGGCATGCAGCGCTGGTCGAGGGCCGCAGCAGCCATGCCGCGATGTTGGCGGTGGTGCTGGGTATGGGCCTCGGGTTGATTCGAATGACGAACACCTGGGACCTCCCGCTCGGGTTCGCGCTGGCGGCGATGACAGTGGCGCTCGCACTGGCTGCCCGGGTGCCACCTCGCCGCCTGGCCGTTCCCGTGGGGCTGCTGGTGGTCGTCGTCGTCTTCGTCTGGTCGCCGTACGTGCGGCGCGGCGAGGTGTTCGATTCCGGCTTCGATCCGGCGATCCTGCGAACCCCTCCGTGGAGTTGGCTGAAACAGTTCGGATTCTTCGGCGCGGTCGCAGTGCTGGCGATCACGATGCAATTGGCGGCGACTCTCGACAGTTCCCGTCCCGTATGGCGGTGGATCACCCGTGCTCACATGACGGTGGTGGGGTTGTCGCTGCTGGCGTTGGGCTATCTGGCGCGGCGGCCGGGGTTCGAGGTCTTCGAGATCAATTCCGCCTTGGCGATCGCCTGCTCCTGGGTGGCCTGGCAACGGTGGCGATCGTCGTCGCCCCGACGGGCCTCGGCGCGCAACCCGCTCGGTCCGCTCGCCCTGGCCATCGGATGGGCGGTATTGGCCGCCGTCGAAATGCTGACGGTGCGTAACGACGGCGGCAGGGCGAACACGGTCTTCAAGTTCTGGTACGGATCGTGGGTCGTGCTGGCCGTCGGCAGCGCGGCGGTGCTGGCCGAGCAGTTGCGCAGCGAGGTTCGGGCGTGGCGACGATTCGGCCGAGGGCTGGTCGGCGGTGCTCTGGTGATGAGTGCCGGCTTCTGGTGGATCGCGACTCCGGCCCGCATGGACGATCGCATCAGCACCGGTGGCTTGTCACTGGCAGGAGACGCCTACCTCACCGACCGGTTCGTCTTCGGCGACGGCGACGGTCGCTTCGTCCCGTCCGACGACGTCCCGCTCGTCGACTGGATCCGCGCCAACGTGCCCGGCATTCACGTCGTGGCCGAGGCACCCGGCGTCGACTACCACTGGACCGGTCGCATTTCATGGCTCACCGGGCTGCCCACCCCGATCGGCTGGGGGTATCACGAGTTGCAGCAGCGCCGCCCCTACAGCGCCTCGATCACCGCCCGTCAGGTGGACGCGACAGCGCTCTACACGACGATCGATCCGGGGGTGATGGCCGAGGTGCTTTCGCACTATTCGGTCGACTACGTCGTCTTCGGAACCCAGGAGCGTTTGCTGGCGTCGTCGGCCAGCGCGACGGCATTGCGTTCGTTCGAATGCCTGCAGATCGTCACCGAGGCCGACCGGTCCACTGAGACCGGCATCGTTCCGGGGGAACTGTGGGTGGCTGTCGTCGATCGCGAATGTGTCACCCGCCTGCGTCCGCCGCTACCGCCACCCCCGCCGAAGCCTTGACGATCAGGAACTGATCTGAGCTCGCCGTCGGACTCCAGGTGTCCCTGGTTGCCAGCCATCGCACGGCTTTGGCAACGGTCACATGGTCGTAGTCGGGGAGCCACCAACGGCGCAGCGGGAAGCGTTCGATGACATATCCGTCGGGAAGCGGCGGAGGGTCGGTCGAGGCACTGACGATGTAGGCATCGAATCCAGGAGGCAGGGCCTGTGTCGGGTCGATCGTCTGATAGCCGATGTCGGTGAATCCGTGCAGATACCAGGCCCACGGCCACGAGCCGCTGTCACGCTGGTCGATGAGGATCGGCCCGAGCGTGCCGCGGCGACGGGCCGCGGCGAACCGATCGGTCAGCTCGGGTACCTGCGTCGATGTCTGCACGGTCACCAGCAACTCCCGGGGGTCGGCACCGTCGGTGATCGCCGGCCGCACGGCGACCACGGTGGTCAGGGCGGCCAGCACGGTCGTCGCGCCGACGAGTGCTCCGGGCAACCACCGGAGCCCGGCCGAACGCAGCTGCGGCGACCGCGACCGCAGCACGTCGTACATGGCCTGGCCGCCGAGTCCCGCCAACAGGATGGCCGGAATCAGCGGATGCAGGGCCAGCCACGCGAACTTCTCGCCCGCCCACGAGTACACCGCGAACTGCACGACTGCCATCGTGGTGAACCACACGCCCACGATCGACCGACGTCGGATCGTCGCCACCAGCCCCATGGCGGCGGCTCCCAGGCCGAGCCACTCGTACCCGGCGTAGATGGTGCCGTAGAAGAACCAGTGTTGGCTGCCGCGCCCGACGCGATGTTGGCTCAGCCAGTACTTGATGCCGTCGACCAGCCCCGAGGCAAATCCGGCCGGGTATCGGAACGCCGCAGTGAACACGAATCCGAAGACGGCAATGAACACCACCGTGCTCCACATCCACGGCAACGGACCGACGCGCCGTATCGATCCCAGATACGAACGCGCTGCGCCTCGCGGGCGTAGGAGTGCCACCGTGGCCAGACCGAATGCGAAACACGCGCCGGCGAACCCGAAGATGAACGTGGTCTCCTTCAACGAGAAGCTGAGCGCCAACAGCGCACCGGCTCCGACGATGTGGCGCGGTCGCAGGTCGATCAGGGCGTTGGCGACGACCAGGAGCAATGCCAACGACACCAGGCCGGTCAGCGAATCCTCGCGCCCCGTGCGGGTGACGGTCAGGACCGTCGGGCTGATCGTGCACAGCAGGGCGGCGAACGGCGCGCCGAAACGACCGAGCAGTCGTTTCGAGGTGGCGATCATCACGGTCATGGCGATGCCCGCCAGCACAGCGATCAGGCGGGCCCATCCGGGGGTGATACCGGCGTGGTCGAGTACGAAGCCCTCGAGATAGAAGCGGAGCGGACCGTGGTAGACGGGGTCGTACTTGAGGATGCTCGTCCCGCGTGCCTGCCACGAGAACCAGGCGTCGATCGCTTCGTCGTGGGCCAAGGGCCGGCGGCCCAGCTGCCAGACGTGGAGGAACACGGATATGGCAAGTACGGCGATCGTCGCCCAGTGGGCGCGTAGGCGGGCGATGACGCTCATGGCCGAGCCCGCTGGAGGTCGCGTCGGATTCGGACAAGGTCGATCGAGGCGAGCACCGAGGCGGTGACCGAACGTGTCGAACCGCCGATGTCGCGCCATACGAGCAGCGGCTCCTCCCAGAATCGGTGCGCCTCCACACCGGCTGCATCGAGGCGACCGAGCAGTTCGACATCGAAGGCCCATCGGCTGCGAAACGGTGCGGCGACGGATCGATCGAAGGCATCGGTCCGGCGGAACAGCTTGGCGCCGCATTGGGTGTCGTAGACAGGCTTGTCCAACACGATGCTCGCCAGCGTGGCGAACACGCGACCCGTGTAGTGACGGAACGTCGACCGTTGGACGTTGCGGCCGAGCAGGGCGAGACGAGATCCGAGCACGACATCCAACCCATCGGCGCGCCGCGCGATGTCGACCAGTCGGAGGACCTCACTCGCCGGAGTCGCCATATCGGCGTCGATGTACCCGAGCCACGACGGGTCGCGCTGCGAGGCCGACACGAGCCCGGCCCGTACGGCTTCACCCTTGCCGACGTTGTGGGGCAGGGAGACGACCGTGATGTTCCGCAGGGTCTGCTCGATGGATCGAAGCTCAACGAGGGTGTCGTCGGTCGAGCCGTCGTCGACCAACACCAACGCCACCCGCTCGTCGGCGACGAGCTCGCCGAGTTGATCGATGGCCAAGCGGGAACGCTCGTTGTAGCAGGGGATCACCAGGTACACCGAGCCCGCCACTCGTGCCGTCTCCATGCAGTGCGAGGGTACCCGGTCCGTCGTGCCCGGCGCCGCCGGGTGGGCGACTCGTTGGAGGGATCGTTCGGCTGGCCGGTTCAACCGGTGACGACGGCTTGGATCTCCTTGACCGTGACGTCGATGGCCGACGTCGTCGTCTGTGGATCGAGTACACCCGAGTTGCCGTTCGATGTCCGCCAACTCGTCGACCACTCGACGGACAATGTTGCATGGAACAGGTCGTCGCCGGTGATCGCCGACGAATGTCGGTACGTGTACATGCATGGCGACGGCTTGTCGTCGCCATCAGCGGGTGTCCACACCCAACCCGGAGCTTCACAACGGACCGGCTTGGCACATCCATACGGTGAATCACACCGCTTCGGCGCTTCATCCTCATCACCGGGCTCGAACACCAATGCCGTCGGTACTGCCGAGACGGTCAGGCGAAAGTTCGGGAAAGCCACAGATACGTCCCGTCGAGTGGTCGCCTGCTGTGCATCCATCCAGAACCATGTCCCCACTGTCACGATCATCCGATCCGCGGCCGGCGCGAACCGAGCGGTCGGCTTCGGCAAGGACAACCGCCGTGCTGTGGCGACGACCGCGGCGGCCACCGGAACGACGGGGTCGACGACCACCCACGTCGACTGAACCTGCTTGGCCGGGTCGTTACCGCACGTGCGGTCATACAACCGCTTCCTGAACGGCAAATCCGATGTATCCCACAGATCCCAGGCGTGCACCTGAGCGTCGGCACTCGTCGCCGGTAGCCACGACGTACACGACAACCCCCGCGGCCGCGCCGGACCCCCACCCGCCCACAGATTCACATACGCCTCAAGCGACTCATTGCGAGCCGCACCCCCACCCTGAGCCTGGCCGTCGTTGAAGATGATCTCGCCGGTGCC
>JANMJD010000300.1:0-3218 GCA_031371195.1 Actinomycetes bacterium | reverse complement strand
GGCCAGACCTCGATCGGTCCGATGGACAACTTCGCCACCCCGTCAGCCTAGGTGAGAGGGCGGGGTGGCGGCAGCCGGCTATCGGCTTGGTCGGCCCTGCTGGCCCGGAGCGTGGCATTTGGATGCCACTGTGGCATGTGGTGCACGTATTTCGGGTCCGAAATGCGCACCAAATGCCACGACCGGGCGGACGGCGCGGGCCACGACCGGGCGACCGGGCCACGGGCGGACGGCGGGCGGGCCACGACCGGGCGGGACGGCGGTCGGCCAGCGAGGCCGCTTAAGGGGCGTTCAGCCCTACGCCGCAACCCAGGACCCGTGGAACCCGTGCGGCACCCGTTGCGGCCACGGCACCTCGGACTTCGTTGATGTCGTCGTGGCAACGGGTCAGTCGGGGTTGGGCAGGGCGCACGAGCAGAACAGGTTGCGGTCGCCATAGGCCCCGTCGATGCGCCCGACCGGCGGCCAGTAGGGCGAGTTGGTCGGATGGGCCAACGATCGCGGATAGGGCCGGTCCCATTCGTCGGCGGTGACTTCGGCGAGGGTGTGGGGCGCGGCCTTGAGCACCTCGGGATGGCTGTCGACCTCGCCCCGGATGGCGATCATGGCGTCGCAGAATCGGTCGAGCTCGGCCAGGCTCTCGGACTCGGTCGGCTCGATCATCAGGGTACCTGCGACTGGGAAGCTCATGGTGGGGGCGTGGAAGCCATAGTCGATCAGCCGCTTGGCCACGTCGTCGACGGTGATGCCGGTGGCCTTCGTCAGCGGCCGCAGATCGAGGATGCATTCGTGCGCCACGAGACCGCTCTCGCCCCGAAACAGTACCGGGTAAAAGGGATGCAGCCGATCGGCGACGTAGTTGGCGTTGATTACGGCGTGGGTGGTGGCGGTAAGCAGCCCGTCAGGACCCATCATCGCGATGTACATCCACGAGATCGGGGCAATGCCGGCGGAGCCGTGCGGGGCGGCCGAGATGTGAGGTTCGAGGAAGGGTGCGAGGTGGGCCTTCATGCACACCGGTCCGACCCCGGGACCACCGCCACCGTGGGGGATGCAGAAGGTCTTGTGCAGGTTCAGGTGGCTGACGTCGGCGCCGAATCGCCCGGGCTGCGCGACACCGACCAGTGCATTGAGGTTGGCCCCGTCGACGTATACCTGTCCGCCGGCCGCGTGCACCGTCTCGCACACGGTGGCGATATGGGCCTCGTACACCCCGTGGGTGGACGGATAGGTCACCATGATCGCCGCCACCCGGTCGCGGTACTTGTCGAGCGCGGCGTCGAGGGCGTCCATATCGATCTCGCCTGTCCCACCCGGCTCGTCGACGCACGGCACCACGATCACCTTCATGCCCGCCAGAGCGGCGCTGGCGGCGTTGGTGCCGTGGGCGGACGATGGAATCAGGCAGACGTCTCGCTGATAATCGCCCCGGGATCGGTGAAAATTGCGGATGGCCAGAAGGCCCGCGTATTCACCTTGTGAACCGGCATTCGGCTGAATTGAGACATGGTCATAGCCGGTGATCACGGCCAGCCATTGTTCGAGTTCGGCGATGAGTTGGCGGTATCCCTGTACTTGATCGTCGGGAGCGAACGGATGCACATTGGCAAACTCGGGCCACGAAATCGGCTCCAGTTCGGCGGCCGCATTCAGCTTCATGGTGCAGCTGCCGAGCGGGATCATGGTCCGGTCGAGGGCGAGGTCGAGGTCGGAGAGCCGTCGCAGCAGCCGCATCATGTCGGTCTCGGACCGGACCTCGTGAAAGCGCGGATGAGGGAGCAGTTCGGCGGTGCGTTGTTGCCGACCGGCGCTCGCCACAGGGGCGGACGGATCGTTCACCAGGCCGACCTCGCAACCGGCGGCGAGGACGGCCGCGATGTCGTTCTCGCTGGTGGTCTCGTCGCAGCTGATGCCGACGGTGTCGGAGTCGACGAGGCGCAGGTTCACTCCGCGATCGGCGGCGGCGCGAACGAAGTCCTGTCCTTGCCCGGGGACGCGTACCGTGAGCGTGTCGAACCACGAGTCGTTCACCATCGACCCGCCGAAGTGCGAAGCCAGCGTGTCGGCTCTGCGCTGGACCCGCGCTGCGATGGCGCGCAGACCCTCCGGTCCGTGCCACATGGCAAACGCGGCGGCGATCTCGGCCAACAGGACCTGGGCAGTGCAGATATTGCTGGTGGCCTTCTCACGGCGGATGTGCTGCTCGCGAGTCTGGAGGGCCAGCCGCAGTGCCCGCCGGCCCGCCGAGTCGACCGAGACGCCGACCAGGCGGCCCGGCAATGAGCGGGACAGGGTGGAGCGGGTGGCCAGGAAGCCCGCGTGGGGCCCGCCGAACCCCATCGGCACGCCGAAGCGCTGGGCCGAGCCGACGACGATGTCGGCCCCGAGGGCGCCCGGCGATTCGTAGCGACAGCAGGCCAGCAGGTCGGCGGCGACGCATACGATCACGTCGGCGGCGGCGAACGCGGCGCTCCGGGTAGCCAGGTCGGGTATGGCGCCGGACGACCCCGGATACGCCACCAGGGCGCCGAACGCTCCGTCCACCGGCTCGGTGCCGATAGTGACCTCGATGCCGAGCGGGTCGGCCCGGGTGCGCACGACGTCGATCACGTGCGGGTGGCAGTCGGGGTCGACCACGAACACCTTCCGGTTCGGCTTGGTTCGCGCCGCCATCGTCATGGCTTCGGCCGCCGCGGTCGCGTCGTCGAGCATCGAGGCGCCGGCCAGATCCATGCCGGTGATGTCGGCGATCATCGTCTGGAACACGAGCAGCAGCTCGAGCCGGCCCTGACTGATCTCGGGCTGGTAGGGGGTGTAGGCCGTGTACCAGGCCGGGTTCTCGAGCAGGTTGCGCCGGATCACGGCGGGAGTCGACGTGGCGTACCAGCCCCGTCCGATCATCGAGCGCATCGGCCGATTGGCGGCCCCGAGTCGGCGCAGATCGGCGAGCGCTTCGTCTTCGGATCGCGCGGGTGGAAGTTCGAGGGCCGCGCAGGACCTGATCGCCGCTGGGATTGCGGCGTCGATCACCGCCTCGGCGGTCGGGTACCCGAGCCGAACGAGCACGTGCGGCAACACGGACGGCGAACCCAGATGACGATCTGCGAAGGGGCGCGAACTCACGATCGGAGCGAAACTAGTAGACGCCCACCGATAATTCCGCGCGCCACGGCCGACCGGTTCGGATGCTCACCTACCGTGTGACCCAGACCGACATC
>JANMJD010000297.1:0-9749 GCA_031371195.1 Actinomycetes bacterium | reverse complement strand
TTCGGTGTGGTCGAGTACGACATCGCCGCCACGTCGGCGGCGGTCAACGGGATGGCGGCATTGGCCGCGTCCTGGATTCGCACGGCCAGATCGTGGAACTCACCGGGAAGCCTCCCGCGCCAGATATCCTGCAAAGGGAGTGGCTCGTCGCCTTCGCCGATCGTCGTGCGGTTGACGAGTACCAGATCGCTGGGGGCTCGGGCGGCGACCACGGCCCTCAGGCGTTGCTCGGCCGTCAACGACCGGGTCAGTTCGCGAGCGAGATCCTCCACGCCGGCCAGCGGACGCAGCGGGTGGGGGCCGAGGAGTGGCGACGAGGCCGGATCGGCACCGAGGAACAACGGTGTGGTGCCGGCGATCGCACCGTCGACAATGGTGAAGTTGAGCGAGATGTGATGACCGCCGGCCCGCCACGCCCAGTTTCCCGAAGCCGGGTCGCCGAACACTCGCACGTAGTAGCGCTGCGGATCGCGGCCGCGGGGATGGTTCCACGACGAGGTGAACCCCTCCAGGTGATCGAGCACGTTCTCCAGCCCGATGATCGTCGCCATCGTGACGTAGCCGGCCTGTGACAATCCCCTCGCCAGCAGCCGAAAGGCGAGCCGCTGTTGCGGCGGCGACATCTGCCCGAGGATCAGCCCACCATGGTCGGTTGGGGTGTAGAACCACTGGCGGCGCTCATCGTCGGCGGGGAAGTCCCAGCGGGCCAGCGTCAGTTGGTCGGTATCGAGCGACTGGAGCCAGCGCTCCGCCGCCTCGGCCATGGCGGCCGCCACCTGACGGCGAGCTGTTGTGGTCACGGTCAGTCTCCCGGCCGGTAGAGGCCGAAGATCATGTCGGGCGCGCCAGGGATCCACGCACTGTCGGTCTGCGAGCGCCGCCCGAGCATCCGGGTGCGTTCCAGGAGCGAGCGACCAAGTTCGAGCTGCCCCGGCTCCCACGCGGCCAGCGCGGCCTCGGCGTCGTCGGGATGCTCGGCGATCGCATCACGCAACGTCCAGCCATCGGCGGCGGCCTTGGCGGTACCCGCCGCGGCATGCGGTCGCACCACGAAGGCGGCGTCGCCGAGCAGGCACGTCCGCCCGAACGTCATCCGGTCGACCGAGAGATCGAGGACCACCTGGATGAACAATTCGGGGATGGCGCACACGACTTCGGCGATCGGGGGCGGCAGGCGCGCCGCTGCGGTCGCCCGGCACTCGGCGATGTGCTCGTCGCGTAGGGCCCCGGGCGGCATCGACACCTCGCGAGCGACGCCGCGCCGATCGCGCATCAGGTCTGCGAGGTCGTCGGGAGCGAGGTAGTTGCGATACCAGACGATGTTGATCAGGCGTTCTTCGACCGCCACCGAGCCGTCTCGTCCAGGGATCGGGTACACGATGATGTAGCTGTTGGCCAGGGCGTAGAACGTCACCGCGTCATCAAGCGCCGCGCGTGTTGCATCGGACAACGACGTCTCGGGGATCACGCCTCGCCAGGCAACGTAGCCGGAATACTCCGGCTTCACGTCGGGCAACAACATCGATCGGGCCGTGGACCCGACCCCATCGGCACACACCGCCAGATCGGGCTGGACGATCAGCCCGTTGGCGAACGTCAATCGGGCAGTCGGCCCGTCGAGCGCCGTCAACTCGTGGTTGAGCAGGTAGTTCGACCGGTCGAAGCACCGCATCATCTCGCGGTAGACGGTGTTCCACGAACTCATCAGATAGCGGTGGCCCATCGCGTGGGCAATCGAGCCGTCACGTGCCAAGTGGCGGATGTGGTGCGTCTCGACCGAGATGGTGGCCAGATCGACCCCGGCGCGCTCCTTCAGATAACGGCCGGTGGCGGCGAGAAACCCGATGCCCGCGCCGCGCTCTTCGAGTTCGGCCGGGGAGCGTTCGTAGATCGTGACCCGATGACCGTCGTCGGCGAGGAGACATCCGGCGATCAGCCCTCCGAGCGACCCACCGACGACGGCAATGTCCAAGGCGTGGGTCCCTTGATTCAGCGTCAGGGCTGGCCGAAGGTGGCGATCTGATCGACGTTGGCGCGGAACTGCACCCGCCGCTCGTTGATCGAGGGGTCACGCAGACCGTACGGCGCCGGCTGTTGCGTGTACTTCGTCCAGATCCTGTCGAGTTGAGCGGTGACCGAGGCGCCGCGCTCGGGGTCGTCCTCCGAGATCTCCTCGACGACGGTCGACTTGATCGACATCCAGTGGTATGGATTGGCGGGGTTGACGAGCAGGCTGGTCATTTCGCCGTTGGCCCGGATCCAGCCGGTCTTCTTGCGGTGCGCCGCGCAGTTGAGCACGATCTGGTCGCCCTCGTAGTCGAACCACATCGGGGTGAGATTGGCCCGACCACCCGGGCCGACGAGGCCGAGGATCTGGGTCACGGGCTCGTCCATCAGTCGCTTGTAGATCGGATCGAGATCGGACAGCGATGTGAGCGCCACCCGCTCGCCGACCGCGAACTGGCCTTCCTGCAAGCCCCCGGACACATCACGGAACTTCGCGACCTTGATTGCCATGCTGGTACCCCCAATAGTGAGATGACCCTGCGACAGTACCAAGCCTGGATCACTCGTCGAGACCCACCGTTCGGCAACGACGAACGACCCGCAGTCGGATCACCCGTTGGGCAGCGCTTGACATGTCCGCGGATTTGGTTGGTGCCGTCCAGTGGCCGAGCCATTGAACGGCACCACCTCGGCGGGGTCAACCGTGACCGGCGGACGCCCACATGTCATGGAACCAGATGCTGATGTCGTAGAAGCCGACGCCTGCACCGATGACCATGACCACGCATAGGTAGGCCAGCATCGTCCGGAATGGTTTCATGTTTGTTCGCCTCCTTCGTCGTGCCGTGTTCTGCGTCGAGACGCACAACACAGTCAGGTGTGTGTGCACTGTCGCGTCGACATTGACGCTGGATGGAGCCGGTATTCGCGGCTCACTTCCTCCCCCGATCACCTGCGCCCAACCGGGTCGAGATGACTTGATGACGATCTTGCCACCTGCTGGGCTCCTTTACAATATGTAAAAGTTGATCCACTTCGACGTTTGTTGGAGCGCTCTACACCTAGAAGTTCGTCAGGAATCCCGGCCTACCGACACGAAGAGTGGTCAGCAGTCACGGCACACATTCTGGAGCAACGAGCGATCGACCTCACGGGTTTGAACACGAGTCAGAGCCATCGGGAGACGTCTTCTATTGTTGCGACGCATCCCACAATGGAGGTCGACGTGATTGATGATTGGCCTGTTCATCCCGATCGCCACACAGGTCGACGCTCGACGCCGGTCGTAATCCGGGTGAATGCGCGTGGGTCGCTCGAGCCACAATCACTGGTGAAGTTCGCTCTCAATGCCCGAATTGATCTGTTGGCGTACCGCACGATCTCCGAGCCCGCTCAGTGGGAGCCGGCCGTACCGACGTATGTACGCACGGCAATGGCGCGCAAACTCGGGTATACCGATCGGTTCGAATTCTCCCGACTGACCGGTGCCGCAACCGCCGTGAACGTCGGCCAGGTGCGCGACCTCGAGCATCGCCTGATGGAGTTCGCCTACGCCGAACGAGGGCTCGGCTCACAGGTGGTGCGGGCCCTGGGATGGCTCACGGCCTTCGCCAAGGATCTCCTCCCCGACGATGACGACAACCTCCAGGCGACGATGCTCGCCCGCTGGTTGGGCGACCTCAGCCAGAGCGGGCCGACCAACTCGGCCGAGGCCCTGGTGATGGGGGAAGGCTTGCTCGGCCTACTCGGCGCCGCACCTTCGCCGAGGGCCGTGGATCTCATCTGGGACCGCCACCGAGTCGAAGCCGACCGGACCGCACGCGGCTTGGTGGCCGTCTCGACCCGGCCGCCCGGTGGCGGTGCACTGGCGGCCGTCCACAGCGCGGCGCTGGTCGGCCCCCGCCTGCTCCCGCTGATCGGCGAACATCTTCGCGGCTCGCCCGTCGGCTTCCGCGCGATGCGTATCGTCACCCGAATGGCGCAGCTGCTCGCCGGGCGAACGCCGAGCTGGTGGTCGATCGACGGACGTACAGAACTGACTGCGCTGCAGGATTTCCTCGTCGGACTGGCGAGGGGAACGCCGCTTCCTGACCCGTATCCCGGTCGCAGCCTGTTCCTCGAGGCGGTCCGGGCGGTCACCGACCTTTCGCAGGCCCGAGCCGACCGATGGGGCTTCGAGACCGGACCGCAGTTGATCCACGATCGGCTGATCGACCGCGATCGGCCGAGACGCGAACGGATGTATGCCGCCTACTGCATCCTCGAGCTCGGTCTCCAGGACGGTGCCGCCATGGAGAGGCTGGTCGGCGACGACGATCCGGCGTGGGGGTACGTCTGTCGGCTGATTCAGTACGCCGAATCGCGCCGCGTGCCCGTCGCCGAGGTGATCGTCAACCCGACCTTCGATCGGGGCGAGCCGTTCGAGTTCCTGCTCGTCCACCACGTGACGGAAACGGCGGCGCCACCGGCGGGCGACCCGTATCTCGCCCGGCTTCCGGAAAGCGTGGCTCGGGCCACGGCCCAATTACTCCGCTGCGCGCTGCTCAGTCCCGACGGGCCGTGCCGCTCACAGGCATGCGACGCCCTACGCGAAGCCGGAGTGACCAACGAGGCGGCGGGCATCATCGCCAACCTGATCATCATTGACAAGTGCCCCGACTGGTTGTGCGAGCTGGGGACATTCACGATCGGACAGCTCGGTGACCCGGTCGCCACGGGCACGCTCGAGGAACTGGCTGGCGATGTACGGCGTTCCGTTGCTGTTCGGCATGCCGCATTCTTCGCGCTCGGCGACCTTCGACGCCATCGGCCGACCGTGCTGAGGTTGACCACCGAGGTGCTCACCTCGAGGGCGGCCGAGACTCCGGTGGAGGTCCGCCGGGCCGCCACATATGCCGTTGCGGTGCTGCGCCCCGACGCGGTTCCGGGTCAACCGACGCGGCCGTACTCGCCCGAGCAACACTCACTGCTCGAGTACCTGGCCAACCAGCACGCCACGTCGCCCGACTGGATGATCCGCATGCTCGCCCGCTGGGGCCTTGGCACTCACGAACGAGCAGTCGAGCGCGATCAACTCATGGACGAGCGGTCGATCTGGGGGGTCGCCGAGACCGACATCGCCAGGATCTCCCCCGACTCGATCCCCGTTCCCAACCGGCGCCGCGGTCATCGGCGGGGCGAGACGTTCGCCGATTCGGCGGGCACAGGAGTGCCCTGATGCCACCGAACCCGAAGCCGGCCCTGATGTTCGACCCACATCGAGCTGCGTAGAACAACCCGATCTGCTCGTTGGCTGAGGTACGTGACCAGAAAGGCTCCGGGGGCGATCTCGTCGGCTGGCAGGTTTCGTACCTCGATCGGCCGATGTGCCGACGTCTCGTCGGCAAGCTCGTCGATCGCGTCTTGTCGACCCCAGATGCGCCCCGATTGACCGCGTCTCTCTGCAATACCATCATGCAAACCCACGAGTGGGTCGACTCATGTGCCACGACGATGTCAGCGACCAGCAATCGCCCGCACGACTTCGCCGAGAGCAGTGACGGAGTGGCCGCTGATGAACTCGTCGACGAACGGCAAGGCTGCGGCCATGCCACCGACGAGGGGTTGGTAGTCGGCGCGTTGCTTGCGGGGGTTGACCCAGACGATGCGATGGGCGAGACGCGAGAGACGCTCCATCTCGCGGGCCAGCAGGGCGACATCACCACCTTCCCAGCCGTCGGAGACGATCACGATAATCGCCCCGCGACCGACGCCACGACGGGCGTGGTCGTCGTTGAAGGACTGCAGGGCCGCACCGATGCGAGTGCCACCCGACCAGTCGGGGGCCTGGGCCACAGCCTTGGCGAGCGCCTGCATCGGGTGCTGCAACGCCAGCGGGCGGGTCAGCCGATGCAGCTGTGTGGCGAACACGAACGCCTCGGCACCGATCGCTCGCACGGCCGAGTGCAGCAGGTACAGATAGGCCCGGCCGTAGGACTCCATCGACCCCGAGACATCGGCGATCAACACCACCCGGCGCGGCCTGGACCGACGACGGCGGTGGATACGGCGGACCGGATCGCCGCCCGTGCGGTGGGCGGCGCGCAGGGTTGCCCGCAGATCAACCTCGCGGCCCAGCGAATTGACTCTCGTCCGCCGACTGCGCCGCTGGGGCGGGTCGAGACGAAAGGCTCCCATCAGTATCTGCAGCCGGTCCAGCTCTTCCGGCGTGCACAAACCGAACGCCTTCGCCGACAGCCGTTCATCGGCGCTGGCCGCAGCGAGTACACCATCTTGGTCACCGGGTTCGCCGTCCCCCTCCCCCGATGAACCGGTGCCCGGCATTCCCGATGGCACCTCGCCTGCGGACTCCCTTTGACGATTGTCGTCTCTCGGTGGTGGAGGACGTCCGTCGGAGGGCCGGGTCGATGGTGGTGCCATCGGCAGATTCGGATTGCGCTCGGTGCCAACCCCATCGAACAATCCTCTAAAGACCTGCTCAAACGTCCGTTCGAAGACATCGAGGTGCACCTGGTCCGACACGAGCGTGACTCGGGCCAGCCAGTACAACTCATCGGTTCGCTGTGGGCGGGCGAGAGCCACCGCTTCGGCAAACCGTCCCGCCGCGGCCGGGGTGACCGGCACACCGGCGGCATGCAGCAGGAATCCGAACCGGCCGACGACCTCGGCGAGATCGACTTCGGCCAGTGTCACACGCAATGGATTCAGCCGCCCGTGCCGTTGGCAACCCATTCGAGGCCGCGTTCGACCGCGACTGCTGCGTCTTCGCGGTACTTGAGCACCGAGCCGAGCGTCAGACCGACCGTCTCGGCGGTCAACACGTCGATACCCAACGCCTGCAACGCCGAGACCCAGCCGATCGCCTCGGCGATGCCCGGAGCCTTTTGCACATCGAGCGAGCGCAGCCGACTGACTGCGCCGCCCACCTGAACGGCGAGCCCGATCCGCGACGCGGGGACCCGACGGCGGATGATGTTCGTCGCCCGGTCGAGTGGCGGGTAGTCGATCCAGTGGTACAGGCAGCGCCGCTTCAAGGCGTCGTGGAGGTCCCGCGTCCGATTCGAGGTGAGAATGACCACGGGTGGATGGGTGGCACGCACCGTGCCCAGCTCCGGAATCGTCACCGAGGCCTCGGCGAGCATCTCGAACAGGAACGCCTCGAACTCGTCGTCGGCCCGGTCGATCTCGTCGATCAGTAAAACCGCCGGACGCGGGCCCGGATGGCGCAGTGCCTGGAGCAACGGCCGTTCCACCAGGTAGTCGGTGGTGAACAGGCTCTCCTCGGTCCGGGCGATGCCATCGTGGACCGACGTTTCGGCAAGCCGGATGGCCAGCAACTGACGCTGGTAGTTCCACTCGTACAGCGCCTCGGACGCGGTGATCCCCTCAAAGCACTGCAATCTGATCAACGGGGTATCGAGCACCGTGGCGAGCGACTTGGCCGCCTCGGTCTTGCCGACCCCGGCCTCACCTTCCAACAACAACGGCTGGGGCAGGCGCACGGCGCAGAACAACGCAGTCGCCAAACCGAGGTCCGTGAGGTAGCCGACCTCATCGAGTCGCTCGGCCAGCGCCGCAGTATCGGGAAGAAGATCGGCGAGCGGCAGCATCAAGCAGAGAGGTAGGCGGTGGGGTTGTTGGCGAACGCCCGCAGGCATCCGCTCCCACAGAACCAGTGGCGGGTGTCGGCAAGATCGAAGTGCAACGACGACTCGACCGCAGCAACGGTCATGCCGCAGACGGGGTCGAGTGCAGCAGCCGACGATTGGACGCTCTCGTCGGCCCCGACCGATCGGCCCGACGGGCGGGGCCGCGAGGCGACGATTTCGGCGAGGATCGACATGGCGATCTCGGGTGGCGTACGCGCCCCGATGTCGAGGCCCGCCGGTGTGCGGACCAGCGACTTCATCGAGCCGCAGATGTCGAGCGAACCAACCACCGATTCGCCTCGCTTTCGGCTGGCGACCAACCCGACATACGGCACCCCGGCGCGCAGCGCCGCGGCGAGGGCGTCGGTCTCGTCGCGGCCGTGCGAGGCCACCACCAGCGCCGCGGTGTCGGCCGGAAGCGGCTCGTCGTACGCTCCGACGTCGTAGCCGAGGGGCCCGCACAAGGCGAACAACGCCCGGGCAACCGGGGTCGCACCGACGACGGCGACATACGGCGCCGGGCGTCGGGGCTCGAGGAAGATCTCGAGGGTTCCGCCCGAGAGACACGGGTTGTGCACGCTCAGCTTGCCCCCCTGTGATTCCTCGGGGACCGGGCTGATCCGTAGCAGCAGTGACTCACCCGAGTCGAGGAGGGCGAGCGATTGGGCGCGCACCGTCGACTCGGCGCAATCGCCACCGACGAAGCCCTCGATGGTGCCATCGGGGAGAATGATCGCCTCGTCACCGGGCTTGGCCGAGGTTGGCCGCTCGGCCAACACCACCCGGGCGTGCACGAACGGCACGCGTAGGCGGCGCAGTTCGGCGGCCCGCTCGCCGAGATCCGAATCTCTCATCTCGTACTCCTTGTCGTCATCCAACCAGACCGGGATACCGGGCACCCTCGCGGGCACCCGGTATCCCGAGCGCTTCTACTCGTAGGCGAGGTCGGTACGCGGCGCCCGACCTTGGATGGTCATCCACACCTGCGCCGGCGTCAGCGGCATTTCGGCGTGCTTGACCCCGAACGGCTTCAGCGCATCGATCACGGCATTGACCACTGCAGGCGGCGAACCGACCGTGGCCGACTCGCCGACACCCTTGACCCCGAGGGGGTGATGGGGCGACGGAGTGACGGTCTCGCCGAGCTCGAAGGTCGGAACCTCCATCGACGTCGGCAGCAAGTAGTCCATGAACGAACCACCCAGGCAGTTGCCGTCGGTGTCGAAGGTGATCGACTGCATCAACGCCATACCGATGCCGTCGGCCAGGCCGCCGTGCACCTGACCCTCGACGATCATCGGGTTGATGCGAGGGCCGCAGTCGTCGACGGCGATGAACCGGCGGACCTTGACCTCACCGGTACCGGCGTCGAGATCGACGACGCAGATGTACGCGCCGAACGGGTACGTCAGGTTGGGCGGGTTGTAGACGCAGGTCGCATCGAGATGGCCCTCGACACCATCGGGCAGCTCCAGCGACGAGTGCGAGAGCATGGCGATCTCCTGGATCGTCTTGCCCTGCGACGAGTCACCCTTCACCGACCAGCGGCCGAGGTTCCACTCGAGGTCGTCGGGCGAGCACTCCAACGCCGCAGCAGCCACGATGCGGGCCTTGGCTCGTACCCGCTGCGAGACGACCGCAGCCGCAGCACCCGAGACCGGTGTCGAACGCGATCCGTAGGTACCGAGGCCGAACGGCGTGTTGTCGGTATCGCCGTGAATGACCTCGACGTCTTCGGGCGGGATACCGAGCTCGTGGGCGACGATCTGGGCGAACGTCGTCTCATGGCCCTGACCCTGGGTCTGCACCGACAGGCGGATCTGCGCCTTACCCGTCGGGTGAACCCGCAGCTCACAGCCATCGGCCATGCCAAGGCCGAGGATGTCCATGTGCTTGCGCGGGCCGGCGCCGACCCCCTCGGTGAAGAACGAGATGCCGATGCCCATGTACTCGCCCCGGGCCCGCTTTTCGGCCTGCTCCTTGCGCAGGTCGTCGTACCCGGCGATGCGCATCGCCTCACGCATCGTCGGCTCGTAGTCGGGTATGGGGAGCAGGCACTGTGGGAACTCCTGACTGGTCGGCGGCCGGCCGGCG
>JANMJD010000296.1:0-4505 GCA_031371195.1 Actinomycetes bacterium | reverse complement strand
ACCGAGTTGATCCTCAGCGCCGTCGGCCTGGGACCCCATGCCTTCGGTACGGCCCCCGGGGTCGTGCTCGACGACTTCAACCAGCGATTCGGCGTCCCGGCGAACGACGACACGACGGCATTCGTCAGTGCTGCGGGCAGTTACATCAGCGACGACGGCTGCTGTTCGTTCGTCGCCCCCGTCGGCCGCACCGTGTGCTGGCCGAACGGACTCTGCGTCACCTTCGGCGGATCGACGTCGGAGAGCCTGGGGCTGGTCGGCTGGCAATACCAGGGCGACGAGGTCTCGAGCCTCCACTCCGCGGCCGGTATCACCCTCGGCAGCCGCTGGGCCGACTTCACCTCCTCGATGAGCGTGCTGCCCGGAGGCTGCTACACGGTCGGTTCAGGAACGACGTCCGACGGCATCGACCTCGTCGTCGAAGGCGGCGACTTCTCGGTCATCGCCGACGACGGGTCGGAGACCACCCTGCTCCCCTCCCCCGACCAGGTCACGGTGATCGGCATGAACGCCGGCGAGCAGATCGTCGACCTGGCCTCGGACTGCTGACCCCTCATCGAGCGCCGGGCGGATCGAGCACGGGGGAAGCGGTTGCCACCGCCTCGGGTGGGTCGATCGTCGGCATCGGCAGCGATTCCGGTGGAAGCGTGCGGCTGTCGGCCGCGTGGTGCGGCATCATCGGCTTCAAACCGCCGTACGGACTCGTACCCACGACGGGCCACTTCCCCCGGGTGGGAGAGCGCCACGACGGTCGCACCCAGATCGGACCGCTCGCCCGCAATCTGGACGATGTTTCGCTGGTGATGTCGATCATCTCGGGTCCGGGCGAGTTCGGGATGCCGCCCGTGGCCGAGGCCTGGGCCGATGTCGCTCCGGTGCGCGGCGCCACGTTCAGCGTGATCACCGACGAGCCGGGGCGGGGCAGGCCGATGACGATGTCGCGTCTGGCGTCGAGCGAAGCGGGGACGCGCTCCAATCGGCGGGACTCCGGCGCACGACGTGGACTTCGCCATGGTTGGCCGACGGGATGGACATCACGCGCCGGTACTGGCACCGCGTCGGTCAGACGGGCGAGGAGGTCGACCGCCAGCTACGGGACTGGGACAGGTTCCGATATCGGTACGCGCGCGCCTCACAGGACGTCGATGTCATCGTCGCCCCGACCACCGCGACCGTGGCCCCACACCGTGTCCCGATCATCGGCGATCACTTCCTTTTCACTGTCGGGGCCGGCCTGACCGGATCGCCGGCTGTCGCCATGCCGGCCGGAGTCTCCGCGACGGGCTTCCGCTCTCGGTGCAGCTCATCGGCCGGCCGTGGGAGGACGCCAAACTCCTGGCCATCGCCCGTCTGCTCACCGATTCTGCACCACCCTGACGAGGTACTCGCCTCGCCAGCGGGAAGGGCGTCGCGGTGCGATCGCCGTCAGTGCTTCGTCGCACCCAGTGCGGCGACGGCCGATCCGCGGGCGCCGGCCATATCGAGGTCGGGCACGAGCGAGAAGGCGACATCCCGCTGCTCATCGCGGAGCAGCGTGTACTCGCGAACTGTCGCGAGGAACCAGTCGCGGAACTCCGGCTCGGCCTCGACCACGCCACCACCGACAAAGTAGGCGTCCGGGTCGGTGAAGTTGGCGGCGATGGTGAACAGCGCTCCGAGCGCCATGGCCTGCTGGCGGAAGATGTTCCTGGCCAGTTCGTCGCCGCGTTCCCCCAGGCCACGGACTTTTTTTGCGGCGACGAGCGGATCGACATCCTCCAGCGGATGCCCCGGGTAGCGGCTCAGCCAGTACGGCAGGAGGTTCTGGCGGATCCCGGTCAACGAGGCGACGCTCTCGACATCGCCGACGAATCCACAGTTGCACGTCGGCAGTGGCTGATCGGGCGCGAGCAACGAGTGCATCGGAATGTGCACGTGACCCAACTCGCCCGCCATCCCGGCGGCGCCCTTGATGATGCGGCCCTGCTCGATCACACCGCCGCCGAGGCCGGTGCCGACGATCGCCGACACCGACGAACGCTGCGACGACACGGCACCGAAGAAGGCGTGGTGGGCATAGAGCGCGGCGGCATTGCCGTCGTTCGAATAGACCACCGGGAGACCCGAGCGACGTTCGAGCGCCCCGCGGATGTCGAAGCCGCGCCAGTCGGCATGGCCGAGGTTGGTGCCGCCCTTCGACGACAGGACTCCATGCGCGCTCGCCGGCCCCGGTGTATCGAGACCGATGGTGTGCACCAGGTCACGATCGACACCGGCCGTCGCCAGGCCGAGATCCATCGCCTCGACCAGCGCCTCGACGGCGCGTGTCGGCCCGTCGGTCACCCGACTCGGCACCTCGAGCATCCGGTCGATCAGGAATCGCCCGTCGTCGGACATCACGGTCACATTGTTGCTGGTACCGCCGTTGTCGATACCGACCACGACGAATGTTGGACTACTCATCAATCCCCTCCCACGGGCGCCACAGACTAGCCCTGATTGGTCATGAGAATTCGGGTGCGGGTGGTGACGGATTGTTTCGGGTTGGCTGATGATCGCTGTGGTCATTTCCGGCTTGTGGCCGGGGCTGGTGGCGGTTGATCGGCTGGCGGTTGATCGCGTGGAGCTGTCGTTGGGCGCGTGGGGTCGCCGTGGTGTCGGCTGCGGGCAGCACCGGTTGATCGTGCGGTCAGATGATCGCGTTGATGCGGTGGTGTGCGGTGAGGAGGTCGCCGGCGGTGGGCCAGCCGTCGATGATCCTGACGATGGTCCGTCCGGCACGCTTGACGATCCGCGCGGGCGTGTGCCACAGGGTCCAGCGCAGCCGTTTCGGTTCCGCTGTTGCGAGCGGGCCGCTCAGGCAGAGTTGTTGGAACCAGCGGACGAGGTCGCTGGCGGTGCACACGATTTGCAGCCAGGCGCGGTTGGCGTCGAGGTTCGTGAACGGGAACCTCTCGAGGCCGGAGTCCTTCAATCGTTTGATGTGGTCTTCGACGTGAGCGTGGTTGCGCATGTGCAGGTCCAACTCGACCGGGTCGCCGTCGGCGTCGGTGTAGTGACCCCAGTACCGGTATTGCAGTGACGGGAACAGGGACCGTTGCGCGCCGGGATGCAAGTGCTCGCGACGAACGATCAACCGTGTCCCATCAGGCCAGTCGCAGAGGTCGACCAAGTCGGTGATCTCGGCGACGTCGGACCGCACGGCGGCGTCGCCGCTGCGGCGTTTCGCGGGCTGCCAGCGGGCGGTGTCGGCGAACTGGATCCGGCTGAGCGCCGCATGGATGCTGGCGTTGGAGCGGGCCACGACCGCGAACCCGATGTTGCGGGCACGGCAGCCATGTACGAAACCGTGAGTGCAACCGGCCGAGTCGGTGCGCACCTGAACGGCACGGCCGACGTTGCCGGCATCGTCGCCGCGGTGGCGGCCGGCGGCGATCTCGACGGGCAACTGGGCGATCGCCGCGTCGAGAACGGCGAGGTGATCGGCGACGGTGTTCGCGCCCGCGTTGCCCGGGGCGCAACAGTCCGGCCAACGTTTCGCCGGTCGCGTCGGCGAAGCACAGCAGCGGGTGGAACCCGAACCCGCCCTTGTAGGTCGGGCCGGTCCCTTGCTTGTTCTCCGAATGGATCTGGACGAGCGACGCGTCGATGTCCAACACCACCATCGCGGTCCCTGTCGTTGCCGACATCCGCCGCCACATGTCGGCGCGCACGATCGCGGTCTGCGCGTTGAGGTCAGCCAACACCGTCGGTGTGATCTTGCGGACCGTTCGATACAGCGTCGAGTCCGACGCCACCGCGCCGAACAAGCGCGGCTGCGACGCCAAGAACTCGATGTCCGAGCAGGCTTCACCGCCCGCGGCGAGCATCAACATCGCGTGCGTCAACACGATCCCACGGTCGTGCAGCGGGGCTCGTTCCCCAGTCCACGGGACCGCCGCCGACAAGGTCCGGCCGAGACCGATCCTGTCCGCGAAAGCACCCAACGCGTGCAGCCCGGCATGAGCCGCGACCTGCGTTCCGGCGGCTTCCACACTGACGTTCATGACACTGTTACGGTTCACTTCGCGAGTGCCCTCCTGGTCGGTGTTTCTTGGTCTGTCGCAAGAACAAGAAGAGCAGACCAGGAGGGCCTTTCCGCGGATACGCGACCTCAGGCCACCTCAGACTCGTGCAGGATCAGGGTTAGCTGACGGACGAGATGGTCGCGGTCGGTGTCGAGCTCTACGGCGTGGCACCAATGCCTCCTCGCCAGGTGATCTGCGGCGCTGCGGACCAAGGAATGCGCGAACGGTCGATGGGTCCGGTCGGGCGGTGGCGGTTCCGGACGATCAAAGCTCGGCATCGTCGGACGACTCGGCGAACAGTCTCTGCGGAAAGTCAGACTCCGGCACGACGAGGGGCTCCGCGCCGCCGCCGGTGAGTCGAAAGCGGTGGCCCTTCCGTCGAGACACTTGCAAGGTGAACTGTCCTGGCGCGGCGGTATCTGGCAGAAGTTGTCCCGCTTCTTCCCACGACGTAGCGGC
>JANMJD010000028.1:0-10717 GCA_031371195.1 Actinomycetes bacterium | reverse complement strand
GTCGACGCGTTGGCCGGTATAAAGGACGTGGATGAGCGCCCCGTCGCCCTCGGCGACGCGCCTACGGGCGTCCACCACCTGGTTGTCATCGGCCGGGGTAGACATTGCGTCGACCCCGGCCGATGTGTTTGGGCAGAAATCCGGGGATCCAAGGGGGACCATTGACCACCACCGAAGCGCCGAGCGGGGAGGCGACTTCATCTGTGTCGGCCGTCGCTCCCGGCGCAGCCGATGAACGAATTGCACACCGGGGACCGATGCGTCGCTGGTTGATCTCGCCCGAGATCGGGGCCCTCATCGGGGCCGTCATCGTCTGGGCATTCTTCTGGGGGAACGGAGCGACGTTCGGCGAAGCCGACTCGACGCTCAACTGGCTCGATGTGGCCGCCCCCACCGGCATCATGGCCACCGCCGTGGCGCTGCTGATGATCGGCGGCGAGTTCGACCTGTCATCGGGTGTCATGACCGGGGCCAGTGCCGTTTTGATCGGGCTGATGTCGCGCACCTTCATGGGGGAGGGCGTCAACATCGGCTGGGCCATCGGCGCCGCCTTCCTCGCGGCTGCGGCCATCGGCTGGTTCAACGGCTTCATGGTCAACAAGACCGGACTGCCGAGCTTCATCGTCACCCTGGCCTCGTTCTTCGCCCTACGAGGCATCATGCTGGTGATGTCGAAACGGCTGGTCGGCAAGGTGCAGGTCGACGCGATCACCAAGCAGCGGGGCGCAGCCGGCTTCAAGAATTGGATCGCCCACGAGTGGCAGTTCACCGAATTCGGGGCGCGCGACAAGGTATTCCTCGGCCTGGTCATCGTGGGTGGTGCGGCGTTCATCTGGGGTCTGCTCGAGCAGTCGTTTGTCCGTCGGGCGGCGATACACACGATGAGCCTGGCAACAACGCTCGTGGGCATCGCGGCGACCGCGGGTGGTTTCGCCGGGTTGTTGAACACCGATGGTGTCTCCAAGAACGTCATCTTCGGTCTGATCACCGGGCTCGGATTCGTCATCGCGGTCGTCGCCTTCGCCCGTTTGCGCTGGGAGGGAGATTCGATCGGCCTCGGCCATCTGTCGATCCCGCACGCCGCGAGGCCGCGCCTCGGACTTGGAGTCGCCGGCGTGGCGCTGGCCTGCCTCACGCCGATCCCGTTCGATCGAAAGCAGCGGCTGCCCGTCCTGTCGTGGACCTCGTCCGGCCTCCGGCCGGTGCTGGCCGGGCTGGCCGCACTGGTGGGAATCGGCCTTGCCGTGCGCTCGATGCTTCCCTCGCTACGTGACAAGGTGCGGGCGTCCACGCCCGTCAAGGTGATCCTGTTCGGCGGCTATTGCGGGTTGCTACTGATGGCCGTGGTCGTCTCGTTCCTCCAGCTCACGACGGTGCAGGCGTTGCGCACCATCGCCATGATCCTGCTCGGCGGTACCGGACTCAGCTTCATCATGGTGGCCCGCGGGATCGCCGGTAAGACATCCAAGACGGCGCAATTGCTCATCGGAGCCCTCGTCACCGTGGCCTTGGTCGTGATGGCGTTCATCGTGCGCGCCGATTCCGGCGCAGTCCGATTCCGCACCGGCATGTTCTGCGCGCTGATCATCGGGGCCGTGTTCGTCGCGACCAACACGTTGCTCGAGTTCGCCCAGTACAAACGCACCACGTCCCATCCGCATGCCGACCGGTTGGGCCGCAACCTGCAGGTGGTCGGCGGAACGGCCGCAATCATCGGTCTGATCGTGCGATTGCTGTGGACGAACCCCACGGCCGAACACGCAGCGAAGATCAAGGCCGCCGGTGGTTCGGTCGGCCAGAACGTGTTGCGAGAGACCGTCGTGTGGTGGATCGTCGTCGCGGCCATCGGTGCATTCGTGCTGACGAAAACCAAGTGGGGTAACTGGATCTTCGCCGTCGGCGGCAACAAGGACGCGGCTCGAGCGATCGGTGTCCCGGTCGACAAGGTGAAGATCGGTCTGTTCGTCACGGTGTCAATGTGCGGCTGTCTCGCCGGCACCCTGATCGCACTGCGGTATGGAACCGTGCAGGCCAACCAGGGCACCGGATTGGAGTTCGAATACATCATCGCCGCCGTCGTCGGTGGCAACCTGATGACCGGTGGTTACGGCTCGGTGATCGGCGCCACGCTTGGCGCAGCGATCCTGGCGATGTCGACCAACGGCGTACAGACGACCGGCTGGAACTCCGACGGTCGCTTCACCTTCCTCGGTGGCGTACTGCTGCTCGCCGTGCTGGTCAACAACTTCACCCGCAAGAAGGCTCAGGAGGCACGTTGATGTCGGACGCACCGCTGTTGCAACTGCGCAACATCTCCAAGTACTTCGGCAACGTCACCGCGCTCGAAGACGTGTCGACCATGGTCCATGCCGGCAAGGTGACCTGCGTGCTCGGCGACAACGGCGCCGGCAAATCGACGTTCATCAAAATCCTGTCGGGCCTGCATAAGCCGAGTGTCGGCGAATACCTCATCGACGGATCCCTGGTCGAATTCGAGTCCCCTCGTCAGGCTCGTGACCGGGGCATCGCCACGGTCTATCAAGACCTGGCGATGGCGCCGTTGATGTCGGTCTGGCGCAACTTCTTCCTCGGAGCCGAGCCCAAACACCTCGGTATCGCGCTGAAGACCGCCTACATGAAGCGCACGGCGAAAGAGGAGATGGCCAAGATGGGCATCGACGTCCGCGACGTCGATCAGCCCGTGGGCACGCTCTCGGGCGGTGAGCGCCAGTCTGTGGCCATCGCCCGCGCCGTGTACTTCGGTGCCCGGGTGCTGATCCTCGACGAGCCGACATCGGCCCTCGGGGTGAAGCAGTCCGGGGTGGTGCTCAAGTACACCCGGGCGGCCGCCGACAGGGGGTTGGGTGTCATCTTCATCACCCATAACCCGAGCCACGCCTACCCGGTCGGCGATCGCTTCCTGCTGCTCAACCGTGGCCACTCCCTCGGCGACTTCGCCAAGGACGAGATCTCCCGTCCGGAGCTGACCCGCCTGATGGCCGGAGGGGCCGAACTCGAGGCCCTCGAGCACGAACTCGGCACGCGCTGAACAACGCTCAGGTGGCGTCTGTTGCCCGCCAACGGCGGTAACTCGACGCCGACCAACGCTCAGCGCCGACGTGAGATCATTGCCGCCTCGCTTCTTGTCGCGTACCGGTGCGTCGACGACACCGAGAAGCGACAAGAAGCGACCGCGACGGTGTTCCCGCGTTCCGCCGAGGATCAGGCGCGGATCAGGCGACCCAGGTCGTCCAGATGTTCTCGTTGGCGGCGATCCACGCGGCGGCCACGTCGGCGGCGGGCTTGCCGTCGATCTCGACCTCGGGCAGCAGGGCGAGCTGCTGGTCGTTGGTGATCTGCACCTTTTCGAGCATCGCCCAGACCTTGGCGTTCTTGGTCTTCAGCTTGGCGCTGGCCAGCTTGACCAGCGGATCGGCGGGGTAACCGCAGGCGACCTTTGCCGGATCGTCGTAGCAGCCTTCCTTGTACGCCGGCAGCTTGACTTCCTGCAGGTGGTACTTGCCGGCCGCTGCGGTCGGGGTCCACCAGTACATCAGGATCGGCTTCTTGGCGGCTACGGCGCTGTCGAGCTCGGCAACTGTGGCGGCCTCGGAACCCGACATCTGCATCTGGAACGGCAGGGCCAGTTCGTTGATCAGCGGCTCGTCGTACGCGGAATAGCTCGGGTCGGTGCCCAGGAAGCGGCCCTTGTCGCCGGTCTCGGCCGTCGCGAACAGTTTGGCCGTAGCAGGATCCTTGAGGCCCTCCCACGTGGCCAGCTCGGGATGGTCCTTCATCACGTAGTCGGGAACGAACCAGCCGATCTGGCCGGTCGTGCCCAGGTCACCGACCTTGACGACCGAGCCGTCATCGATGAACGCCTGCTCCTCGGCGACGACACCCGAGGGCCATAGCTCGGTGACGAAGTCGAGCGAGCCGTCCGACAGGCCGGCGAACTGGGCGTTCTCGTCGATGGTGACGATCTTGGCCGGCGTGCACAATTTGGTCTCGATCAGCTGCTTCATGATCGCCGCCTCGACGGCCGAGGCCGTCCAGGCATTCTCGACGATGTTGATCGGATCGCCGCTGACGGCGCCGTCGCAGGAACCACCCGTTGCCGCCCCGCCCGCCGCGGCTCCAGCCGCCGTCGTCGCCGACGCATCGGCACCTGCGGTGGTGGCGTCGGGCGAGGCGCCAGAGACCTCCTTGGTGCTCGAACTTCCGCACGCGGCCATCGAGAGCGCCGCGATCGTGGCAAGCCCGGTGGCTCGCAGTTTCCAAAGCTTCATGGTGATCCCCCGTGGGTGAAGTGGTCGGTCGGGCCGCGTCGGCCCAACGGAAAGAAAGCCTAGCCAGGCATGCAAGACGCTGGCGGGTTGCCCCTGCCCGGGCTACCGATCGGCACCGGCTACTCTTTGGGGCACAACGTCAGTCGCTGGGGGGCAGGTTTCGTGAGCAGTGGCGAGGGGACGAGCCCCACACTCGAGGTTCGCAATGTGTGGAAGGTGTTCGGGGCGAAGCCCGAGGCCGCGCTCTCGATGTCGCGTGGCGGCGCGTCGCGCAGCGAGGTGCTCAGCGCCACCGGTTGCACGATCGGAGTCCGTGATGTCAGCTTCGACGTGGCCAAGGGCGAGACATTTGTGGTGATGGGTCTGTCGGGCAGCGGCAAGTCGACGCTCGTGCGCTGCCTGTCGCGGCTCATCGAGCCGACATCGGGCGAAGTGCGTCTCGACGGCGAGGATCTGTTGGCGATGAACGAGGACCAACTGCGCGGCGTCCGTCGCAGCCGCATGTCGATGGTTTTCCAACACTTCGGTCTGTTCCCGCATCGACGGGTGATCGACAACGTGGCCTACGGGCTCGAGGTGCAGAAGGTCGGCAAGGCCCAACGCCGGAGTCAGGCCATGGGGGTGCTGGAGAAGGTCGGTCTCGCCGACTGGGCGACCCACTTCCCTCAGCAGCTTTCCGGCGGGATGCAGCAGCGGGTCGGCCTCGCCCGTGCGCTGGCGCTCGACCCGGAGGTGCTGTTCTTCGACGAACCGTTCTCGGCGCTCGACCCGTTGATTCGCCGCGACATGCAGGACGAGTTGATCCGCCTGCAACACACCGAGCAGCGCACGATCATCTTCATCACCCACGACTTCGCCGAGGCGATCCGGCTTGGCGATCGCATCGCCATCATGAAGGACGGCGAATTCGACCAGATCGGCACGCCCGAGGAGCTGATTCTCAACCCGGCCACCGATTACGTGCGCGAGTTCGTCACCGATATTCCCCGCGAGCGCGTGCTGAGCGCCGCCTCGGTCGCCCGCGGCGGATCGTCGGGTTCGGGTCGGGTCGTCGATGGATCGATGAAGGTGGCTGAGCTGCTGCCGATGCTGTTGGAGGCCGACGTTCCCCTCGACGTCCTCGGCGACGACGGCCGGGTGATCGGTTGCGTCGACCGGCAGGTGGTGGCCGACGTGTTGCGGATGGCACGGTCGTGACCGCCGTGACCGTGTCGTCGGCTGCTCGACGCGAGCCGGTTGTCGAGCCGTGGTATCGCTCGGGTCGCTGGCGGTGGGTGGCGGGCGGTGCCGGTGTACTGGTACTCGCCCAGATCGTGTTGGCCAACATCTCGGGCTCGGCCAACTCGTGGTCCAAGACGTGGAACGTCCACCTCGGCGACCCGGTCCGCCACTTCCAGTCGGCGGTGCGACGCAATCGCAACAGCAACTTCCTGCTCGCCCACGTGCTGCACCCGATGAGCAGCTTCGTCATCTGGTTCTACGAGGGCATCCGCGACGTGCTCATCGATCTGCCGTGGTTCTGGCTGGCACTGGCGGTATTCCTGGTGATCGCCCGCTCCGGTCGTTGGGTGACCGCGGTCGGCGCGACCGCCGGGCTGTTGTTCATCGAGGTCGCCGGGCTGCACGAACCCGGAATGGAGACCGTCGCCCTGATGCTCATCTGCGTCGTGCTCTCGGTGGCCATCGGCGCTCCGCTCGGCGTGTGGGCCGGGCTCAACCCGAAGGTGGAGCGGCGGATGCGGCCCGTGCTCGATGCGTTGCAGAGCGTTCCGGTCACGGTCTATCTGGTCATCGCCGTGGTGTTTTTCAGCATCAAACAGACTCCGGCGGCGATCGCCACCGTTGCCTTCGCCGTCCCGCCGATGATCCGGATCACCGCCCTGGGCATTCGCCAGGTGCCGGCGGCGTCGGTCGAGGCCGGGCGGATCTTCGGGTCGACCGGCTGGCAGCTGCTCTGGAAGGTGCAGTTGCCCCAGGCGGTGAAGTCGCTGGTGGCGGCCGTCAACCAGACGATCATGATGTGCCTCGGACTGGTGGTCATCGGCTCGCTCGTCGGTGCCGGCGGCCTGGGTGCCGAGCTGCTCAAATCGACCCGCACCCGCAGCCCGGGTCGGGGGTTCATCATCGGGCTGGCGATCCTCGCCGTCGCCATCGGTTTCGACCGGTTGAGCCGCTCGCTGGTCGATCGGGCCCGGCCACTGCCGATCGCTCCCCGCACCTATTGGACCGCGGTCGCCGTCATCGTCGTCGTGGCCTACCTCGTCGGCCGCGGGGCCGGGTGGGTCGAGGTGCCGTGGACGTTCGACCGGAACATCGCCAAGCCGATCGACACCTCGATCATCTGGATCCGCGACCACTTCAGCGGCCCATTGCAGTCGATCAACGACTTCATCGTGCGCGACGTGATCATCCGTCTGCGTGACCTGCTCGGCGTGTCGCTGGCCTGGCCCGTGCTCACGGTCCTGACAGCCGGATTGGCATGGTTCATCAAAGGCTGGAAGTTCGCCGTCTTCTGCGTGGGCGGGTTGCTCGTCACCGGCATGCTCGGCATGTGGGGTGAGGCGCTCAACACTCTCGCCCAGATCATCGTCTCGGTGATCGTGGCGACGCTGATTGCCGTGCCGGTGGGCATCTTCATCGGCCGCCGGCCGCGGATCCAGGGGGTGGTGGAGCCGTTCCTCGACGCGCTGCAGACGCTGCCCAGCCTGATCTACGCCATCCCCTTCGTGATGCTGTTCGCCGTCGGTTACGTGCCCGGACTGCTGGCCACCGTGCTCTACGCCATCCCACCGGGCATTCGTTTGACGGCGTTGGCAATCAAACAGGTCAACCCCGAGCCGATGGAGGCGGCCTCGACGTTCGGGGCGACGAAACGCCAACAGCTGTGGGGCGTGCAGGTGCCGCTCGCCCTCAAGGGCATTGCCCTCGGCGTCAATCAGGTGATCATGATGGCGATGTCGATGATCATCATCGCCGGCCAATTCGGCGGCGGCGGCCTCGGGTTCAATGCGGTTTCGGCGCTGATCAAGCAGGACACGGGCCTGGGCGTCGAAGTCGGTATCTCCATCCTGGTGATGGCGATCATCCTCGACCGGTTGAGCGAGGGCTTCGCCGACATGATCGACCCGGCATCGGCGGCGACCACACATTGAACCTCACGACGCCGAACCTCACGCCGGGGTCGTCGGCGGAGTGGTCTGGCTGGGTCATCCGGGGCCTCATGTCGATCGGTAGGTCGGCAACCAGCCTCGCCGATCGTCGTGTAGCCGCCGGGTGCCGGATTTCCGTAGGGGTCGGGTGGGAGGCGAGCAGATACGGTTTCGTTCCATGTCCACATGGCGAAATGCACTGGGTGTGGCCGCGTTCGGTGCGGTGATCGCCGCGTGTGGTGGCAGCGGTGGCAGTGGTGCGACCAACGCCGAGTCCGCCACGACCTCGGCGGTGATCAAGGCCGCTCCCGCGACCCAGGTTCCGCCGGTGACCGAGGCGTCGCTGGTGACCGATGCTCCGGTGGCCACGGAGTCCGCGGTTTCGACGCCGGCTGCGGCGACCACCGGGCCCGGGCCGAGCGATGCGCAGTTAGCGGCTCGATTCGAGAAGATCACCGCCCCATCGGACTGCATGTGCAGCGACGGCAGCGAGTTTTCGTACTTCGTCCACAAGGCGGACCCGAACAAGGTGGTGTTCTTCCTCGAAGGTGGCGGCGCGTGCTTCGACGCAGCCGGTTGCGGGCCCGACAGCAAGAACTACAAGCGCACGGTCGGCTACGAGGACGGCATGACATCCAACGAGGGTGTGTTCGAACTCGACAATCCGAAGAACCCGTTTGCCGGTTATTCCATGGTGTTCGTGCCCTACTGCACCGGTGACGTCCATATCGGCAACAGCACCCACGACTACGGCAATGGGGTCGTCGTCCAGCACAAGGGCTTCGTCAACGCCTCCACCGCGTTGAACCAGATGGCCGAGCTGTTTCCCGATGCCAACGAGGTCGTTGTCACCGGGGCGAGTGCCGGCTCGGTGCCGACGCCGCTGTACGCCGGGATGACCCATGATCTGCTCCCCGACGCCCGGATCACGGTGCTGGCCGACGGATCGGGGGCCTATCCCGACATTCCGGCCATCAATGGTGTGATCGGAGCGGTGTGGGGCACGATGAACGCCGTGCCGGCCTGGCCCGAGAATGCCGGTGTGACCGCCGAGACATGGAGTTTCCCGGGTCTGTTCGTCAAGGCCGGCACCCGTGATCCCAAGATCGTCTTCGCCCGTCATGACTATGCCTTCGACGAGACCCAGGCGTTCTTCTCGTCGCTCGCCGGAATTGCCGCCGATCATCTGGTCGAGCTGATCGACCGCAACGAGGCCGAGGTCGAGGCCGGGGGAGTGCCCCTCGAGAGCTACATCAGCGCCGGCCATTCACACACCGTCGTCGGCCGGCCGGAGTTCTACACCGAGACGCTCAACGGGGTGATGTTCGTCGACTGGGTTCATGACCTCGTGACCGGAAAACCGGTCACGGACGTTCACTGCGTCGACTGCGGGTCCTGACGCCTCCGCTCGGTCGGCTCGCTCGGCCGACCAGGGCGAATGGCGCCGAGGGTTTCGAGACTGAGCTAGGATTAGAGCGCTCTAACGCGAAGGACGAGTGGCACATGGCTGAACCGCATCAACTGGAGCTGCTGACGGTCGGGCGGGTGAGCGTCGATCTGTACGCCAACGAGGCCGGGGCATCGTTCAACGACCCCCAGACTTTCACCAAGTCGATCGGTGGGACGGCAACCAACGTCGCCGTGGCGGCCGCTCGACTCGGGCATCGCGCTGCGGTGTACACCAAGGTCGGACGCGATCCGTTCGGCGACTACGTGCGGGCCAAGCTGCTCGGGTTCGGTGTCGATGATCGCTTCGTCATGGCCCATCCCGAACGTCCGACGCCATTGGCATTCGCGGCGATGAACCCACCGGAGGACCCGCAACTGCTGTTGTACCGCTACCCGGCGGGACCCGATATGGATATCGCCGCGGCCGACATTGCCGACGACGTGTTGCAGCAGGTGGGCGTCTTCTGGGTGACCGGCACCTGGTTCTCCGCCGAGCCGTGCGCCACCGCATGTCGGGAACTGCTCGAACGCCGCAACCGCCGGGCGCACACCGTGCTCGACCTCGACTACCGCGCCAACTTCTGGCCTTCGCCCGAGGCGGCCGGCGCCGCCGTAGCCCCGATGCTCCGCCACGTCACGGTCGCCGTCGGCAATCGAGCCGAATGCGAGGCCACCGTCGGTACGGGAGATCCCCGCGAAGCGGCCCGGCGCCTACTCGATGCCGGTGTGGAACTGGCAATCGTCAAGATGGGCGCCGAAGGTGTGCTGGTCGCTACGGCCGATGCGGTCGACGTGGTCACCCCCCGGCGAGTCGAGGTCGTCTGCGGACTGGGTGCCGGCGACGCGTTCGGTGGTGCCCTGGTCCACGGCCTGCTCAGCGGGTGGGACCCGGTCCGTACGATTGAATACGCCAACGCAGCCGGAGCGATCGTCGCCGGGCGACTGCTGTGCGCCGACGCAATGCCGACGGCGCCCGAGATCGACGAGATGCTGGAGGCCCCGAGTGGCGCTGTCTGATGCCCGATATCGCGAGTTGACCGAGATCCGTGTGTCGCGGCCCGAGCACATCGCTCAGGCGTTGCTCACCCGGGCGCGGCGGACGAGTCCGACGGCGGACGGGATGATGTTCATCGTCGCCGCCGACCACACGGCGCGCGGCATGGTCGGCCTCGGCGACGATCCGATGGCGATGGCCGACCGTCGCTCGATGCTCGATCGTCTGCTCACTGCGCTCGACAATCCGCGGGTCGACGGTGTGCTGGCCAGTGTCGACATCATGGAGGACCTCGTGGTGCTCGGGGCGCTCGAAAACCGAGTTGCGGTGGGCACGATGAACCGAGGCGGCCTGGCCGGTTCGGTGTGGGAACTCGACGATCGATTCACCGCCTACGACACGAAGCACCTGGTCAGTAGTGGTCTGGACGCGGGAAAAATGTTGCTGCGCATCGACGACGACGACGCCGGCACCAATCCGACGCTTGCCGCCTGTGCCAACGCCGTGCAGGAGCTCAACGATCACCGGATGATGGCGATGGTCGAGCCGATTCCGTACACCACGGGGGTCGACGGCAAACGGAAGTGGGACGACCGGCCGGGCAAGCTGGTCCGGGCCGTGGGAATCTCGGCTGCGCTCGGGGGTTCGAGCGCGTACACGTGGCTGAAGATCCAGGCCACCGCCGACATCAAGGAGGTGGCCGCGATGACCACCCAGCCGCTGCTGATCCTCGGGGGTGCGCCCGGCCCCGATCCCGGGGCCACATATGCGTCGTGGCAGGTAGCACTCCACGAGCCCTCCGTTCGCGGCCTCGTCATCGGCCGGGCGCTGCTCTA
>JANMJD010000258.1:0-25409 GCA_031371195.1 Actinomycetes bacterium | reverse complement strand
CGGCTCCCCGTCGTCCGGTTCCCCGTCGTCCGGTTCCCCGTCGTCCGGTTCCCCGTCGTCCGGTTCCCCGTCGCCCGGTTCCCCGTCGCCCGGTTCGCCGGTGAGCGCCGACGGGTGATCAGCCGCCGGCTGGCCGCCGCTCCCGTCAGGCGTACCGTCGTGCATGACGACGGTCAGCGACGCCACTTCCAGGATCGCTTCGAGGCTCGGGAGAACCTGGTGGTACAGCTCGGCGCGGCTCACCGCGGCGGCGTCCGCCTCGCGCATCACCTTGAGGAGCTGTAGTTGCTGCTCGTTTCGACGGAGCATTCGTCGCAACTCGGCGATCTCGCGGCCCGCCGTCCCGCCGTCACCAACGCTGTGCACGGATCGGGGCATGAGGACGACCGTACTCCCGGTGGGAACCGACGCGCCGAGGCGGTCCCCACTGCTCCGGCGAAATTTCCCGATGCTCATGTTTAACCAGGGTGAGAGCGGGTACGAGCGCCGTATCCCCCACCGTCGAGTGGCTGCGGTAGTACGTCCCCCCAACGGCCGCAGCCACTCACGTTGGCCTCGTTCGGGCAACGGCAACAGTGTGCATCGGCGCCTGTCCGGCTTTCGGCTTTGACGACATGTGTGGTGTATGCCGCTTGTAAGCGGGACCCTACTGACAGAAAAGTTTGAAAAGTTTTCAACCGGATTCGGCTTAGCGCCGTACAGAGCGTATGAAGGTCATACTCCCCGTCACGGCGATGCTCTCGCTCCTCGCTTACGGCTGCGGGAGTAGTAGTGCCGGGGACGGCGCCGCATCGGCCACCAATGTCGATTCCACTAGCGCCTCGACCATCGCTCCCGCACCCGCGGCGACCGATGCCGGTACGACGATTGCACCAGCTCAAACCACCATTCCAGCGGTCGACACATCGATGTCGACCGTGGCGGGGTCGGCGGCGGAGGCGAGCGCGACGGTGGGGATCGCCGACTTCGCCTTCGTTCCTGCTGACGTCCACGTCGCCGTCGGGGGCACGGTCACCTGGACGAACAATGACAAGCAACAGCACACGGCCACAGGTGCAGGCGAGTTCGACGCCGGGGCCATCCAGCCCGGTGATTCGGCGACCGTGACCTTCGATACCGCCGGGTCATTTCCGTATGTTTGTTCGTTCCACCCATTTATGGCCGGCACCATCACCGTCGGTTAGCAGATCTTTCCAACCCCCAAATCAGTAGACAAAGGAGATATGATGCATCTCACCTCTCGACAGCTGCGACATCTCGCCAGTGACGTTGACGACCTCCACCACGAAGGAATGAAAACCTTCGAGCAGGAAGTTGCCGACGTTCACCTCGACGCATTTCGGGCATCGCGGCGCGGTGTGCTCGTGGGCTCGGCGGCGATCGCCGGTGCCGTGGCCTTTGCCGGGCCGTTGTTCCTTCCCCGCAGCCTCGTGTCGGTCGCCGCCGCCCAGGGCCTCGACGACAAGACTATTGCGGGCTACGCCCAGAGCGTCGAGCTTGCCGCTGTTGCTGCATACACGGCCGCCGCCGGGGTACTCAGTCCGGCGACGTTGCCGGTCGGCCAGCTGTTCATGTCACACCATCAGCAGCACGCCGATGCGTTCGGCAAGGTGGCCGGTGACAAGGCTGCGACCGGCCCGAACAAGAAGCTCGTCGCGGCATTGACCCCGGCGCTGCAGGGCATCAAGGATGAGATGGCAGCTCTCGAGTTCGCCTTCACCCTCGAGAATCAGGCGGCCTACACATACGCCGCGGCGCTCACCCTGCTGCAGGACCCGGCCTATGCCGCCGCCACCGCCACCATCCTGCCGATCGAGGCCCAGCATGCAGTTGTGCTCGGACTCGCCCTCGGTAAGCCGGTGGCCGATGTCTTCCCCACCGGAGCCTTCGAATCGTCGGCTCTCGGCGACGGTACCGACCCTCTCAAGGGCCTCGATCCAGCGGTCTTTGCTGGCTGATTCGCACGACACGAAAGGAGATGACCATGAACAAGCACCATGACCTCAGTACTGACCAGATCCGGCGCGAACTCCGGACCATCGATCAGCTCAACGAGTCGGCGACCCGTCGCTGGCGGTCGGCTCTGACCCAACTCTTCAGTGGCGACGTGCAGATGTCGACCGACGAAAAAGCTGCCTTGCTCGGCGTTCCGGCGCCGGGGCGACGCGACCTGTTCAAGATGGGTGGCCTGACCATCCTCGGCGCCGCGGTGTTGGCCGCCTGCGGAAGTGACTCGACCGACACTGCGGCAACGAACGCGGCGACAACGGTCGGAGCGGCACCCGAGACCCAGCCGGCCGCCACCGAGCCCGCCGCCACCGATGCCGCTGCACCCACGGACGCAGCGACGACCGCTGCTCCGAAGAGCACCGATGCAGCCGCGCCCAACCAGGACATCGTCCTGGCCAAGACGGCCGCCTCGCTCGAGAAGCTGGCCGTCGACGCGTATGGCAAGGCAGCCGGCCTGATCAAGACCCCGGCCGTGCTCGACGCCGCGAAGATGTTCGCCGGGCATCACCAGATGCATCTCGACGCCCTCAACGGGGTCATCACCGGTGCCGGCGCACAGGCCATCACGGAGATGAACCAGGCGGTGTTCGATGCGTTGGTGGCCCCGGCGCTCGAGAAGGCCAAGACCGAGGCCGACGCCGTGATGCTGGCGCTCGCATTGGAAGAGGCCGCGGCCCAGACCTACGTCTTTGCCGGTGGAGCGCTGTCGACGGCGGCACTCCGATCGACGATCATGACGATCGGCGGCGTCGAGGCTCGACATGCCGCGGTGCTGCGGATGGCCGCACTGGCTCAGTCGCCTCTCGAGATCTTCCCCAGCCAGCGGGCGTTCTTCCCCGGAGACAACCCGTTGGCCGGTATCGATGGCGCCTTGATCACCACGTAGGAGCCCCATGGCGTGTGGGCCCTGGCGCCGGGCGGTCGCCGGGGCCCACACCGTTCGTGCATGTTTGTGGCACCCCGGGGACGGTTATGCACCAGTGATGAATGCAACGTCGCAGGGCCTATTGGCGAGTTCAGTCGAACCGGGGGCATCAACGTTTCCTCCGTCGCCGGTACCTCCCCAGCCCCCTCCTGCTCCTGCTCCAACACCGTTACCCGATCCGGTCCCGGAGCCTTACCCCGTCCCGTCGCCTCCGGCACCGGATCCGGACCCGTATCCCGCTCCGCCCTCACCGGTGCCCGCTCCGATCCCGGAGCCGTACCCTTCGCCCGTGCCTCCGGTCCCCGCTCCGATGCCGATTCCCCAGGTACACGTGTGAAGCAGGCCGTTGAGCACACTAGGTGCAGAGTTGAGCGAGCGAGCTACTTGCAGACCAGTACCGGGATGTCGGCACGGCGCACGAGGTCGCGGGCAACCGACCCGTCGAGCACGCGGGAGAACCAGCTCTTGTCGGTCCAACCGACAACGATCAGATCGACGTCGTGTTCATGCGCGGCATCGATGATCGCCTTGGCGGTGTCACCGAGTTCGACGGCGGCAACCGCCTCGGCATCGTCGAGGCCGGCGTCGTGTGCGGCCGATGCCGCAGTGTCGATGGCGTGCGCCGTGCTCTCGGTCTGCATTTCGGCGACATAGTCGTCGGCCCCCGGGAACGGCCACGGATACACGCCGCCCCACGCATGCACATCGGTCCAGGGAACGCGGACGCTGGCCACGTTGACGGCGACGAAGTCAGCCCCCTCGAAGAGATGAGCTGCAGTGCCTGCGGCCTTCCTCGACGCGTCACTTTCATCGATGGCGATCAAGATCCTGGTCATGCTCGGCCTGTACCCGGTGCGGTGGATTGCAAACGCGGGTAACGCGTTCGATTCAGCTGCGGGCCATACGGCCGAGCGATATGAAGAACAGCCGCCTTCCGATCCAGGCGGCGACGGGCGACAGCCATTGCGGTAGATACGGAACGTTGACGACCTCGCGCCAGCGCACCAGCGCCGAGTCGGGGACGATCCCCGACGACACGGAGAACTCCGTCTCACCGAACAGGACTGGACCGATCTTGGCGATTCGGGCCCATCGAGTGTCGTCATCGACACCCATGTCGACGAGTTGCATTTGGTCCTCCAGCGAGAATCTGCCGACACCGGACCACGCCGTGAAGCACGTCGGGTCGGCGTCGGAGACCTCGACCCGAGTCATCGGAATCCAATTTCCGTGGCTTCGCCAGTCGATGAGGCGCTGCCAGGCCGAGTCCGGGGCCATCGGCACGATCCGGCTCACCTCGAAACCAATCTCGGTCCTCGTCTGCGTCGGTGAACCCGCACCGATCGAGGTTACGTCGACCGATTGCTGGCCCGTCACAAGGAATTCCGGCGAGTGCAGTTCGGTCGTTGGCTGGCCACGAACAACCACATACCCGTTTCAGGTGCGAGCCAAACGGGTCATGCGACCACGACTGGCAGTAGGCTCCGCGACCTATGCCGGCATTTCAGATTCTTGACGACGGGGTCGGACTGGCGGTTGTCGGCGACTTGGATCTGGCGACTGCTCCGGAGCTGGCGAACACGCTGGTCGACCGTGGTCCTGAACTCGACCTCGACATGAGCAGGTGTTCGTTCATGGACTCGAGTGGGATCTCGGTGCTCGTCGAGGCCAAGGCCGGATCGATCCCCGGTTTGGCCGTCGTGCGACCGAGCAGCGCTGTACGCCGGGTGCTGACGCTGTGCGGGCTGGCCGGCCTGCTCATCGCCGAGCAGGATTCGGTCGAGACCGCCTAGGCTGCCCGTCCGCGTGCGGCGTCACCGGCCGCGCACACGCCGAGATCGCGAGAGCCCTGTTCCGAGGTTGTCGCATCACGCCTGAGACCTGGGGGATTCATGCGTCAAGATTGCCACTCAACCGACTTTTACGCAGCTGATCTGCTGGACGTCCTGGAGTCGGCGCCGTCCTCATCACTCGACGACCTTCCGTTCGGCGTGATCGTGATGGATCGGCTCGGCAACGTGGTCGGGTACAACGCGCACGAGTCCCGCCAAGCGGGTATCGCGGCCGACCGGGTGCTGGGCCGAAACTTCTTCGAATCGGTCGGTCCGTGCACCAACAACTACCTCGTTGCCCAGCGGTACCTCGACGAGCTGGATCTCGATGATGTCATCGACTACGTCTTCACCCTGCGGATGGTCCCGACCCCGGTACGCCTGCGAATGATGGCCCGGGCCGGTTCATCCCGGCAGTATCTGGCAGTGATGTACCGGTGAGCGATGGTGGGTTGCCATCGGCCGAGATGCAGGCTCTGTTGCAGTTCATGTACGTGTGTCCGATCGGGCTGATCGCCTTCGACGACGAGGGTGTCATCGAATGGATCAACCCGCAGGCCGTCAACCTGCTCGTATCGGGATTGCACGTCGCCGACTTCACGAACATCTACACCGCCCTCGACCGCGAATGGCCCGAACTTCGAGAACTCGTTCGGACCGATCCGCACCGCACGGGATTGCGGGTCCGCGATCATCGGTTGCGCGGCGAGCGGCCCGAGCGGCCCGCGGTGTTCGTGGCGGCCACCGTGGAGAAGGTGGCCCTCGGCCGCAACGCCATGGTGGTCAGCGATGTCACCGCCACCGCGCAGGCCGAGGTGTCGCTACGGGCGAGCGAGGCCCGCCTGCGGACGCTGTTCGATTCGATCGACGAGGGCTATTGCCTGTGCGAGATGATCGTCGACCCGGCCGGCGAGCCGATCGACTATCGGTTTGTCGAGGTCAACCCGACGTTCGAGGAGATGACCGGCTTGATCGATCCGGTCGGCAGGACGGCGCTCGAACTCGTGCCGGATCTTGAGTTCTCGTGGATCGCCCGATATGCCCAAGTGGGGCTGGACCGCGAGACGGTCCGTTTCGAGCAGGGATCCGACGCGATGGGTCGCTGGTTCGAGGTCTTCAGCATGCCCGTCGAGCCGCCCGGCCACTTTGCGATCGTGTTCAAGGACCAGACCGAACGCCGAGCCGCCACAAAAGCCTTGCAGGCCGCCGCCGATGTCGCCGCCTTCCGGGTTCGGTTGCTCGACGCCCTGCGGGCATCGACCGACACGACAGCGGTTCAGGAATCGGCCGCCGGGCTGCTCGGGGAGTTTCTCGGAGCGGCGCGGGTCCACTATATCGACATCGACGGCACCGGTGAACATGGCGAGGTCACCGTCGACCATCACGTCGGTGTGTCCAGCATCGTCGGGCGGCACCGCCTCGATGACTACGGATCGGTCGTGATGGACGTGTTCCGCGCCGGTCGAATCGTCGTCTGCGACGATGTCGTCGTCGACGAGCGACTGACCGCCTCGCAGCGGGCGGCGACGCTCGAGTTGGGCATCGGTTCGCACGTGCTGGTCCCCGTGGTCAAGCACGGACGAACCTCGGCAGGCCTGGCGGTCCACTACGCCGAACCTCATCAATGGACGGCCGAGGAGGTTGCCGTCATCGAGGACGCTGCCGAGCGGACGTCGGTGGCGATGGAGCGGATTCGTGACGAGGAATCAGCCCGGACCCGCCAGTTGCGGGCGGAGCTGCTGGCTGAACTACTGGCCGAACTCGAGTCCCATCACACCGTCGAGCAACAACTCGAGGCGCTGGCCGAACTCCTGGTGCCGCGACTTGCCGACTACGTGTCGATCGAGACGCCGCTGCAGAGCGAGCCCCTGGCCGTGGCCCATCGTGACCCGACGGTGCTCGAGACGCTCCGCACGCTGCGCACCGATCACCGTGTCGGTCTGAACGATGCGTACTCGACTGCTCACGTCGCAGCCGGGCAGGCCCAGCTGATCAGCGAGATCACTGCTGCGACCCTGGCGACGTACACCCGCGATCGTCGCCGGGGAGCGTTGCTTGCCGAGTTGGCACCCCGCTCCCATATGGCGGTCCCACTCGACCTGGGCAACGGCACGGTCGGCGCGCTCGTCGTCGGCCTATCCGACCCGTCGCGTGTGCCGTACACCCCCGATGACCTCAGCTTTTTGCGCGAAGCGGCCCAGCGCGTCGGGGTCGTGCTGGCGGCCAACCGCCTCCGCCACGAGGAGCACAGCATCTCGGTCCGGCTCCAGCGCGCCCTGCTGCCCGACTCGGTCGCCTGGCATCCGAACGTGCTCATCGAGGCGCGCTATGAGGCGGCGAGCCACGTCATGGAGGTCGGCGGCGATTGGTACGACACGTTCACCTGGCCCAACGGGCACATCGGCATCGTGGTCGGTGACGTTGTCGGCCACAATCTGGAGTCCGCGGCGGTGATGGGGCATCTGCGCGCCGCAGCCGCGGCGTTGGCGATGTATGTCGAGCCTGACCCCGGGGCGCTCCTGGAAGCTCTCGATCGATCTGCCCGGGGGCCGGACGGCACCGCGTTCGCCACGGTGGTCTGCGTCATCCTCGATCCGGCTACCGGCGAACTGAAGTACTCGTCGGCCGGCCATCCGCCCATCCTGGTGATCGAGCCGGACGGGACCCCACGTCTGCTCGATGACGCCCAGGGGCTGCCGTTGTGCGCCCTGGCGACCGGTCCCCGGGCCACATCGTCCACGGTGCTGCAACCGGGATCCCTGATCGTGATGTACACCGATGGACTGATCGAGCGACGGACGGCGCCGATCGATGACGGACTCGAGCACCTCCGCCAGTTGGCGGTTCGCATCGCCGACGAGTCGCTCGACCGGATCGCCGATCAGGTGATCGCCGAGATGGCCCGCTCCGGCGATGTCGAGGACGACGTGGTCGTTGTCGCCTGTCGTTACGCCCCGCCGATCGCCGTCTTCGAACAGCGCTTCGCGGCGCGCGCCGACCAACTCGGAGTTGTCCGCGCCGCGCTGCGCCGGTGGCTCGGCGATCGTGAATTGGAGTGCGATGACGTGCTTGTGGCGATCGGTGAAGCGTGTGCCAACGCCGTGGAGCATGCCTACGAAGTCGATGCGATCGGTGAGGTGGACATTTCGATCACGGACCATGGCTACTACTTGACGACCTCGGTGGTCGACCGCGGTACATACCGTCCACCTCGACGCGGCATCTCGTACGGCGGTCGGGGGACTCGAATCATGCAGCTCATGGCCACGCGATTCGCACGCGATGTCGGCAGCGGGGGAACGGTCGTCACGATGACGCTTCCGGCTGTTCGGACGGCCGCCTCGACGAGCAGTTAGGCGTCGCCCGCTCCGACAGGCAGGTCTACCCGGGAATCCGGCGGTTCGCTGACGCAGGGCACATCCTGGAGCAGCTGCGCCGGGTAGGCCTGCGAGTCACGGGCGTCGAACGACCAGTCAGGCTGCTTCGACTGCTGGCTCTCGTCGTACGTGGCGACACCATCGGTGATGTCCTGCAACGGCGCCAGCGAGGCCGGTGTTTCCAACGCCTCGTCGTCGACCGCCGGTGCGTCGGCGGCGGCCAACGTGGCGTTGATCGACCCGGCCAGGTCATCGAGCATGGAGCGAAGCACGGTTTGGTGTTGTACCGCCAGGCTGCACCGGGCACCGTCGGCAATCGTGTCGAGGCGGGCGGAGATCTGCTCGACGGCGTCGTCCGGCGCGGTACCGTCGATGGCGGCACGCAGCACGGCAGCGACGGCGAGCCCGTCGTCCTTGCACGGCATGCACTGACCGCACGACTCGACCGACAGGAACCGGGCGACGCCAAAGGCGATGTCGAGGAGACGATGGCTGTCGTCGATGCACATGAACCCGGCCGATCCCAATCCGCTCCCGATCGCTCGAAAGGCCTCGTGCGTCAGCGGCACACCGAGGTCGGCTTCGGCGACGATCGCGCCCGACGCCCCGGGAAGTACCCCGATGATGCGCCGGTCGGGTCGGGCGCCGGACCCGAGCGATTCGATGATCTCGGACAACGGCGTGCCCATGGCGAACTCTCCCACGCCGCTGGTCATGACGTCACCGACCACGGTGCACACGATGGTTCCGGGCGAATCCTTCGTTCCTACCTGGCGAAACCACTCGGGGCCGTGGCGGACGATCAGAGCGACGTTGGCGAACGTCTCGACGTTGTTGACGAGGGCCGGACTGCCTTCACCGTCGCTGGCGTTGGCGAGCTCGCCGGGAGTCATGGAGTCACTGTCGTCGGTGCTGATGCCTCGACGCCAGGGTGGGGTGACCCTTGGGAACGGCTGTCGCTCGTCGATGACCTCGAGCAACGCCGTCTCCTCGCCAAACAGATAGTGGCCCGGCCCCGACACCACCCGTGGATCGATCTGTCGCAGCCAGCCGGCATCCCGCATCTCGGCGAGAGCGGCGAGCACCCGTTCGGCTTCTTGTTCGAACGACCTCTTCAGGGCGACCACCAGCACGTCGGATCGAACCACGTGACAGGCGATCAACGCCCCTTCCAGCACCCGGTACGGATTGGAGCGAAGAATGGCCCGATCCTTGAACGTCGACGGCTCGCCCTCGGCCCCGTTGACGACCACCGGGGTCGGCTCGGTGCTCGACGAGTTGGCTGCCACACTCGCCCACTTCGTCGCCGTGGGAAACCCGGCTCCGCCCCGCCCGCGCAACCCGCTTCGCAGCAGGGTGTCGATGATCGCTCCGGGTTCGACCAGGCGGGCGGACTCCAACGCCTGTCCTCCGCCATGGCTCATGTAGGCAACCAGATCCCGACACGGCTCGATGTCGAGGATCCGGTTGATCCTGGTCATCGCCCACTCCGACACGCAGCGTTCCGGCAGGCGGCGTTCCGGCGGGCAGCGTTCCGGCGGTCGGTGTGCATCAGCCGCCCAGTCGTTGGGTGGTGAAGACCTCGGCACCATCGACAGTCCCGGTGAACGTCCCGTCGAGGGAGACGACCGAGGCGCCTGGTATCTCGCTCGTCGTGCCGGTGAGCGCTGCCGCTCCACCGGCCTTGGTCGCGCCGGTACAGTTCACATCGATCTTGGCCACGCCGTCCTGCACCGTGGCGGTGCAGGTGAGCGGTCCCGACAACTCCTGTCCGGCATTCTTGAACTGCTCCTCGCCCTGCTGTGTGGCGATGTTGCGAGCCAAGGCCTCGGCGGCCGCCGTCGTCCCGTCATCGACGGCACTCCCCACTTCGGAGGCCGCCGTCTTGACGTCCGAGGAAAGTGACGAGCGGGTCTCGGAGCTGCAGCCGACGACGGCCACGATCGATGTGGCGATGATCAGCCGACGGACAGTCGGTGCAAGACGATGATTCATCGCGACACCATTCCCCCAATGGCGACGATCGATACTTCGACAGCACCGCGACGCCGGCGATGCTCAAGAAGCGACGCCGGCGATGCTCAAGAAGCCCGTGCCGACCGCCTGGCGGAGTTATGCGGAACCCCTACCAGGCGACCAGCTCATGGCACATACCCTGCCGGCGCGTCGCATAGACGGTCGCCCGAGGGATCCGGCGGCGGATGCTCGATGACCTGGTCATCGCCCGGCGGCCGGTGCGCGGATGAACAGCAGCGATGGCTCCTCCAACAGCGATTTCACCCGTCGGATGAAGGTCGCGGCCTGCCATCCGTCGACGATGCGGTGGTCGAAGCTGGAGGAGAGGTTCATCATCGTCCGCGGCGCGAAGGAGGTGCCGTCCCACATCGGGCACACCCGCATCTTGTTGACACCGACGATGGCGACTTCGGGATGATTGATGATGGGCGTGCTCACGATGCCGCCGAGTGCGCCCAGCGACGTGATCGTGATGCTCGACCCGGTCAGTTCGTCCCGTCTCGCCGTGCCGTCCCGAGCCGCGGCAGTGACTCGGTCGAGTTCGGCGGCGCATTGCCAGACGTCCATCGCCTGCACGTCCCGCACGACGGGCACGATCAAGCCATGAGGGGTCTGGGTGGCGATGCCGACGTGGACGGCCCCGAAGGTCGTCAAGATCGCAGCCTCGTCGTCGAACGTGGCATTCACTTCCGGGTGTTCGGCCACGGCTCGGACCAGTGCTCCCATCAGGAACGGCAGCACGGTCGGACGCGGGTGGTCGGGATACTCGGTCGTCAGTGATCGGCGGAGGTGTTCGAGGTGGGTCATGTCGACCTCCTCGACGTACGTGATGTGGGGAATGCGCATTGCGGTGGTCATCTGCGCAGCGATTTTGCGTCGGAGTCCGATCAGCGGAATTCGCGTTCCGCCGGGCGCGCTTGGTTCACGGCGCTCGGTCCGCTGTACTGCCGGTTCTGTCGATCGGATGTGACGATCGAGGTCGTCGTGGGTGACCCGACCCTGCGGACCGGATCCGGTGATACCGCTGAGATCGATGCCGAGCGTTCGAGCGCGCTGGCGAACCGCCGGCGGTGCCAGCGCCGCCGGCGGTGCCAGCACCGGACGCGGTGGTTCACCTGGGGCAGCGGACACGGCGGTCGTGGGCGGAGGCAGTGGTGCCGGCGATGTCGACGTTTCCGCTGCCGCGGACGATCCGGGCGCACGCCCGTCCGCCCCGGACTCCGGTGCGGGCGCATCGGCCGGCGCATCGAGGCCTGCGGACGGTCCCGGGGGCGCCTGGTCGCTCGCTTCGTGGTCGCTCGTTTCGTGGCTGGCGGTTTCGATGGTGACGAACTCACTGCCGATGGCGAGTACATCGCCCGCCTCGCCGTAGCGGGCGGTGATCGTTCCGCCGACGGGCGCGTAGATCTCCACGGTCGCCTTGTCGGTGAGCACCTCGGCGATGATCGTGTCAGAGGTGACGGTGTCGCCCACCGACACGTGCCAGGCGACCAACTCGGCCTCGGCCACTCCCTCGCCGACATCGGGGAGGCGGACGACGAACGCGCTCATCACATGCCTGTCATCGTTCGGGTCATCGTTCGGCCATCGTTGCTCGCATGGCGGCGCCGAGGCGGGCCGGGCCCGGGAAGAAGTTCCACTCGTGGGCGTGGGGATACGGGGTGTCCCACCCTGCGACGCGGGCGATCGGGGCCTCGAGCGACCACAGCACGTGCTCCTGTACGACGGCGCACAACTCGGCGCCGAAACCCGACGTCAGTGTCGCTTCGTGGGTGACGATGCATCGTCCGGTCTTGCGGACCGAGGCGATGATCGTGTCGAGGTCGAGTGGCACCAGACTGCGCAGATCGATGATCTCGGCATCGATGCCGGTCTCCGACGCGGCAGCCTCGGCGACATGGATCAGGGTGCCGTAGGCCAGCACGGTGATGTCGTTGCCCGTCCGATGGATGCGGGCAGTCCCCAATGGCACGGTGTAGTGGCCATCGGGAACCTCGCCGAGCGGATGGGCGGACCACGGCACGATCGCCCGCTCGTGGTGCCCGTCGAACGGTCCGTTGTACAGCCTTTTCGGTTCGAGGAAGATCACCGGGTCGTCGTCCTCGATGGCGGCGATGAGCAGGCCTTTGGCGTCGTACGGATTGGAGGGGATCACGGTTTTCAGCCCGCAGACGTGGGTGAACACCGCCTCGGGACTCTGCGAATGGGTCTGCCCACCAAAGATCCCTCCACCGGTGGGCATCCGTATGGTGATCGGGGCGCTGAAATCGCCGGCAGACCGGTGCCGCAGTCGGGCGGCCTCCGAGACGATCTGGTCGTACGCCGGGTACACGTAGTCGGCGAACTGGATCTCGACACACGGTCGCAGCCCGTAGGCGCCCATGCCGATGGCCGCCCCGACTATGCCACTCTCGTTGATCGGCGCGTCGAAACAGCGATGCGTCCCGAAGCGCTGCTGCAATCCATGGGTGCATCGGAACACGCCGCCGAAGTAGCCGACGTCCTGGCCGAACACGACCACCCGGTCGTCGCGTTCCATCGCCACGACGTGGGCGTCGCGGATCGCCTCGACCATCGTCATCCGCGCCATTTCTAGAGCCCCGCCTGCTCGCGTTGGCGACGGAGATGTGCAGGCATCACCGCATAGACGTCATCGAACATCGAAGCCGGAGCGGAGTGCTCGCTGCGCAGTGTTCCGAACCGTTCGGCCTCGTCCGCGGCGCGCTGCACCGTCGAGTCGACCTCGGCGACACACTGCTGATGTTGCTCGTCGCTCCATTCGCCGATGTGGATCAGGTGGCTCTTGAGGCGGTCGATCGGATCGCCGAGGGGCCAGGTGTACGGCTCGTCCTTGGGGCGGTACGCCGCAGGGTCGTCCGACGTGGAATGGGCACCGACGCGGTAGGTGACCCACTCGATCAAGGTTGGGCCATGGTTGGCGCGGGCCCGGGCCGCGGCCCACGACGACACGGCGTGCACCGCCGGATAGTCATTCCCGTCGACCCGCAGCGAGGCGATGCCGAAACCGTGGCCACGAGTTGCGAACGTCGACGAGTCTCCCCGGGCGAAGCCCTGGAAGGTGGAGATCGCCCATTGATTGTTGACGATGTTGAGGATCACCGGCGCGTGGTAGGTCGAGGCGAAGACCATCGCCGAATGAAAATCCGATTCGGCGGTCGCGCCATCGCCGATCCAGGCCGAGGAGATTCTGGTGTCACCCGACAACGCCGATGCCATCGCCCATCCGACGGCTTGGATGAATTGCGTGCCGAGGTTGCCCGAAACCGAAAAGAAGCCGAAGTCGGCGGCGGAGTACATCACCGGCAGCTGGCGGCCTTTGAGCGGATCGTGGCTGTTGGAGTAGATCTGATTGATCATCTCGACGAGCGGGTATCCCGCCGAAATAAGCAGGCCTTGCTGGCGATACGTGGGAAAGCACATGTCGCCGGGATCCAAGGCTCGCCGATGGGCGCACGACACCGCCTCCTCGCCCAAAGACTGCACGTAGAACGACGTGTTGCCCTGTCGATGGCTGCGGAGCATGCGGGCGTCGAACGCTCGAACCGTGAGCATGTCGAGCAGACCGTGGCGGAGTTGTTCGGCGTCGAGGCTGCCGGCCCACGGCCCCACGGCGTCGCCGTGAATATCGAGGACTCGGATCATCTCGGCGCCGAGATCGACGATGTCGCTCGCCCCCACGTCGATGGGTGGGCGGCGGACCTCGCCCGCCCGATCGATTCGCAAGTCGCGGAACACCGGCTTGTCGCCGGGCCGCGCGAATGGTTCCGGGATGCGCAGCCGCAGTGGCTCAGACACTGCGGGTGTCACGGTCCATGCGACATCTCCTTTCGGCGATCGAGACTCGACCGCTCGACGGTCGGCACCCGAGCTTGCTCGTGATCACACCCTGATCACGCAGAGAATACTCCTCGGACCTACCGCCGCGATCCACTACGCCCCGCCGCACGGTCGTCGGGCTCGTCATCTTTGCCGAGTCGGATACCCAAGGCACCCAACCCGTCCGGGATCGGAGCGGGTTGGGTGTCGATGGAGCGCCTGATGGGTTCACCGCTCAACACCCGGAAACACGGTGGGGCGTCGTATTTTCCGTTGGATATCGAGTCCGTACCCCCGCCCGGCGAAGTCCAACCATCAAAAGTCAGACATCCTCGGTCGGGTTCCCCACCACCGGGAGATGGAACTGAGCGCGGAGTTTCTCCGACTCGGAATGAGTGGGCGGGACGTGGTCGTGGGTCACCGGTGCCTGCTTGATGATCTCCTCGTCGAGGAGGGTGACCAGGATTCCGCCCTGTTCGTCGACGGCATCGGCGGGGATCAGGTGGTCCCGGCGCAGCAGCCCCCAGCGCACGGCGAGCCATTCTGGTGCCAGATCGGAGGGATCAGCCATCACATCGGTCACCGTGCCGATCGGCCGTCCCGAGTGTCCATACAGTTTTTGCCCGACATAGGTTGTCATCGGTTTCCTCCGTAGTTGGTGAGTGGTGCCGACTAGTCAGTTCCCGAATTCGCTACCTTTCCAAACAAGATGAGTCCGCGTAGCCCGCTCAGTCGGCCGTGCGGTCCTGGAATCGGCCTTGGACGACGACGGTGACACCGATGACGTCGGGGTCCCAGGTGGCTTGTGCCATTGTGTCGAGCCCGAGCCACTTGATGATCATGTCCTGGTGCTTGGGGAACGTGCGGGCACAGCCCTTGCTGCGCGGGTCGGGCGGGATGAATCCGGCACCGTGGATCGCTTGGCCGTCGTTGAAGTAGAGCGGCTTGTACATGTTGCCGTTGAGGGCATTATCGCCCTTGACCGGGAACGTCGCGCTGTCGTGCCAGCCGCCGTTGTCGGTCGCAGGGTCGAATCGGAAGGCGCGGGTCGACACCGTGCGGGTCTCGTACCCGGGCTGGCCGGTGGAGGTTGGGAATACGTCGACGACCCGGTCGTCACCCTCGCCGATGAAGATCACCTGGCACGTCTGGTCGACGAGGATCCACTTGGCGGCATCGGTGGGGGCGCCGACCGGGATCGCCAGCTCAGTGGCGGCGAAAATCGCCACCTCCTCGGTACTGCCGGGCGTCAGATGCCCATTGTGGACCGGCAGCCCGAGTCCCATCCGGGCCGCGCAGATCGCCTGGCGGGTATACGAGCCCGAGTCACCGTCGACGTCGAGCGGCAACAGCGAGTACTTGGCGAACAACTCGTTGAGTTCGGTCTGTTGGGCCGTCACCGCGTCCGTCGGGGGCGCGAGACGCGAGGCACCGGTGACGTCGTCGATGTTGTTACCGGCGCAGATGTCGAAGACCTGCCCGGGATGGATTGTCGCCGAGGGACCCAGTGCGTTCTCCGACTCCAGATCGGCGATGTCGACGCCGGTGCGGCCGGCGATCGCCGATAACGAGTCGCCGGGCTCGACCGTCACGACGCAGATCGCCGCCGGCGTGGTGGTGGACGAAACCGCGGTCGGTGCCGACGAGACCGGAGGCGTCGACCCGGCCTGCGTCTCGGCTGACAATGCGAGCTTGGATTGACGGGCGTCGTGACTTCCGCAGCCCGACACGATGACCGCGCCGAGCAGAAGCGCGATTGCACCGGGCAGCGGACGCGTGGACGGACGAATCGGAAAGAAGTTCATCGGAGGTTGGCCTGCACATCGAGAGGTGGCAACGATGATCGCACGAATCAGGCCCTCCGGCAGCGACGCCGCCCCCGCTCAGCTCGAGGCCGGCTCCGGCGCGACGAGCAAGGGCGTGACGCCGCACAAGGCAAGGACCCGCGCCACGGGCGGACTCGGCCGAACGACGACGAGACCCGGCACCGAGCCGATCTTGGCCTCAATCAGCACCGTGATTCCACTCGAGTCGATGAACGTGCACTCGCTCAGGTCGAGTTGGACGTCGGGACCGCGGGAAGCCAAGGCGGTGGCCAGCTGCGGTGCCGTCGCCAGGTCGACATCTCCCTGCACCGCCAGCATGTGGTCGCTGCGGTCCACAATCCGGAAATCTGCCATGGACCGCAAGTATTCAACAGGTGTCGAGCTTGGACAACGCTGAGCGCGGGGACAACGGTCAGTTTCACCCTAAAGGGTGAAATTCAACCACTGGGGGAGGTGTCGACACCGCATGGAGTATGCGGTTGGAGGCCCATTCGCGCTCGTTCGTCGGTCCTCGCGCCAATGCCGTCGAATCGCGGCCACGCCCGATGGTTCTGGACTGCATGCACTGCCCGGTCCGCACTGCCCGGTCCGCACGCCACCGCCTGTCCCGCACGGTCGGAGAATTTGGTGGACAGACATGTTTGGTGACTGCCCGCCGCGGGTACGGGGCACAACATGATCGTTCTTGGATTGATTTTGCTGCTCCTCGGCATGGTGCTCGCCATCCCGATCCTGTGGACCATCGGAGTCGTACTGCTCATTGTGGGTGCGGTGCTCATGTTGCTCGGGCGTTCCGGCCGAGGCATCGGCGGTCGCTCCCACTACTGGTAAGCCGTGTCGACTTCAGATTTGACGATCAGCGAACTCGCCAGTCCTTGATGCGTCGGTGATCGACATGAAGCCCGTGCGCTACTCCCCACAACACTGCTTGAGTGCGACTCGCGGCACCAACCTTGGAGTAGGCGCTGCGGATATAGGTCTTGATGGAATTCAAACTCAGGAACGTTGACACGGCGATCTCGTGATTACTCCGTCCCTGAGTGATCAAGGCGAGGATTTCGGACTCACGCTCGCTCAAACCTTCCTCGCGTCCTGGCCAATCGCCGCCGACCGTCGAGCGACCAACGGGTGCCGGACTGATGACGATCTCTCCCCCCGCGATGCGTTCCAGGGCATCGACGAGGTCGGCTGCGGGTAGCGTTTTGGCCAGGTATCCGGAAGCGCCCTTGGCGAGTGCTATCTCAATGAGGCGCGGGTCGAATACCCACGTGTAGACAACTACCCGACCAGCGAGTTCGTTGCTCAACAATTCGTCCAGCTCCGAGCCGTCCGCTTCGCTCTGGGCAAATGTGTCGAGCAATGTGACGTCGACGGCAACGTCCACCGGCTCGTTGGCGAGTAGTTCGACGAAAGCGACGCGTCCTGCGTAACGCGCCAACATGTGGGCTACTCCGGCGACGACGACGTCGTAGTCGTCAACGATGGCAAGTCTGATGGACACGATCGTGATCAGTTATCGTCGCTGGTAGCGAACTTCCGCTCATCTTGCATGATCTGTATCTGTTGCTTGGCGAACTGCCTGGCGATCTTGGTATCAGTCGACATCCCGACTCCAGTCACATGGTGGGGTATTGCAGCGAAGTGTTCTGCGTCGATCGTACCCGCACGTCGAGACGTCCATACGCCCGACACGTCCGACCCGTTCATCGACTCCCGGCAGCCGACTCCGGCACCACCGCGATCGTTGGGGATGTTTGCAGGCAAGTCCGACGGGGTACGAAATGACTGTCGATGAAATCATTGTCGATTGTCGATGAAATCACTGTCGATTAAGGCTGTTCGAGAAGGAGTTCTCAATGAGTAACGAAACTGACAAGATGAAGGGCCGACTGAAGCAGGCTGTCGGAGACCTCACCAATGATGACGACTTGCGTCGCGAGGGCAAGGTAGACGAGGCCACCGGCAAGACCAAGGACGTGATCGACAAGGTCAAGGACAAGCTGACGAAGGACTGATACACGCCGTTCTCGTGAGCTTTGTGTGCGTCTGGCTGGATCCGACCCAGCCAGACGCACACGCGCGTCCTGCCTCTCGACGATATAGCTCGGGTTATCCGCCCGTTGCTGCACCGCGATCCCGCTGATCATCCTGCTCCCGATCGAATACCGCCCATCGTCCCCCACCGGCCGTCTTGGCCGCATACATACCAATATCGGCTTGATCGCTCATGCGATCGCTCGGTAACTGATCCGTTTGCGCGAAGGCAATACCGATGCTGGTTCCCACCGCGACGGTTCGATCGGCCAACGCAAGTGGCCGGTGGACGGCTTCGATGACTCGCTCGGCGAGACGGATCGCCTCATCGGGCGACTTGAGCGCCGGACAGTAGATGCAGAACTCGTCGCCACCTACACGTCCGACGAAGTCGGTCGAACGCACCACACCGCGGACGCGCCGACACGCCGCCTTCAGGACTTCGTCGCCGTAACGATGCCCATGGTGATCGTTGACCTCCTTGAAATGGTCGAGATCGACGAAGAGGACCGACGCCAGATCGCCGGCGATTCGAGGCAGTTGCATCGCCTGGCGCAGACCGACCCGGTTGAGCAGGCCGGTGAGACTGTCATGGGTGGCGAGGTATGCCACCGGCGAGTCGGACGGAGGCTGGGTCGACACGAAACTCAATATGTTGAGTTCCCCGGCGCTCCCGATGAACCTACGGGCGTTGACCCGGAACCAGAAGTCGCCTCGACCCGCACAGCGAAAGTCGGCGTAGGCCGTCTCGGTCCGGGTCGAATCGAGGACGAATCGCCGGGCGCGTCGTCGCTCGCCCGGGTGCAGCGCGGTCAGCCATCCGTTGCCCAACGAGTCGGGTGCGCCGACACCGGAGATCCTGCTCCATTCGGCATTGGCGGCGACGACTGCTTCGTCGACCAAAACGAGAATACCGATGGGGAGCGCGTCCACCGGGAGGTGGAGGACCGACCGCTCCGGATCGGCAGCGCCGGCAGTATCTCCAATCGATAACTCCGCCATGTCCACCACGTCACCTCCGATCGCGCTCACACGCCGTCATTGGGGCACCGTGCGCAGGGGTTGGCGACCCAGGGTCATTAGTTGCTACACCGTGGTCACCGGACCCACCCATGATGACGGCCTGGGACCCACTGGTCAGCGAGGCCAGCAGGTGGATCCTATTCGTCACCATGTGGCATCTTGCTCAGACGACTTCGCTTCACGAACCGCTGTCGGTTGAGGTCAGCGTCGATGGCGAACCGACGCTCTGACGCTGGGGACGCCTCCGCCTCGTTCGATCGTCCTCGCCGCCCCAGATGCCTCGCTCGTGATGGGCCCGGGCGTAGTTGCGGCAGGCGAGTTGGGCCGGGCATGCAGCACAGAGCGAGAACGCCTCGTGTTCGCGGGCCACACGGGCGTTGGTGCCTTCGCCTTCGGGTCCGAAGAACAGTTCTGACCTGCCCCGACAGAGGGCGAACTTCGCCCACAACGGTGCTGCCCACTGATCCTTCGGCTTGGTGGAAATTTTCATGTCTGCTCCTTGGCGATCGGTTGCCGGTGGGCATGGTTGACGATCATCGGGCTCCGGCTCACGGCGAACCTGCCGCGGACGAGCCGACGAAGGCGGACATCAAGATGTCGAGCGTGCGATCCCCGCCGAGAGTGTCGTCGACCACCATCGGGGCGACAATCGATCCGGCCTCCTTCCAAGAGATGGGTCGCCGACCTCGGTGCTCATGCAACGTCAGCTGCACTCCATCGGTGACGATCTCTCGGTCGGCGAGCATGGCGGCCCCATACCCGTTTGACCGACGACCAAGACCCGTCACGGCGTCAAACGCTTCGTCAATACAGTTGGTTCGGCGATCCATCGGGCAACGCTCGGGATCAAGCGACGGCCAACTCTCCGAGCAGGGCGTCACCGAGTCTTCTGAGGGCGATCCGCCCCCTGGACTTGGCGGTTCCTTCGGGAATGCCGAGATGTCGCGCCGCGATCTGGAACGAGTAGCCGTCCAGGTAGGTGAGTTCGACGACTTCTCGCTGGGGGGCCGGAAGCCCGGCCACCGCCGCCCGAACCCTGCCGCTGGTGTCCCGAGCGAGAACCTGCTCGGGCAGGTCATCGATCGACATCTGTGTCGTCGATGCCACCCGGTCCTCCCGTGCCGTGCGGCTGGCATCGCGCCGCACATGGTCGACGGCTCGATGGTGGGCGAGTGTCCCGAGGTAGGCCTGCAACGATCCTCGCGCCGGGTCGAACTTCTCGGGATGCTTCCAGAATGCGAGGAAGACATCCTGTGTCACCTCTTCGGCGATCCCTCCTGTCGACGAGACCTGGCGGGCTACCGCGTGGACGTAGCTGCAGTACTGCGCATACACCGCCTCGAACGAGCGAAAATCGTGGGTGGGCGTGTTGGATACCTCGCCGAGAAGGCTGTTGGCCATTGTGCTACTGCTTCCGCTGAATGTCGACGGCCACGTTCCCCGGAGGCGGAAAACCTAAACATCGCCAACATCGCCGTCGACATGGCGATCGATCGTGAATGCCTTCGAGTCACAGGTTTAGCGCGACGTCGTAGCGGGTACATCGGGCTGAACTCGCCAGGATTCGTCCGACGCGCCCAATGAGGAGTTCACGATGTCGGGTATCGCAATTATCACCGAGGCGTGTATCAACGTCAAGGATCGGGCATGCGTGGATGTCTGTCCGGTGCAGTGCATCTATGAATTCGATCCGGCAAACAACACGTTGATCTCGGAGCAGGCTGCTGGCAGCGGGGTCGTCGAGAACAGTCACACTCCCAACTCCGAGTTCATCGACGTCTTCGCCGATGGCCTGCTCTACGTGAATATGGACGAATGCACCTCGTGCACGGCGTGCTATCAGCCCGGGGTGTGCCCGGTAGGAGCCATTTACCCCGAGGAGCATGTCCCGGATGGTTCGCCTGCGAGAAAATACAACGCTGACGACCCCAACAAGGGTCATGATCATACGTTCTTCGTCCAACACAGCCGCGACGTCTTCGCCGATTAGCAGATCGGTGTTTGAGCGATCGAAACCGGGGTATGTAAGAACATTGGAACTGCATCGGCAGTTCGTTGACGAGCGAAAGTGAATCGTAGATGACCAACACCATGACGGCGGCCGCCCATTCCACGATTGAGAAGTTGTCCGATCTCGCCGACGGAGTTCGGCATCGAGTCGAGGACATCCCGCTGACCATTCCTCACCGTCGGCGGCGCCACCCTCGTTTCACCAAGTTGACGATCGGGTCACTCGCCGTGGCGGCGCTCGGAGCCGTGCTCGTCTGGAGTCAGTGGCGGCGACCCACATCCACGACGCCCACTCGATCGTTGACGGACTCCGTGGCTCCCGCGGCGGGCCCAGTGACGGCGAACGAACCCTGGGCAAACCACGCCGACCATTCGACGCACACGCCGATGACCGCACCACCGATGACTGCACCATGAGCCGGGCCGCCCGGTTCGGGTTGGTCGGCGCGTTCGGTCTGGTCGGTCTGCAGGCCTGCAGCTCGGGTGCCAACGACGACACCGTCGTCAGTGTGCCGATCTCGGCGCCGTCCTCGACGGGCGCCGTGGACAACGGCGTCAACGAAGGTTCGTTCCCGAAACAGCAGACGTCCGGCACCGAGCCGTAGGCCAGGTCCTGAACGCAGTCCGCTGTCCGGCTGGAGTGGGTGTTCACCCCACGGACGGCGGAGGAAGCGCTCCGTCCAGGGCGAGGGTCAACGGATCGAGTCGTTCGAGTACCCGGACATCGTCGATCCCGCTGTCGCGGGCGATTTCGGCGATCGGTCGACCCTCGGACAGCGCCCGGTGCACGATCCGTGCCGCCGCGTCGTAGCCGATCGACGGATTCAAAGCGGCGGCGATCGCCGGCGACCGGCCGGCATATCTCGCCATCACGGTGGCGTCGACTTCGATGCCGCGCAGGCAGCGATCGGTCAACGCGGTGGAAGCCCGTGCGGCCAGCCGTAGCGACTCCAAAAGACAGCGGGCGATCATCGGCATGGCCGTATTGAGCTGCAATGACGAGCATGTGGCCGACGCGAAGACAATTGCGGCGTCGTTCCCGACGATCTGCGCGGCGACCTGCTGGACGACCTCGGGAATCACCGGGTTCACCTTGCCGGGCATGATCGAACTCCCCGCCTGGAGCTCAGGAAGGTGCAACTCTCCCAGGCCGGTGAAGGGTCCTGACGACAACAGCCGCAGATCACCGCAGATCTTGTTGAGCGCAAGTGCCACCGAACGAATCATCGCGCTGGTCTCGAGCAGCGGTTCCTGCCACGATTGCGCCTCGAAGTGATCTGCCGCCTCGCAGATGGGCAGCCTCGACTCGGCGGCAATCCGGCTGATCACCGCGCCGGCGAATCCGAGCGGGGCATTGAGCCCGGTGCCTACGGCGGTGCCACCCAGCGGAAGTTCGCCCAACCGACCGAACACGCCGGTCAGTCGATCGATGCCGAGCGTGATCGAGCGACACCAACCGCCGACCTCCTGGCCAAAGGTCATCGGTGCCGCATCCATCAAATGGGTCCGACCAGCCTTGACGGTCGATCGATGAGCAGCCGCAAGACGCTCGAGTTCGCGGACGAGGTTCGTCTGCGAGGGCACGACCTCGGTGATCAGGGATTGCAGCGCAGCCAGGCGAACGGCGGTCGGAAAGACGTCGTTCGAGGACTGCGAGGCGTTGACGTGGTCATTGGGATGTATCGGCAGACCGGCGAGTTCTCCAGCCCGATGGGCAATGACCTCGTTGACATTCATGTTGGTCGAGGTGCCCGACCCGGTCTGATAGACGTCAACCGGAAATTGGTCGTCGTGTTCGCCTCGACCGACTTCCATGGCTGCGGACTCGATTGCAGCCGCCACGTCTCGTGGGATCACGCCGAACTCGGAGTTGACGGTTGCGGCGTGGCGTTTGATGTCGGCCAGTGCATGGACGACCTCGCGCGGCATCGTCTCGCCGGAAATTCGGAAGTTACGAACCGCCAGGGCTGTCTGCTCGCCCCACCGGGGCGCGCTCACGGCAGGAACTGGTCGTACAGCGGGTCGTGGCGAACGAATTCGTCACGATGAGCCGCGGGATCGAACGACGGAGACCGCTGGATCTCATCCATCGTGCAACCCACGTATACGACGCCGCTCCCATGGTCGAGTCTGCTGACGGCGTCAAGCCCGATCTGATGCTTTCGTCCCAAGCGGTGGCGCCGATGGACATCGACGACCAGGAAACGGCCGTTGACCTCGGCGGTTGCCAGGTCGACCTGGCCGACCGGACCGTCGACCGCAGCAACCTGGTATCCCACGGCGTTGATGACGTCCTCGTGATTCACTACCTCGTTCGATGTCACCGCACCCTGTAGATCCTCCATCCGACTTGACCTCCTCGGGTAACCCCGGTCTCGACGCTCGGATCGCTTGCACCACTGTCCACTCCACGTACCCGTTGGCTGCAGGTGACAAACCCCGAAGGACGGTTGTGCGATGTTGGCGGCACCGGATCAGCAGATGGTTGAGCCACGGAACATGGGGGTATCCCCCGGGGCGTGATAGCAGATCCAACCCAATTTCCGAACTCGGCGAGCCGGTCAGGTGTGGCTCCTGTCGCCGATCGACACTGGCCATGCCCGGATATCCCAATGCTGCGCTCGGAGCATCTGCAACTGAAGGAACTCGTTCGAATGGTTCTTGCCACCGATGCGGGTGGTGACTTCACCGGGCTGGTCGATCAACTCCGCTGGATGATTCGCGATCATCTGGATCGGGAGCGAATCGAACTCGCGCCGCTGGTGCCGTCGAGTGAAACGCTCGATTCGTGGGCCAAGCTCGGGGATTTGAGAGGCGCGGCGAACGCCCTCGGCATCGGGGAGGTCGACCACGAGGAGTTGTTACGCGTGCTCAACGACCATTGCGATCACCTGGAGCACCAGGTTTTCTCGGCGCTCGGCGAACGGACGACGAAATGACCAGTGTCAGGCGGTCGGGAGGCCCGCGCGGGGATCGTCTTCGGCGACGTTGAGCACACGGTCGATGCCGACAAGGGTGAAGAGGCGCCGGCTCGCCGCCGAGGCCCCCTCGACGCGCAGCGACTCGCCGGTCGCATCGAGTACGTCGCTGTTGAGGGTGAGGAGCGATCGGATACCAGTCGAATCGATGAAACCGACACCGCTCATCTCGAACGTCACGGGCGAACTGAACGGTGCGCACCCGTCGAGTTCGTGGCGCAAGAGCTCGCACGTATGAAGGTCGAGTTCTCCGCTGACTCGGATCACCGTGCGGCCATCGAGCAACTGATGCTCGACGACAAGGTCCGCAGGCTTTCGGTTCATGAGTTTGACTCCTGGGGGTCGGCGGCCGGTGAACCGTCGCTCGTTGGGGTGGTGCTCGTGGGGCGACGTGAAAAATACCGAGCCCTTCGACGAACGGTACCCGCTTCGCCGTCCTTCCAAACCGCGACCCGCGGAAAACCCAGACTCTCCGCCCGGTCCCCGATGAAGTTCGACACGACCGGCGTCATCGTTTGAGATCTCGGTGCCCCGGGTATACAACCATGAAGAAGTTACACAGTAGGAAACGGAGAAACCCATGAGTGGGACAGTTTTGTGGCTCATTGCTGCAGTCTTGGTAATCGTTGGCATCGTGCAGTTGCTTCAGGGCCAGATAATCCTGGGCATTGTGCTGATTGTCGCCGGGTGCCTGGTCGGCCCCGGTGGATACAGCATCGCTGGCCGCCGCCGAGCGTAGCCGCTGACTGGAGCACGATTCCAGATCCAAGCAACATACTGTAGAACCGGCACCCGCACGGGTGCCGGTTCTACTTTTCCCGCCACCTATCGATCCGTGGTCAGCTACCCAATGGGCAGCGGACCACATATTCAGCGTGTACAGGATTCGTCGATGTCCCAGTGCCTAAGTTACCGATCGGTGGGTAGGTGACGCTTCGGTGGACGACTCCAGCGTCGATGGCAGGACGAGACGTTCATGGCGCCGCTCGTTGCGCACAGCGCTGACGATCACCTGTAGCGCACTCGATACCGGAACAGCCAGGAATGCGCCGAGAATTCCGTAGATCTCGACGGCGAGCAGCACGCTCAACAGGATGCCAAGTGGGTTGACCTTGAGCCGCCTAGCCATCATCCATGGATAGATGACCCCATTTTCTACCTGTTGATAGATCACGAAGAACACGAGTGACACTATTCCCGCGGCCGGTGAATGCAGGAACGCCGCAAAGACACACACCACTGCGCCGAGCGTCGCGCCGACAAGTGGGATCAGATCGGCAAACGCCACCCAGAGGGCCAGGACGATCGGGCTCGGTACACGCAAGACGGCGAGACAGACAAAGGCCGCCACACCGGCAATGAGACTGATCAGCAGGTTGCCGGTGACATACCCGCTGACCGCGGCCGCCGCATCCTGGGCGGTACGCCGGGCCGAGGCGCGTCGACGTGGTGGTATCAGGCCCTGGGCGGTTTGGGCGATGGTGTTCGACTGACTGATGAAGAGAAACGTCATCAGGGTGATCGTCACAAAAGCGACCAGC
>JANMJD010000194.1:0-4753 GCA_031371195.1 Actinomycetes bacterium | reverse complement strand
ACGTTGTCGGTGGAGAGGCCGGCGTCCTTGACTGCGTCGACAGCGTTGCTGTGAGGCGTGCCGCCCATCGGGATGATCGCCTTGACGTCGGGATGGCCGACGAGCCACTGGGTCAACTTCTCCTTGGCCTCGGCCTGATCGACCTTGCCCGCCTCGATGACCTCGTACTTGGCGCCGATGGCGTCGAGGGCCTTCTTGACTCCCTCACCGCGCTCCTGGGCGTAGGACGCCTCGGGTTGCTCGACCGGGAGGACGACCAGGTCGCCGGCCTTGATGCCGGCTGCCTTGACCATCTCGCTGCCGACCAGGAAGCCGGCGGTCGGGAAGTCCTGACCGATGAAGCCCTGCATGCACGCTCCGACGTCGCCGCCTTGGGTGATGTTGTACGACATCACCGGGATGCCGGCCTTGGCCGCATCGCAGATGTTCTTGGTGAGCACATCGGGATCACGCACGACCACCGCAAGAGCGGCCGGCTTCGACGCGACGGCAGTGCCGACCAGATCGTTGTACTCGTTGACGTCGCCACGGGTGGTCTGATTGAACTGGAAGTCCAGCGTGATGTTGAACAGCTTGGCGGCATCCTGTGCCCCGGTCTGGATGGTTCCCCAGAACGGGTCTGACGGCGCGTAGTCGGCCAGGAACACGATCCGGCGATCCTTCGCCCGACTGCCGAGACCGGACGCAAGGCCAGCACCCGCCTGCGTGACTTCGACGGTGTCAGCCGGGGCGGCTGCATCGGTCGCCGGGGCGGCCGCGTCGGTGGCCGGGGCGGCCGCGTCGGTCGCCGCTGCGGCGTCCGTGGCCGGAGCTGCCGCGTCGGCTGCGGCCGTGGTGGCGGCCGAGTTGGTCGACTTGCTGCTGCTGCAGCCGACGGTTGCGATGAGCAACCCCGCTGTCAGCATGGCAACCGAGCCACGCTTGATGGTCTGTGAGCGCGTAACGCGCATGGGCACGTCCTCCCTGTGCAAAAAGGGCCCCCCCTGAACGGGTCCCCGATGAGTGTGGTCGAATGACCGGGTGTTAACGACGAATCGCCGGGGGCAGCCTGGCACGTCTTGGCAAAGATGTCAATATGTCAAGACAAATACGTTAGTATGAAATGCCGACATCGATGGCCCGTCCCTCGGACGCCGAACGGACGGCCGCGTCAGCCAGACGCAGAGCGCACAACCCGTCATCGCCCGTGGGCGACGGAGCAGCCGTGCCGGCCGCCGCCGCCACGAAGGCCGCGATCTCGGCGGCGTACGACTCGGTGTAACGCGTCATGAAGAAGGTGTGCAGCGGACCCCGGGTGTACCCGTCGGCGTTGGCCACGGAGACCGTATTGGTCTGCATGTTCTCGGCGGTGATCATCCCGGCCGACCCGTGCACCTCGAGGCGCTGGTCGTAGCCGTAGGTGGCCCGTCGCGAGTTCGAGATCATGGCGATCTTGCCGCTGGCGGTCCGCAGCACGACCGCCGCCGAATCGACATCGCCGAGTGCGCCGATCTCGGGGTCGACGAGCACCGAAGCGGTGGCGAAGACGCTCACCGGCTCCTCGCCCAGGATGAACCGCGCCATGTCGAAGTCATGGATGGTCATATCGCGGAACAGCCCGCCCGAGCGGGCGATGTAGTCGGCCGGAGGCGGCCCGGGGTCTCGCGAGGTGATCTGGACCATCTCGACGTCGCCGACCTCGCCGGCGACGATGCGGCGGCGGACCTCGGCGAAGTTCGGGTCGAAGCGCCGGTTGAAGCCGACCATCAACAGCGCCTTGGTCTCGGCGACGACTTCGAGGCACGCGACGACGCGCTCGACCGACAGATCGATCGGCTTCTCGCAGAAGATCGCCTTGCCGGCGCGGGCGGCCATCTCGATCAGATCGGAATGGGTGTCGGTCGGCGTGCAGATCACGACCGCGTCGATGTCGGCGGCGCCGATGATCGCCTCGATACTGCGCACCTCGGCCCCGGCCGGGTCGGCCAGGGCGTGGGCGGCGGCGTCGATCGCATCGGCGACGGCCACCAGGGTCGTCGACGGGTTGGCCAGCAGCGCGCCGGCGTGGACCTTGCCGATACGCCCGGCGCCGAGCAGTCCGATTCGAAGGGTCATGACAGTTTCTCCTGTAGGTGGTGGGAGTGGAGGGAGTCGGGTGATGCAGCGATGGGAGCCGGTGAAGGGAGTCCGTCAGTCGAGACCGGCGAGGAACTTGTCGAACTCGTCGTCGGGGATCGCCAGCTGGTGCTCGGAACCCGGATACGAGCCGTTGTCCACGTCATCGATGAACTCGGTGAACGCCAACACGCGTTCGCGCTGCAGGCGATCGTACTCGGAGCGGAAGTCGCGGTAGATCTTGGCGTGGCGAGGGGTGTGGCCGTCGGTGTAGCCGAGGATGTCTGTCGAGAACAGGTACTGGGCGTGGCAACCGGCCCCGGCGCCCATCGACAGCAGCACCATCGAGCTGCGCTTGGCGATCTCGGTGGCGACACGCTCGGGAACCACCTCGATCTCGGCGGCGAATGCTCCGGCCGCTTCGAGGTCCTTGACCTGCTCAAACACCAGTCGAGCCGTCGCCGCCGTCTTGCCGACGGCCCGGAATCCACCGGTCCACGTGCGCTTCGACGGAATCAGCCCGGTGTGGCCGCATACCGGGATTCCTTCGGCGCGCAGCTTGGCGACGATCTCCAGACTGGCGGCGCAGTACACCGCGTCGGCGCCCCCGCCGATCACCCGGTGCGCGGCGCGGATGTAGTCGTCGAACGTGCACAACTGGCCGTAGAGCAGCCCGGCGAACACGAAGCAATCTCCCGCCGCCTCGCGCATCCGCGGGCTCCAGATCGGATCCTCGATCGACAGCAGGTCGATGCCGGCGGCGGCCGATGCGGCGGCCTCGTCGAGCGACTCGATGTGGATCATGCTCATCTGGCGGACCCCGCGGAGGGCGATCAGGTCGGCCACGGTCTTGCGCGTGCGGTTCACTTCTGCTCCTGGACGTAATCGGGTGACGTGGTCGGGGACGGGACGGCGACGGTGGGTCAGGCGATCGTCAACAGGGACTTCAGGCTGATCGCAGCATCGGCGAGCGCTACGGGATCGGGCTTGGCCCGCCTGGCGATCAGCATCTCGGCGACACGGATGTCCTTGGCGATGGCGGTTCCCCGCGCCACTCCGCTCGCCGAGACGAGCCTGCCGCCGTCATCGAGGCCGAAGCGGACCTCGAAGCCGTCGGCCCGGATCCGCACGGCCTCGTGGGTCGCCGCGTCGGGCACACCGGCGATCTGCAGTCCCAGTTCGTACTGGTCGGACCAGAACCACGGCACCGCCCGATACTCCTGGGCGGCACCGAGCAGGTTGTTGGCCGCGACGACCGACTGGTCCTGGGCGTTGCGCCAGGCCTCCAACCGCAGGCGACGGCCGTCGAAAAGTGCGTGGGGAAACGAGCAGCAGTCGCCTGCGGCGTAGACGGCCGGATCATCGGTGGCGAGGAATTCGTTCACCTTGATGCCGTTCTCCAGCGTCAGTCCCGACGCCTCGGCAAGTTCGACGTTGGGGACCGCCCCAACGCCCGCGACCACGACATCGGCGCGCAGCCGATCCCCGTCGGACAGGACCACCTCGTAGCCGTCATCGACGCGCTCGATCCGGTCCACGCCGATGCCCAGTCGGAACTCCACTCCCGAGCGGCGATGGCGATCGGCCATGACCGTGGCGATCGCGGCGGGCACGGCGCGCCCCATCGGCAGCGGGGCGATCTCGACCACCGTGACGGCGCAACCCCGCGCCGATGCTCCGGCAGCCGCTTCCAAGCCGATGAAGCCGGCGCCGATCACGACGACCCGGCTACCCGGCTGAAGCGCCTCGCGCAGTTGGACCGCATCGCCGAACGTCCGCAAGGTGATGGCATGATCCCCACCGGGAACGGTGAGCCTGCGAGCCCGGGCGCCGGTGGTGAACAACAGCCGGTCGTAGGGGACCGCGCCGGCGTCGGCCAGGAACACGTTGCCGTCGGCCCGGTCGACCCGCACGACCGGTGTCGAGGGACGAAAGACGATGTCCAACTCGGCGAACCGCTCCGGGGAGCACACCGTGACCGGCACCGGCTCGGCGGCATCAAGCAGCGCGGCCTTCGACAGCGGGGGTCGTTCGTACGGCGCGGCCGATTCGTCACCGATCAGGGTGATGTTGCCAGATATTCCCAGCTCTCGAAGGGTGACTGCAGCCCGGCTTCCGCATTCGCCGGCGCCGATGATGACGATCTTGTCGACTGCCCGAGGCCTCTCGATCATGTCGCCGCTCAGCCGACATCGATGTAGACGACGTCACCATCGACCTTGACGGGGTACGTCGCCAGCGCCACGCAGATCGGGGCACCGCGACCCTCGCCGGTGCGGTAATCGAACCGGCCGTTGTGCTTCGGGCATTCGATGATGTTGCCCATCACCAAACCGTCGGCGAGCGAGACCTTCTCGTGCGTGCACAGTCCGTCGGTCGCGTAGAACTCACCGCCGGGGGAGCGGTAGACCGCCAACGGACGGCCATTGTGGATGAACGGAATTACATCCTCGTCGTCGACATCATCGACGGCGCACGCCTCGACCCAATTCGGCATGGTGCTCGCTCCGATCTAAGCGTTGGCGGCGGCGTCGGGGAAGGCCGAGCCGGGTAGGTGACGGTGGACGAAGTACTCGGGATCCCGACGCTGGCGCAGTAGCGCCGGCGCGAGTTCGGCGAACGCCGCATAAATGCTCGATGCAGCGGGTGGAAGATCGCC
>JANMJD010000192.1:0-5644 GCA_031371195.1 Actinomycetes bacterium | reverse complement strand
ACGTTCATCGCCGCGTTCGGCGCGGTGAAAGCGGTCACGAACTTCTTCGCCGGCACCCTGTCGGACCGCTACGGCCGCAAACCCGTCCTCATCGCGGGCTGGTTGTTCGCGTTGCCGGTGCCGCTGCTGTTGATCTGGGCGCCGTCGTGGGGATGGGTGATCTTCGCCAACATCCTGCTCGGCATCAACCAGGGGCTCACCTGGTCAACAACGGTGGTCATGAAGATCGATCTCGTCGGTGCAGCCCGCCGCGGTTTCGCCATGGGCCTCAACGAGGCCGCCGGCTACGGAGCCGTCGCCATCACCGCGCTGGTCACCGGGTACATCGCCGAACACGCCGGGCTACGACCCGAACCATTCTTTCTCGGTCTCGCCTACGTCGGGCTCGGTCTCGGCCTGTCGGTCTTCGCCGTTCGCGAGACCCGCGAGCATGCCCGCCACGAAGCCGCCAACCACACGTCCCCCGACGCGGGTCACCACGACGCACTGTCCACCAGGGAGGTCTTCCGGGTCACCTCGTTCACCGATCGGGCGCTGTCCGCTTGCTCGCAGGCCGGGTTGGTCAACAACCTCAACGACGGGCTCGCGTGGGGACTGTTCCCGATCATGTTCGCCAACGCCGGGCTTTCCATCGCACGGATCGGTGTCCTCGCCGCGCTCTACCCGGCAGTGTGGGGCGTCGGACAGCTCTACACCGGCGGGCTCTCGGACCGGGTCGGGCGTAAACCGCTGATCGTTGCCGGGATGCTCACCCAAGGCGCGGCACTCGCCTGGATCGCCGCCACCGGGACGTTCACCGCCTGGGCGGCCGGTGCGGTGCTGCTCGGGGCCGGGACCGCGATGGTCTACCCGACCCTGCTCGCCGCCATCGGCGATGTCGCCCACCCGCGATGGAGGGCACGATCCGTCGGGATCTACCGGCTGTGGCGCGACAGCGGCTTCGCCATCGGCGCGCTGATCGCTGGGATCATCGCCGACCTCGTCTCCATCCCCGCCGCCGTCTACGCCGTCGCCGCGCTCACCGCGCTCTCAGGTTTGGTCGCGGCGGTTCGGATGTACGAAACCAAACCCTCACAGTAGACGGACGGTCAGTTCGGCGCTACGGCGTGGATCAGCCGTGCCCCGGTACCGAGCACCACCCCAACGCCTGGCTGAAAGTGCTCAGCCAACGCTTCCCGGACGGCGGCGACGGCGCGGGTTTTGGCGGCCGGAACTGCGCCGACGAACAGTGCGCGGGCGATTTCGGTACCGAGAAGGAACTCGACGGTCTCATCCAGACTCCTTCCACCAGCCACCGTCATCAAGGGCGCAACGGTTCGATCTCGATCCGATCGAAACCTGCACCGGCGAGGAATAGCCGTGTTCGGTCGGGGTCGGCGAGCGCGAACATCCCCGGCGACCCCGTGTCGACGACTCAACAGGCGATTGGCTTGCGACTGCTCGGCGTCGGGAGTGTCAGCCTCGTTCGGGGTGAGCTGCGGTACGCGTGCCCGTTCCAGCCGACGGAACTGAGCCGTAGCTACTCCTGCGTCATCACCTACCAGCTCGGTAGGCCACCGATAGTCCGAGTCATCGATCCGCCGCTGGAGGCGGACGCGGATGGAGCGCTCCCTCACTATTATCACGACACCGAGAGCCTCTGTCTCTACGACCGCGGGGACTGGGCACCCTGGATGTCGCTCGCGGCGACGATCATTCCGTGGACAATCGAGTGGCTCTACTTCTACGAACTCTGGCGAGCGACCGGGGTCTGGCACGGAAGCGGAAGTAGCCGTGCGATTCCGCCGCCACGCCGACGACCCCTGAGACGATCCAGAACGTCGAACCATCGACGAGATCGTCCGAGCGCCCGCCGACACCGGACCAAGGACGTCACCGACCCCCAGAGCGACAGCGGCAACTCGATCTGACCTTCGGGTTTTTCGCCTTCCGCATGGAAGCCCGCAGAACCGTGAGCGGGGCGGGTGACCTTCGGGTTTTTGCCCAGGAATCTTTTGGGGCTCAGAATTTCGGGGATTTTCCAATGACAAATGAATGACAAGTGGGCGGTTTGGGAACGAAAGAGGCCCTTCCCGATTTCTTCGGAAAGGGCCTCTGACCTGGTACTTTACTTTGGTGGCGGGGACAGGATTTGAACCTGTGACCTTCGGGTTATGAGCCCGACGAGCTACCGGACTGCTCCACCCCGCGTCGTTGTTGGGTTGCACGGTAGCGACCGCGAAGCACGTTCGCAACCTCGATCTTCGGGGGGGTTCGTAACGAGAACGTGTCAGGCGCTTGCGGTTGTTGGCGGCGCCGTCGAAACCGGCGTTGGAGTTGTTGGGACCGTGCTGGTGGGGGAGTCGCCCGACCCTGACGGTTCTCCGGTGACGGTCACATCCTGCCCGGTTGCCACAGTCGCGGCCCGTCGTACCAGTTCGTAGGCCCGTTCGATCTTCTGCTGGTACGTCTTCGAGTCGAACGCCGCCTTGGCTGCCTGGGCCTCGTTGAACAGGACCTCGGCCTCGGTGAGCAACTCTTCAGGCGTTCCCGTGGTGTCGACTCCGGGGTCGGACGATGGTTGATCGGGGACGATGACCTCCCCGTCCCGGTCACCAAGGTCGACGGTGAAGCCGGGGAACAGAGCAGCCATTGCACTGCTCAGCGACGGACCGCGTTCCGATCGCTGACCGTAGGTCACGGACACCGACTGCAGCACGGGAACCGGGTTTCCCTCGCCCTCGGAGAACCACGGGCGGATGTACAACAGACCTCCCCCCTTCGTGGGGACGATCTGGAGGTCGCCGAACCGGATTTTCGACCCCCGCTGATCGAGCAGGGTGAGATCGGCACTGAATCGCTGGCTGATTCGGGAGGCCACCGTCACCGGGCCGTCGGGGAGTGGCTGCGACAACACGTACGCGGTCAACTGACCGTACGACCCGGGATCGCTCGACGCCGTCATGAACGCCTGTAGTTCTTTGCGCTGGTCATTGATGGAGAACGGTACGAACGGTCGAAACAACACGAACGTCGGCTTGGCATCAATGGCGTCGGGCGCGTGGAACAGGGTGTAATAGGGGTCGAATCGCTGGGCATTGGAGTCCGTCGCCCGAGTCGAATCGGTTGCGGCGGCCGTTGCTGTCGTCGGCTGGCTCGGGCTGACGGCCGGTGTCTGCTCGCTGGCCACCTGCTGGGCGACACTCCAGCCAAGTTGCTGCGTGTAGAAATCCTGGGCGTCCTGCAATTGATACCGGGCATAGACATTCGTCTGCACCCGGAACAGATCTTCGGGATAGCGGAAATGTTCGGCCAAGCCGACCGGGATGTCTTTCTTCGGCGAGAACAGCCGGGGAAAGGCGCTGCTCCACGCAGCGACGATCGGGTCGGCGTCGTCGATCACATAGAGCTTGACCGAGCCGTCGTACGCATCGACCACTGCTTTGACCGAGTTGCGCACGTAGTTGAACGAATCGCGCAGTCCGCTGCGACCGCTGAGCTGACGCGTGTCGGCGCGCTCGGAGTATGGGAATCGGCTGGTCGCCGTGTAGGCGTCGAGCACCCAGTAGATCCGGTCGCCGAGCGCAACCGGATATGGATTCGAGTCGTAGCGCAGGAATGGGGCGATCTTGCTGACTCGATCGCGTACGTCGCGGTGATAGATGATCTGCGAGGTGTCGGTCACCAGGCGTGATCCAAACAGGTTGTATTCGCCGAACTCGATGGCGAACGCCAGCCGGCGAACCTTCGACGACAGCGTCACACCACCCTGGCCGGTATAGGCAGGCCGGGCCGGATCCAGCGATTCCTCCCCACCTTGACGAGTGGAACCGACGACTGCGTAGTCCGCCAAACCATCACCGAAGTACAGCTCGGGCTGGCGGATCTTCAATGCGTTGTCGGGGCTCGATACCTCCACGAACGACGGGCGCCCTTCGGAACCGACGTGACTGGCCGGGGCGAACGCGAGGCCGTAGCCGTGGGTGTACGCCAGATGGCGGCCTTCCCACGTCTTGAGCGGCGTGTTGGCCATGTCGAGTTCACGAGCCGCGAGTACCACCTGCTGGGTGCGTCCGTCGATCGTGTAGCGATCGACGTCGAGGTCGCCGATGCGGTATCCGGCGCGCAGTGCCTTCAGTTGGTAGGTGGGGCCGACGATCGCCGGATCGAGCAGTCGCGCATCGGCGAGCGCCGGTGCGGAGTCGCTTGCGACCTTGGCGTCGACGGTGCCGACCGACATCTTCACCACGTTCACCTGATCGAGTCCCATCGCCTTGCGGGTCGCCTCGATATTGCGGGTGATGTATGGCTCCTCCCGGGTCGATTCGCTGGGTTCGACCTGGAACCGCTGGACGAACGCCGGGTACGCCGTGCCGGCGACACTGGCCACGATCGCCCAAAGTCCGACGGCGATGACCGGCAGGCGCCAGCCCCGCTGCCACACATTGACGATCAACAACACTGCGGCAAGCAAGGAGATCAGCAGGAGGAGCTTGAGCGCTGGGAGCTGGGCCTTGACGTCGGTGAACGTGGCGCCGTCGACGAAACCGCGCTGCGACGTGGTCAGCTCGTAACGCTGTAGCCAATAGTCGGCGGCCTTGAGCATGGCGATCATCGCCGCCAGCCCCGACAGATGCAGCTTGACCTGCGACGTCACCCGACGCCCACCAGGTTGCAGGCGGATACCGCCGTTGAGGTAGTGGGCAACCGCCGTGAGCAGAGTGACAACCACGAACGCAGCGAACAGCCAGCTCACGAGGTAGGTGAGGAACGGTAGACGAAAGACGTAGAACCCTACGTCCGTGTTGAATTGCGGGTCGCGCTGACCGAAGTTGGTCGCGTTGCGGAACAGCATCCACTCCTGCCAGTGGGCCGACGCCGGAACGCCGGCGATCAGGCCGAACAGCAGCGAAGTCGTCACCCAGACCAGACCTTGTCGATGACCGACGAGTTCGCGATATCGCTGCAGTACTTGTTCTTCGGGCCCCTCGGATCGGACCAGCGGGGCCAGCCGCTCGGCGATGGACAGGCTGGCGTACATCAGGGCGGCGAAGCCGACGGTGAAGGTGACAGCCAGAAGCACCTTCGCCTTCAACGTGTCCCAGAACACGTCGGAATGGCCGACCGACTGGAACCACAGCGTCTCGACGTAGAAACCGGCAATGGCCCGAGCCGAGGCGAACAGCAGGATGACGACGCCGACGAGTGCGATGAGCAAACTTCGGCCACGGGGGCCGACCCGGCGTGGCGGACGACGTCGGCGGGGCGGTTGGGGCAGATCTGAGGGGATCCTCACCTCAACGACGCTACCCGTCGTGCCGGGTCACCACGCAGCGGCATCCGACGTGGAGTGCGGGGCCTGCCGAGCCGACGATCTGATCGATGGAATCGGCACAGGCCGGCCCGTGCGGATCGCGTACCCACCGAACTGTCGTTCCCGGGACGACGACGGCATATGCCCCGGCGGAATAGGCGGAAAGGAGGAGGTCGACGGTGATGTCGTCGAGGCGTTGAGTCTTCCATTCGCGATAGATCCCGCGGATGTGGCTCGCCAATTCGGCGTTGTCGCCCCCGGAATCTCGCATCGCCCGATCGATCCGCTCGCGCATCGGCTCGACCAGGTGCGACGTCAGGTCGACAACGAGGGCGTCGAGCACCCCGGCAT
>JANMJD010000182.1:0-8306 GCA_031371195.1 Actinomycetes bacterium | reverse complement strand
CGAGCCGAAGGTCTCGAGGTGTTGATCCACTCGGCGATTCCACCGAACGACGGTGGGATCAGTATCGGCCAGGCGGCGATCGCCGCTTTCTCGACGCTGTCCAGCTGATCCGGATCTACCTGATCCGGATCTGCCTGGTCCGGCGCCTACATCCTGCGGATCCGGCGGTAGCGGTTGATGTCCGGGATGGACCGGACCGTCAGGCCGGCGGCCCCTACCGCCACAACTGCAACGAGCGCCAATGCGACGATGCCGACGATGTTCATCTTCGTCCTCCAATCGTGGTGCGAATAGATCGCGCCACAGGGTGTGTGGCGCCGATGTACCCGACGAGGAGCAGCGTACCCACCGGTCGTGGTGGCGGCGAGCAGTGAAAAATGCACTCATTGACGGACCGTGGAGCTGGGCGTAAGACAGCACTGTCTACCGGTGCCATCGCGAGTGTGGCGGCGCCGCCCGCTGGAGCGTCGAACCTCGACGCCGAGGAACGAAGGAGTGAGTGTGACCGCTACGGAAGCCCCTCCGGACGAGCTGGTCGTCCATGTCCTGTGGCTCAACGCCGGTCTCGGTTGCGACGGTGATTCCGTCGCGCTGACTGCGGCGACGCAACCGACCATCGAAGAGATTGCATTGGGCGCGCTGCCGGGTCTCCCCAAGATCGCCGTCCACTGGCCGCTGATCGACTTCGAATGCGGGCCGAACGGCGGCGCGGACGACTTCCTCGAGTGGTACTTCAAGGCCGCCCGCGGCGAACTGGAGCCGTTCGTGCTGGTGGTCGAGGGTTCGATCCCGAACGAGAAGATCAAGAGTGACGGCTACTGGACCGGCTTCGGAAATAATCCCGAGACCGGCCAGCCGATGACCGTGAACGACTGGCTCGACCGGTTGACGCCCCACGCCTTGGTCGTGCTCGCGGTCGGGACGTGCGCGACATATGGCGGTATCCACGCGATGGCCGGCAACCCGACGGGGGCGATGGGTGTACCCGACTATCTCGGTTGGGGCTGGAAATCGAAGGCCGGGATTCCGATCGTCTGCGTTCCCGGTTGCCCGGCTCATCCCGACAACATGTCCGAAACGATCACCTACCTGCTGTATCAGGCGACGGGTCAGGCCCCGATGATCCCGCTCGACGACGCGCTGCGACCGCAGTGGCTGTTCGGCGCCACGGTCCACGAGGGTTGCGACCGGGCGGGTTACTACGAGCAGGGTGACTTCGCCACCGAGTACGGCTCGCCGAAGTGCATCGTCAAACTCGGCTGCTGGGGCCCGGTCGTGAAATGCAACGTTCCGAAGCGGGGCTGGATCAACGGCGTCGGCGGTTGCCCCAACGTCGGGGGCATCTGCATCGGTTGCACGATGCCCGGCTTCCCCGACAAGTTCATGCCATTCATGGACGAGCCACCCGGCGCCCGGGTGTCGACGATGGCTGTCGGGTTGTACGGCGCGGCGATTCGCAGCCTGCGCAAGGTCACGGTCAAGACGCTCGACGACGAGCCGAAGTGGAGAGTCAAGGGCAACAAGTTGTTGACCGGATACAAGGGAGATTTGGGGTAGGACGATGACGATCACACAGACCGTGCGGCCCGAGGGCCAGGAGAAGCAACTCATCGACATGGCGTGGGATCCGATCACCCGCATCGTCGGGAGTCTCGGCATTTACACCAAGATCGACTGGGCCAACAAGACCGTCGATGAGTGCCACAGCACCTCGTCGATCTTCCGCGGGTACAGCATCTTCATGAAGGGCAAGGATCCGCGCGACGCCCACTTCATCACCAGTCGGATCTGCGGGATCTGCGGCGACAACCACGCGACCTGCTCGTGCTACGCGCAGAACATGGCGTACGGCGTGCAGCCGCCGGCCCTCGGCGAACAGATCGTCAACCTCGGCGAGGCGGCCGAGTACATGTTCGATCACAACATCTTCCAGGAGAACCTGGTCGGCGTCGACTTCTGCGAGAAGATGGTCGCCGAGACCAACCCGGGAGTACTCGCCCTCGCCAACCGCACCGAGGCGCCCCATGCTGGTGAGCACGGCTGCAAGACGATCGGCGACATCATGCGCTCGCTCAATCCGTTCAGCGGCGACTTCTACCGTGAGGCATTGCAGGTCAGCCGATACACACGGGAGATGTTCTGCCTGATGGAGGGGCGACACGTCCACCCATCGACGTTGTATCCCGGCGGCGTCGGTACCACCGCCACGATCCAGTTGTTCACCGACTACGCCAGTCGGCTGATGCGCTACGTCGAGTTCATGAAGCGCGTCGTCCCGCTGCACGACGACCTGTTCGACTTCTTCTACGAGGCGTTGCCCGGCTACGAAATGGTGGGCAACCGGCGCATTCTGCTCGGTTGCTGGGGAGCGTTCCAGGATCCCGACGTCTGCAACTTCCAGTACAAGGACATGCCCCAGTGGGGTCGGGCAATGGGGGTCACCCCGGGCGTCGTCGTCGATGGCAAGCTCGTGACCAACAGCCTCGTCGACATCAACCTCGGCATCCGGATCCTGCTCGGACACTCGTTCTACGACAGCTGGGAGGATCAGGAGAGATTCGTCAAGAAAGACCCGCTCGGCAACCCTGACTATCTCAAACATCCGTCGAACCACACGACGAATCCAAAACCGCAGAAGCGCGATTTCGATGGCAACTACAGCTGGGTCATGTCACCGCGCTGGTTCGATGGCACCGACCACCTGGCCCTCGACACCGGCGGCGGTCCCCTCGCTCGTCTGTGGTCGACGGCTCTGTCGGGTCTCGTCGATCTCGGCGGTTACGTCAAGGCCACCGGCTCGAGCGTGCAGATCAACCTGCCCAAGACGGCGCTCAAGGGGCCGGTCAGCTTCGAATGGAAGATCCCCAAGTGGTCGAACACAATCGAACGTAACCGGGCGCGCACGTACTTCCAGGCGTACGCCGCCGGGGCGGCATTGCACTACCTCGACAAGGCGCTCACCGAGGTGCGTGCCGGGCGAACGAAGACTTGGGAGCCGTTCAAGGTGCCGGAAGAGGGGATCGGCTGTGGCTTTACCGAGGCGGTGCGGGGCGTGTTGTCGCACCATATGGTGATTCGAGACGGCAAGATCGCCAACTATCACCCGTATCCGCCGACGCCGTGGGCCGCCAGCCCGCGTGAGGTCTACGGCACGCCCGGACCGTACGAGGACGCCGTGCAGGGGTGCCCGATCTTCGAGGCGAACGACCTCGACCACTTCAAGGGAATCGACATCATGCGCACGGTGCGTAGCTTCGACCCGTGCCTGCCGTGTGGCGTCCACATGTATCTCGGCAAAGGCCACGTGGTCAAGAAGATGCATTCACCCAGCGCGTACAACCACGAGGACCTGGTCTGAGCGTGCCGGACGAGCGGAGCATCGGCGAAACGATCGAACGCAAGCTCGAAGAGCTGCAGGCGAGGGTCGAACCTCGTGTGTTCGACCAGGCGATCGAACTGGTGCAGTTGGTCGGTGATCTGTACGGTGCAGGGTTGGGTCGCATCATGGAACTGGCCGGCCGCCACGCACCCCAGATCGTCGACTATTTCGTGGCCGACGATCTGGTGGCCAGCCTGCTCGTCGCCAACGGGTTGCATCCCGACGAACTGAGCGTCCGAATCGGCCGTGCCCTCGAGGGGGTACGACCCTTTCTCGCCGGTCACGGCGGTGACGTCGAACTGATCGATATCGACGAGCGTGTCGGTGCGGTCTATTTGAGGTTGCTGGGGAGTTGCGACGGCTGTCCCTCGTCGGCCGTCACGCTGCGCACGACGGTGGAGCGGGCCATCGTCGAGGCCGCGCCCGAGATCGTCATAATCGACGTCGAGGAGCCGGTCGAAGCCGTCGCAACTCCGATTTTGCTGTCCGCCAAACCCGGCCGGACCTTCGATCCGGCGACGGCCTGTGGTGCGGCGTTCGACTCGCCACGCCTCTCGGATGCCGGGTTGGCGTCGGAGGTGGTCGTGTCGTGAGCAATGGCGGCGCGCTCGGTTCGGTCCTGAAGCGGATTCGTGACATCAGCATTGCGCCGTTACCGCGTCCGGGCGAGCGGTGCGAACTGTGTGCCCAGCCGATCGCCGACGAACACGGTCACGTCGTCGATCTCGAATCGCGAACGCTGATGTGCGCCTGTCGGCCCTGCTATCTCGTCTTCGCTCCGGAAGGGTCCGGCGGCGCCAGGTACCGAGCGGTGCCCGATCGCGTCATCTCGTTCCCCGACTTCGGGCTGTCGGCAACGCAGTGGGACTCGCTGCAGATTCCGGTCGGCATTGCCTTCTTCTTCGTCAACTCGATGCTTGGACGGGTCGCCGCGTTCTATCCGAGCCCGGCCGGCGCAACGGAGTCACTGCTGTCGCTGGAATGCTGGGAGGAGGTGGTCGCGGCCAACCCCGATCTCGTCACCCTGCGCCCCGACGTCGAGGCGTTCCTGGTGCGCCGTACCGATCTTCCCTCGGGCGGCATCTCGACCCGGTGCTACCTCGTTCCGATCGACGCCTGCTACGAACTCGTCGGTGAGTTGAGGAGGCTGTGGCGGGGATTCGACGGCGGAAGTGAAGCTCATGCGGCGCTCGACGCGTTCTTCGAACGGGTGCACGCCCGGGCCAAGCCGGCCCGGATCTCGGCGGGGGAGTCAGGCCGATGAGTCCGGTCTCGTTCCAGATCATCGGGGCGCGGGCCGAGCTGTATGCGGCCGTGCCGACGCTGATGCTGCGCCTGCGGATCACGTCGATCGACGACCTTCCGATTCACGCCCTGGCCTTGCGCTGCCAGATCATGATCGAACCCCAGCGCCGACGGTACGTCGCCCCGGAAGAGGATCGGCTCACCGAACTCTTCGGGGACACCCCACGTTGGGGCGACACCCTTCGACCGTTTCTGTGGACGAACGTCGGCACGACGGTGACGGGCTTCACCGGGACCACCGATGTCGATCTGCCGATCGTGTGCACCTACGACTTCGAGATCGGCTCGACGAAGTACATGCACGCCCTCGACGATGGTGAGATCCCGATCGTCGTGCTGTTCTCGGGCACGGTTTTCGGCACATCGGGGACTGGAATGCGCGCGGTGCCCGTGTCATGGAGCGAGGAGGCCCCGTACCGGGTGCCCGTCATCGTGTGGCGCGAGATGATGGACCACTACTTTCCGAACAGCGCGTGGCTGCGACTCAGCCGAGAAACGCTCGACCGTTTGCAGCGGTACAAGGTGGCGCGCACGTTGAGGACCTGGGACGAGACGTTCGAGTCGTTGCTCAAGGAAGCGGGGGTCGACTTGTGAGCGTCACCGCTGCGCCCCGCGCCGTTCGGGTCGACCGATTCGCCTCGGCCCGTCTCGTCGCCGACGCCGTGCTCTACGAAGGGTACGTCCTCTACCCGTATCGAGCCTCCGCGCAGAAGAACCAAATGCGATGGCAGTTCGGCGTGCTCGCGCCAGAGGAGTATGCGCAACTGTCGGGTTCGGAGCGTTCGACGATGCGCAGCGAGGTGATCGTCAGTCCCGGGACGCATCCGACGCTGCTGGTGCGGATCCGCTGCCTGCAGATCCAGCATCGTCAGGTCGAGGTGAGCAACGATCAGGGGGCCACCTTTGTCCCGGCCGACTCGGTGACCGTGGCCGGACACGTCGTTGCACCGTGGGACGAGACCATCGAACACGAGATCGACCTCGAAGCCATCGGTTTGCTCCCTCCGGCCGACGCGACGAAGGAGCATCGGTTCTCGCTGCCCGCCGGCCACGACGTCGAGCTGTTGAGCGAACCGGGCCGGGGGATCGTCGGTCGTGCCCTGCGACGGCGGGAGCCCGTCGACGGTGTGATCCGCGTGAGTGCAGAATGGGCCGCCGGTGATGTCGGGCTGCTCAAGGTGACGATCAGCGTCGAGAACGCGACACCGTGGCGGGCGGCGGGCGTGCATCGCGACACGGCTATGCGTCGATCGTTGATCGCCGTGCACACGCTGCTGGCGGTCGATGACGCCTCGTTCGTGTCGCTGCTCGAACCGGCACCGTTTGCTGAGCCCGCCGTCGCCGGTTGTCGGAGCGATGGCGCGTTTCCCGTGATGATCGGTGACGAAGGCGCCAACGACGTGATGCTGTCGGCGCCGATCATTCTCTACGACTATCCAGCCATCGCGCCGGAAAGCGCCGGTGAGTTCTGCGACTCGACCGAGATCGACGAGATCCTTGCCCTGCGCGTGCTCACCCTTACCGACGACGAGAAGGCCGAGGCTCGGGCGACCGATCCCCGGGCCGCGGCGATCATCGATCGGTGCGACCACATGTCCGAGGAGACGTGGTCGCAGATGCACGGTGCGCTGCGTTGTCTGCGACCGAGCGGGAGCACGGAATTCGAACCCGCTACTGCCGACGTCGACGCGTCCGTCACTCCATGGTGGGATCCAGGCCAGGACTCGAGTTTCGATCCCTGGACGGACACGACATATATCGGTGGCGTGGAGGTCGGCAACGGAACGCGGGTGCGTTTGCATCCCTTGCATCGCGCCGACGCCCACGACCTGTTCTACGCCGACCGCCTGGCCACGGTGAAGGGCGTCTTCAACGACGTCGACGAAAATCGACATATCGCCGTCGTACTCGACGACGACCCGGCGAGCGACGAACTCGAATGGCAGGGACGATTCCTCTACTTCCATCCCGACGAGATCGAGGTGTTGCCGTGAAAGTGCTCGTCGCCGGCGTCGGCAACATCTTCCTCGGTGACGACGGCTTCGGCGTCGAGGTCGTCAAACAGCTTGACACCAGTGGTCTGCCCTCCGGGGTCAAGGTCGCCGACTTCGGCATTCGTGGTGTCCACCTGTCGTACGAACTGCTCGACGGATACGACGCGCTGGTGCTGATCGATGCGATGCCGATGGGCGAGCAGCCCGGCACCGTCGCCATCGTCGAACCCGACCTGAGCGAGGTTGCACCGGCCGCGATGGACGCTCACTCGATGCAACCCGCCGTCGTGCTCGGCCTGCTGGCCGACCTCGGCGGTTCCGTTCCCCGCGTCGTGATCGTCGGTTGCGAGCCCTTGACCCTCGACGAGGGCATCGGACTGTCCCCACCCGTGGCGGCCGCCGTCGTACCGGCGACTGCGGCGGTTCGCCAGGTCCTCGACGCGCTCTTCGTGTCTCTGCAATCACGTCTACAGGAGGTCATCCACTCATGATCCACCGCTTTTTGTTCTCGTTGTTCTTGGCGCTCGTCGCCGGGCTCGTCGTCAAGTCACTCCCGGATATCGCCCGGTATCTGAAGATGCGGGAGATGTAGTCGCTCGTGACCCGATACCAGATCGACTCGGCGCGTTCGCGGGTGTGGATCGATGCGCGTTCCAACGTCCATCCGATCCATACCGAGGCGGGTGGTCTCGAGGGCTGGCTCGAACTCGATGTGATCGACGGCACGTTGGATCCCGAGGCGACCCCGCAAGGTCATCTGGAGTTCCCTGTGGAAAACCTGAGATCGGGCAATGGCATGGAGGACCGTGAGCTCCAACGCCGGATCGACGCCCGGCGGTATCCCACGATCGCCGGTGATCTGCGACTGATGAGACGGGTGGACGGGCAGCCCCACCACGTCGTCAAAGGCGACCTGACGTTTCGCGGCGTCACACACAGCTATGAGGACGAGATGACCATCGATCTTCGCGGTGACGGCACCGTGAGCATGACGGGTCAGGCCACCTTCGATATCCGGGACTTCGGTATGGAGCCCCCGAGGATTCTGATGCTCAAGGTCCAACCCGATGTCACGGTCCGCGTCGAGATCGTCGCCGAGCAGGAGAGCTGACATGTGCCTTGGCATCCCCGGTCAGATCGTGTCGATGCATCCGGACCACGAGCATCTTGCCTCCGTCGAAGTCAGCGGCGTGCGGCGCCTCGTGAACACCGGGCTGCTCGAGGACGAGCATTTGGTGGTGGGCGACTGGGTGCTCATCCACGTCGGATTCGCCATGTCGAAGATCGATGAGGACGAGGCCCGCCAAGCTCTCGCATCGTTGCAGATGATGGGAGGGGACTTCACCGACGAGGTCGAGGCTTTGATGACGTCGCCGACGGCCGGCGCGTTGGGCAATGGAGTTACTACGGAAGGGAGACCACGATGGGAGTGATCATTGGACTGGTGGTCGGCTATGTGCTGGGGACCAGAGCCGGCGACGAGGGGATCGACGAACTGAAGGACGCCTGGGCGACCATCAGGGCGTCCGAGGAGGCCCGCGACATTGCCGGAGCCGGCATGTCGATGGCGCGGAACCTACTTGGCAAGGGTGGAGCGATGCTCGCCGACCGCCTGGTCGCCGATGGAC
>JANMJD010000121.1:0-1612 GCA_031371195.1 Actinomycetes bacterium | reverse complement strand
TCATCGTCGCGAGGTACGGATAGCCCCACGCGTTGGCGTGGAACATCGGCACCACGGGAAGGATCGCGTCCGACTCCGAGACGCCGAGGCCCATCGGGTTTCCGGCGGCCACACCGAGCGTGTGCAGCATGGTCGAGCGGTTCACGACCAACGAGTTCTACGCGATGGTGGCATCGCTGTACGACGAGACCAGGGGCGACCTCCACCGGTTCGCCGATGTGAAGGCGCTGGTCGATGTGCCTGGCGTGGCCGCCGCGCTCGCCGTGTCGAACCCCGATGTCATCGCCGTCGGACCCGAGATTCCTTTGACCAATGCGCTGGCCCTGATCCGCGAGATCGACCGGTCGTATCCCGAGACCAGCGTCGTGCTGGTCGAGACCCCGACCGCTGACCTCTGGCGGGCGGCCCTGCTGGCCGGAGCTCGCGACATCGTCGATCCGCGGTCCGATATCACCAGCGTCGTCGCCGCGTTCGAGCGCGCCGCCGACCTGGCCTTCGAGCGCCGCGAGTCGATCCGGGCCCAACGGCCCCCGGCCCCCGCCGTGGTGGTCGCCCCCAAAGGGCGTATCACCGTGGTGATCTCGCCCAAGGGGGGTAGCGGCAAGACGGTGGTCGCCACCAACCTGGCCGTGTCGTTGGCCCGCCAATTCCCCGGCGACGTGGTGCTGGTCGATCTGGACCTGCAATTCGGCGATGTGGCCAGTTCGCTCGGCCTCACCCCCAATTACACGATGTACACCGCCACTCAGGCCTCGGGCTCCGAAGCCTCCCTGCTCAAGGCGTACCTCACGCCGCACAGCAGCCAGCTGCTCGTGCTGTGTGCCCCCGACGATCCGTCCGAAGCCGATGACGTCAAGGAAGGCGACGCCATCCGCATCGTCCAGGAACTGGCCCGCCTGTTCGCCTGGGTGGTCGTCGACACCGGCGCGGGGCTCGACGACATGACGCTGTCGGTGGCCGAGGCGGCCAGCGACCTGCTCATGGTGTCGTCGACCGATGTGCCCTCGGTGCGCGGCATCCGCAAGGAAGCGATGATTCTCGACCAACTCGGCGTGCGGGCCACCCGCCACTTCGTGCTGAACCGCTCCGACGCCAGGGTCGGACTCTCGCCGGCCGACATCGCGGCCACCACCGGCTTCACCATTATGGCTTCGATCCCGAGTTCGCGGGCGGTGCCGACATCAGTGAACGTGGGTGTCCCGATCATCGAACACGACGGCCGGAACCCGGCCGCCCGGGCCCTCGGCGCCCTCGCCGATCTGCTTGTCGAGTCGCCCAAGACGAACCCGACCAAGGGACTACGGAGGTTTCGCAAATGAGTTTGAAGGATCGCCTCGATCAGGCTCGTCCGGCGCTGTCGGTGAACCCGACCGCCAACGGCGAGGCGGCGTCGGTGATGCGACCGTCGACCGGCCGCACCGATCCGGTGGCCGAAATGCGCCGCCGCGCCCAAGAGACCCTGTTCGCCCGCATCGGCAACCGCCTCTACGACGCGTCGTTGTCCGCCGATCAGCTCCGCACGATCGTGGTCAACGAACTGAAAGAGATCGTCGCGGACAACGACGTCGCCCTGACCGAGGACGAACGCAGCGCGCTGGTAATGGATCCGACC
>JANMJD010000116.1:0-7655 GCA_031371195.1 Actinomycetes bacterium | reverse complement strand
TGCCGTCGTAGGCGGCGGCGATCGACACGGCGAACAGCGGTACGCCGTAGGTGAAGTTGACGGTGCCGTCGAGCGGATCGATGATCCACTGCAGAGGGGCCATGGCCGTCGTCTGCCCGCCCTCCTCGCCGATGATCCCCGCATCGGGAGTGGCCGCCAGCAGGCAATCGCGAATCAACGTCTCGGAATCAAGATCGGTCTGCGTGACGACATCGGTTGGCGAACTCTTCAGGCGGACGCCGGCGTTCTGACCCAGATTGTCGCGAATCAGTTCGGCCGCCCGTGCGACCGTGGCCACGGCGATCGCTTCCCAGGCGGTGATCTGCTCGACCGTGGGTCTACCCACGGATCACCTCGACATCGTGGTCCTCCAACATTCGCACCTCGTCGTCGGTCACCCGGCTGTCGGTGATCAGGACGTCGATGTCATCGAAGCCGGCGTATCCGAACATCTGATCGTTGCCGAACTTGGAGTGGTCGACCATCGCCACCACCCAGCGCGCACTCTCGATCATCGCCCGCTTGACCAGGGCTTCCTCCCGATACGGCGTGGTCAAACCCCGTTCCAGCGACATCCCGTCGCAGCTGATGAACAGCACATCGGCCCGCAGCCGGCGGACCGCCTCGACCACCGAGGCGTCGACCATGGCGAACGTGTTGGTCCGCACGCCGCCACCGAGCACGGTGAGCTGGCGGACCCCCCGCCGGGCCAGGGTGAGCGCCGTGGCGAGTGAGTTGGTCACCACCTGGACACCCGCCGTCGACGGGAACACGTCGGCAAACCGCTGACCGGTCGAGCCGGAGTCGATGATCACCGAACCCTGATCGGGGATCTGCAGGATGGCCTGCTGGGCGATCCGCAGCTTCTCCTCACCGTTGAGAGCGCCGCGGGCCTCGACCATCGGTTCATGACGCTGCCGTTCGACCGGAACCGCGCCACCATGCACCCGGCGGACGAGCTGGCGGCTCTGCAACTCGGAGAGATCGCGGCGGATCGTCTCGGTGGTCACATCGAACAGGCGGGCCAGATCCGAGACGTCGACCGAGCCCTGGCGAAGGGCGAGCATGTAGATCTCGTGCTGGCGCTCGTGGGGGAAACGGGCGACGCGACTGAGGTCGGTGGGCCGGACGTCTGACGATGTACTCATGAGCGCCGCTCCAGCTCCCGATCGGACATTGCTTTCTAGCCGATCATGGCGTCGATCGGGCCTCGCGCTTCGAGTTGGCCGTAGGCGCTCACGAAGGCGTCGCGGAACCGTGCGCTGTCCCGCAATGCCGCGGGGAACACGCTGGTCAACTGCAGGAACGCCGCCGGGTCGTGAAGGGCTTTGGTGGCGAACGGCCGGGTGGTGTCGCCGTGGGTGTCGAACGACTGCTGGGCGACGGGCACGGTGCCGAGGTAGCGGGCCCAGCCGGCCAGGGCGAGGGTCGCACAACGGATCGGGCCGTCGATGTCGAGTTGGCGCTCGATCGTCGGGATCAGGAACGTGGGGAACTTGGCCGTCCCGTCGATGCACAGCCGGGCGATCTGGTCACGCACGCCGGTGTTGGCGAACCGGCCGAGCACCGTGGCGATGTAGTCCTCGCGAGGGTGGCCGGGAATCTCCACCAACGTCGGCAGCGCCTCGGTATGGAGCAACTCGTCGAGATAGCCGGTGATCGGTGCCATCGTCATCGCCTCGTCGACGTAGGTGACCCCGGCCAGCGCCGACAGGTAGGCCATGCACGAGTGCCCGGCGTTGAGCATGCGCAGCTTGTACAACTCCCACCGATGCACGTCGTCGGTGAACAGCACCCCGACGTCCTCCCATGCGGGACGCCCGGCGATGAAGTCATCCTGGATCACCCACTGACGGAACGGTTCGCCGACCACGGGCCAACGATCGTCGACGCCGTAGTTGTCGAGCAGCCATTGCCGATCGGCAGACGCGGTTTGCGGGGTGATCCGATCGACCATCGAGTTGGGGAAACTGCAGTTGGCTGTGACCCAGTCGACGAGCGCCGCGGAGTGGCGGGCGGCGGCGGCCATCATCGACACCCGAGCGACATCGCCGTTGCCCGGCAGGTTGTCGCAACTCAAAATCGTGATCGGTCCGGCGTGCTCGACGCGACGGCGTTCCAGGCCATCGGCGATCAGGTCGAACGTGGTCCGCTTCCCGGCTGCCGGCTCGACGTAGCCGGCTTCGGTGATCGTCATCGACAGAATCACCGTCGCCGGATCGGCGATCGCGCGGGTAGCCAGGGCGACGTCGTCGCCGGCGAGCACGTAGTCGATGATGCTGCCGATGATGCGCGGGTCGAATGTGCCCGTGCCCTTCTCGGTCAGGCTGTACAGGTGGTTCTGGGCACCGAGCGCATCGGCCATCTGTCGATCCGCGGCGAGCAGCCCGAGACCCCGGATGCCCCACGTCGAACCGCGTTCGGCCAGCTCATGGGTGTACAAGGCGAGGTGGGCGCGGTGGAAGCCGCCGACACCGATGTGCAGGATCCGAGGCTCGAGTGCGCCTCGGTCGAACGTCGGCACGGGGACCCCTCGGGCCTCCACTGCGGGAAGCGACGCATCGCTGAGCGTCAAGACGGGCTGGGGTTTGCTCACGTTGTGCACCCTAAACCAACTAAGTACCACATGAAAAGTGACTGTTCAGTTGCGTTTGCTCTTGCAAAACCAATCAAACCCACATCATAATCTGGGAGTCGGGGGACCTCATCCCCTGCGCACCGAGTTCATCTGAGGGGAGAACTACCCATGAAACATGCTTCACAGAAGCGCACCGGGCGGTCGCTGGCAGTCCTTGCCGCGATCGGCCTGGCTGTCGCCGCTTGCGGCAGCAGCAGCAGTTCCAGCGGAGGAGACGCGGCCACCACGGCTGCCGCCGCCGCAACAACCGCGGCCACTCCAGCAGCCACCGACTCCGCCCCGGCAGCCACCGACGCCGCGGCTCCGGCCACCGATGCCGTCCCGGCAGCCACCGACGCGGCAGCTCCGGCCACCAAGGAAATCAACGTCGCCATCGTGGGCAACCCCCAGATGGAAGACATCGCCAAGCTCACCCCCGAGCTGTTCACGGCCAAGACCGGCATCAAGGTCAACTACTCGATCCTCGGCGAAGGCGACCTGCGTGAGGTCACCACTCGCGACGTGGCCTCGGGTGGCAAGCAGTTCGACGTGATGATGATCGGAATGTTCGAAGCACCGCAGTTCGGCGCCTCGGGTCTGCTCACCGACCTCACCCCGTTGGCCACCGCCGACAAGACCTACAACGTCGATGACATCATCCCCGCCGTCCGCGGCGGTCTGTCGGCCGATGGCAAGCTCTACGCCGCGCCGTTCTATGCCGAGTCGTCGTTCCTCATGTACCGCAAGGACGTGCTCGAGGCCGCCGGCCAGAAGCTCTCCGCCGCCCCCACCTGGGACGAGGTTGCTGCGGTCGCCAAGGCCGTCAACACCCCCGACATGGCCGGCATCTGCCTGCGTGGCAAGCCGGGTTGGGGTGACTTGGGCGCGGCGTTCACGACCGTGCTCAACACCTTCGGTGGCACCTGGTGGAAGGCCAACGACGACGGTTCGATCGGCGCAGCCCAGGTTGATCAGCCCGAGTTCAAGGCTGCCCTGAGCTTCTACGTCGACCTGGTCAAGTCGGCCGGCGAGAAGGATGCGGCCAACTCGTCGTACAACGAGTGCACCAAGGCGATGATGGACGGCAAGGCCGCCATGTGGTACGACGCCACGGTCGCCGCCTCGAACCTCGAGGGTGACAACAGCCCGATCAAGGGCAAGCTCGGCTACGCCCTGGCCCCGACCAAGGTCACCAAGGCCTCGGGCTGGCTGTGGAGCTGGGCGCTGGCCATCCCCAAGACCACCAAGGACGTCGACGCGGCATGGCAGTACCTGTCATTCGCGACGGGCCCGCAGTACTTGAAGGACGCCGGCACCCGCATCGCCGGTGGCTGGGCCGGGATTCCCCCGGGTACCCGTAACTCGACGTACGAGATCCCCGAGTACAAGGCTGCTGCCGCCGCCTTTGCCGGACCGACCCTCGACGCGATGGCCGCTGCTCCGATCGACAACCCCGGCACCACCAAGCGTCCGGGCCTCCCGGGCGTGCAGTATGTCGGTGTCCCGGAGTTCCAGGACGTCGGCAACCAGTGCACCGAGTTGTTCTCCAGCGTCATCGCCGGTCAGACCGACATCGACAAGGCGCTCGCCGATTGCCAGGACATCGCCTCGCAGGCTTCGACCTGAGTCGCGACCTGATCAAGTAACGAAGACCGAGTAGCAGGGAGGCGCAGGCGTCATGGCCGATGTGAAACAGAGTTCCGTTTTTCATCAGCCATGGCGTCGGCGCCTCCCGCTGCTTCCTGCCCTGATCTTCACGGTCCTCATCACCCAGATCCCGTTCCTGATGAGCATCTGGTACAGCCTGACCAGCTGGAAGATCGTTCCTCCCGGTCCCCGTACGTTCGTCTGGTTCAAGAATTACGCCCGGTTGTTCACCAAGGATGACCGGTTCTTCCGGCAAGCGGCCGGTGTGACCGTGACGATGACCGTCTCGGCCGTGTTGATCTCCCTCGTGCTCGGCACGCTGTTCGCCATCCTGCTCGACCGGAAGTTCTTCGGTCAGGGGTTCGTGCGAACGCTGCTGATCACGCCGTTCCTGATCATGCCCGTCGTCGCCGGACTCATCTGGAAACTCCAGATGTTCAACAGCCTGTACGGCGTCCTCAACTGGGTGCTGGAACGGCTGGGCATGAGCCCCGTCGAGTTCGTCGGCCAACACCCGACCGCCTCGATCGTCACCGTGCTGGTGTGGCAGTGGACGCCGTTCATGATGCTGATCATGCTCGCCGGCCTGCAGAGCCAGCCGTCGGACGTGTTGGAGGCGGCCAAGGTCGACGGCGCCTCGTCCTTCGGGGTGTTCCGCCAACTCACCCTTCGCCACCTACGCCCCTATTTCGAACTGGGCACGCTGCTCGGCACGATCTACATCGTCCAGGCGTTCGATCACGTCGCCGTGATGACGGGCGGCGGACCCGGCTCGACCAACATCCCGTACTTCGTCTACAAGCGCTCGATCGGCGGCGGCTGGTTGTTCGGTCGGGCGTCGGCCTATTCGATCGTCGTCGTCGTCGCCGCCCTGATCATCGCCAATCTGTCGTTGCGCCTGCTCTCGGGCCTGCTCGAAGGTGAGGACATCGTCTGATGGCTACCGTGACCTCCCCCGCACCACCGGCGTCGAAGGTTCGCAAGCCCCGTCGGGCCGGCTCGACGCTCGGCATCGGCGAGCGCCGCTCGGTCAACGCCGCCCTCGGCGCACTGGCCTGGCTGGTCGCCCTGTTGTTCTTCTTCCCGATCTTCTGGCTGGTGATCAGCAGTTTCAAGAACGAACTCGATGCCATCGGCAATCCGAAGGTGATCTTCACCCCGTCACTCGACCGGTACCGCGAGGTGACCAAGTCGACCCAGGGCATCCTCTCGTTCGGGCGGGCATTCTCGAGTTCGGCGTTCGTCGTGCTGCTGTCGACGGCGATCGTGCTGGCGATGGCCATCCCGGCGGCCTATGCCCTGGCCATCCGGCCCGTGCGCAAATGGCGCGACGTGCTGCTGTTCTTCATCTCGACCAAGTTCCTGCCGATGGTCGCCTCGATCCTGCCGCTCTACATCCTGGCCAAGCAGTTCCACCTCCTCGGCACCCGCACGGTGCTGGTCATCCTGTACACGGCGATGAACCTGCCACTGGCGGTATGGATGCTGCGGTCGTTCTTCCAAGAGGTGCCCCGCGAACTGATCGAGGCGGCCGAGATCGACGGGGCAGGTCTGCGCGGTCAGCTCACCTCGGTGATCCTGCCGATCGCCGTGCCGGGCATCGCCGCTACCGCTCTGTTGTGCATGATCTTCGCCTGGAACGAGTACTTCTTCGCCCTGCAGCTGAACTCGGCGGCGGCGCAGACCATCCCGATCTGGGTGACGACCAACATCAACGAGAAGGCCAACTTCCTCGCCAAGCTCTCGGCCGCCTCGGTGATCGCCAGCCTGCCGGTCGTCCTCGCCGGATGGGCGGCTCAGAAACGCATGATCCGCGGCCTGGCGATGGGAGCGATCAAGTGACGTACCGACCCGACGACCTGTCAGGAAGCAAGTAACCATGGCCTCCGTTCGCTTCGACGCCGCCACCCGCCTGTACCCCGGAACACCGCGCCCGGCGGTCAATGCGCTGAACCTCGAGATACACGACGGCGAGTTGCTGGTGCTCGTGGGGCCGTCGGGGTCGGGAAAATCGACGGCGCTGCGGATGCTCGCCGGTCTCGAGCCGCTCGACGACGGCACCATCTACATCGGCGATCGTGACGTGTCGAACGTGCGGCCACGCGATCGCGACATCGCCATGGTGTTCCAGAACTACGCGCTGTATCCGCAACTGACCGTGGCCGAGAACATGGGCTTCGCTCTGAAGCAGGCCGGTGTGGCCAAGGCCGAGCGGATGGAGCGGGTGCGCGAGGCAGCCCGAATCCTCGACCTCGAGGAATACCTCGATCGCAAACCCAAGAACCTGTCGGGCGGCCAGCGTCAGCGCGTGGCGATGGGACGGGCGATCGTGCGGCGCCCGGCCGTGTATCTGATGGACGAGCCGCTGTCGAACCTCGACGCCAAGCTGCGGGTGCAGACCCGCACGGAGCTGGCCGAGCTGCAGGCCCGCCTGTCGGTGACGACGGTCTACGTCACCCACGACCAGGTCGAGGCGATGACGATGGGCCACCGCGTCGCCGTACTCAAGGACGGCATCCTCCAGCAATGCGACACGCCCGGCACGCTCTATCACGAGCCGGCCAACCTGTTCGTCGCCGGCTTCATCGGTTCCCCGGCGATGAACCTGATCTCGGCTCCGGTCACCGGCGACCGCGTCGTGCGTCTCGGAGGAGTTGCCGTCGGCCTCGACGACGCCGCCCGTTCGGCTCTCGGCACCAGCGCAGCCGAACGGGTCACCGTGGGCTTCCGCCCCGAGGGGGTGGTGCTCGGCAACGGTCCGCTGACCGGGCGGATCCGAGTGGTCGAGGATCTCGGCTCCGAGGTATTCGTCCATGTGCTGATCGAGCACGAGGGTGCTCCGGCTTCGATCGTGGCCAAGGTGGCGGCGCCGTTCTCGGGTCACGCCGGCGATGAGATCTCGGTCCAAATGGCGGGCACCGTCCACCTTTTCGATGCCGACGGAGCACGCCTTGCCACCGGAAGCGCCCGCCTTGAGCACTGACACGACGTCCGAGTCGCCCGAGTTACCGGAGGGTCCGCGCACCACGGCGACTCCGGGTGCGGCGACTCCGGGTGCGGCGCCTTCCGGTGTAGCAACTCCCGGCGAGACGACTCCGGGTGTGGCGCCTTCCGGTGTAGCAACTCCCGGCGAGACGACTTCCGGCGCGGCGACTCCCCGTGCGGCGATGATCACGGGGGCTGCGGGTGACATCGGTCGGGCTGCCGCGTTGCGCCTGGCCAACGACGGCTGGCGGTTGGCGCTCGTCGATCACCCTGCATCGGCGGCCGGCCTTGAGGCGACCCGAGCACTGGTCGCCGAGTCGGGAGCCGAGACGTGGACCGGCACCTTCGACGTCACCGACGACGCTGCGGTGGCCGCTGGGGTCGGTGCGTGTTGCGCCGAGTTCGG
>JANMJD010000110.1:0-2259 GCA_031371195.1 Actinomycetes bacterium | reverse complement strand
GGCGACGATCGATCCGGGGTCGTGGTTGCGCAAGGAGATCACGATGATCGCCTCACTCGGCTACCTGCATCACGAGTTCCCGCTGGCGATGGACCTCATCGTCTCCGGGGCAGTGCGCGTCGAACCACTTCACGATATGACCATCGGCCTCGCCGAGCTTCCCGCCACGATGGCCGCGCTGGGCGACGATCCGAGCCACGCAGTCAAGGTCCTCGTCGACCCGCGGTGACGGATGCGGCGTCACGTCGGGCCGGGCGGGCCGCTCTCGGTTGCCGTCATCCAGGCGGCGAACAGGCCAGCATACACGCCTCCCTGGGCGATCAGGGCGTCGTGATGCCCGACCTCGATGAGCCGACCGTGCTCCATCACGCCCACCCTGTCGGCGCGTGCCGCCGTGGACAGTCGGTGGGCGATGGCGATCGTCGTGCGACCGGTGGCCAAGCGAGCCAGCGCATGGGCGAGGCGGGTCTCGGTGAGCGGGTCGACGGCCGACGTCGCCTCGTCGAGCAGGAGCACATCAGGGTCGGCGAGATAGGCCCGGACGAGGGCGACCAGCTGTCGCTCGCCGGCCGAGAGCTGCTCGCCGCGCTCGCCCACCTCGGTGGCCAGCCCGTCGGGCAGGGCGGCCAGCCACTCGGCCAGACCCAACTCGTCGAAGGCGGCGGTAATGGCGTCGTGGTCGGTCCCCGGTCGGGCGAAGACCAGGTTGCCCTCGATGCTGGTGTCGAACAGGAAGGGGTCCTGCGGAACCAGCATCACCCGCTCACGCAGGTCGTCGTTGGCAACGTCCCGCAGGTCGACACCGCCGATGGAGATATGTCCCACCGTCGGGTCGGCGAGCCGGACGATCAGCCGGCCCAGGGTGCTCTTCCCCGAGCCCGTGGCACCGACCAGCGCCACCTGCTCACCCGAGGCGATCGACATGCTGACGCCCTGCAGGGCCAGCGCGCCGTCCTCGTCGAGACCGAGGCGGGGGCGGTAGCCGAAGTCGACTCCGTCGATGCGTACGTCGAGGCTTCCGCCCGGCAACGGCACGGGGTGGTCGGGTGACGGCGGTCCCGCCGGGATGTCGAGCACCCCGAGAATGCGCCGGAACCCGGCCACGGCGGCCTGCGTCTGATCGAGTACCTCGGTGATCTCGGCGATCGGCTCGAGGAAGCGGTAGGTGAGGAACACGAAGCCGATCAGCGCCCCGGAGGTCAGGCCGCTCGACGGCCCGCGCAGCACGCCGACGACGACGACGGCCCCGACGGTCAACACCGAGAACACTTCACCGGACGGGAACAGGAACGCACCGATCGTCGACGATCGAACGAAGGCCCGCGCCCGACGGTCGGCCGCCTGCAGCACCCGCCTGGTGGCGGCCGGGCGTGCCTCGTATGCCCTGGTCACTGCGCTTGCGGTGATCATCTCCCCGACCTGCGACATGAACTCGGCATTCCGTTCGCGGGCGAGGTCGTAGCCGCGGATCAGTCGGCGTTGCACCGCCCGCAGCACGATCGCCAGCGGTGCGGCGACGATGAACGCGACGACGGCGAGCACCCAGTCGTACGCCAGCATCACGCCGGCCACGAGCACCATCAACGTCGAGTCGAGCAGCCAGGCGATCCCGCCCCACGAGAAGAACTGGGTCATCGTCTCGATGTCCGAAGTCACCCGGCCGACGAGCGCGCCGCGGCCCTCCTCGGCATGTTCGGCCAGGCTCAGTCGGTGGATGTGGTCGAACAGCCGCACCCGCAGGCCGTACAGGGCGTGCTCGCTGCGGACTCCCAGACGGCGCATCGCTTCCCGCTGGGCGATGGCGGCAACGATCACCACCACCAGGCCGACGATGCACAGACGGGCCACGCGCCCGACATCGACGCGATCCCCCGAGATGCCGCCGTCGACCGCCTGCTGGATGAGCACTGGGACGACGATCCGCCCGGCCGCACCGACGAGCGAGAGCCCGAGGGTGACGCCCGCCCCCCGGGTGAGTTCGGGCGCGGTGCGCACGCCGCGTGTGAGCGTGGCGACAGCCCCGCCCGGCCCCGACTGGGTGTTCATGCCGGGTCCTCCCCGGCCGGTGTGGCGTTGGCCAGGGCACGGTCGTGTTCGTAGGCGTCGACGAGCGCCCGATAGTCGGAGTGGGCCGCCGAGATCTCCTCGTTCGTTCCGTGGGCGACGATGCGACCGTCGGCCAGGTAGGCGACCTCGTCGGCCAGGGCGATCGTCGACGGCCGGGAGTAGAACGTCGAACTCGGCGGCACTCGCGGAGCG
>JANMJD010000053.1:0-20712 GCA_031371195.1 Actinomycetes bacterium | reverse complement strand
GTTGTCGGCGGCGAGGTACTTCCAGCCCGGGCTGATGTAGTCGGCAATGGTCACGCCGTCGACGTCACGCGCCTGGTCGAAGATCTCGACATTGAAGGTGACCTTCTCGCCATCGGCCACGCCGTCGGCGATGCCCGGTTGGGTGGTATCGATCCGCTTGCGGAGCGCGAGATCGTACGGCAGCGTCACGCGCGACGGGTCGGCGTCGTCCTCGTCGGTTGCCGCAGAGGTGTCGCCCGCAAGACCCGAGCCATTGCCCGAGGTCGAGTTGTCCGACGGTGTCCCCGGTGCGCCGCCCGCGTCGTTGGTCGCGTCGCTGTCGGGTGTCGAGTCGATGTCGACCATGAACGTCGGCGGAGGGTTCGTGCCGTCCGCATCGTCGTCCCATGCCGAGATTTCGGCGACGTTGACGAATGCGGCACCGGAGAGATCGTTGAGCTGGTACGTCACCGAGAAGGTGGCCGTGCCGCCACCGATGATCGGGCCGGGGATGGTGAACGCACTCCCGGCCGAGGTGACGCCCGAGCCGGAGGCCGAGCCCCCGACATAGCTCATCTCCGCCGGAGGTGAGTCGGTGACCTGCACGTTGTAGACCGTCGTCGTTCCCTGATTGGAGATGCGGATGTCGTACGTCACCGTCGGCGGCATCGGTGGCGCCGACAGGATCTCGGGCTGCCCGACCGACAACACCTTGCCGATCGCCAGGTCGTACAGCGGCACGGCCGCCGGATCGGCGTCGTCCTCGTCCGTCGCGGCAACGGTCCCATCGACCGCGCCCGTGCCGGTGCCGTCGATCGCATCGTCGGCGGCCGATCCGGATTTGCCGCCTGCGTCGTTGCCGGCGAGGCCGTCGGGGATCGAATCGATATCGGTCGCCAGTCCTCCGGCCGCATTGCGGATCTCGCTGATCTCGGCTCGATCGACCGCTCGATCCGGCAGCGGCGCGAGACCGCTGCGGAGCGTCAGGGTGACCGCGAACACCACGCCTTCGCCGGCGGCGAGAGTCCCGGTGATCGTCGCCACCGGCGCCGCCGGGACCGAGGTATCCCACGAGTAGGTGGGCAGCACGGACGGGGCGGTGTAGCCCGCCGTCACCGGCGCGGTGGTGACGCCGTCCGGATTGGACGCGGCGGCCAGCGGCTGCCACACCGCGGTGTCGATGTAGTCGGTGACCTGGATCGAGCTCACCGGCGCGATGCCCTGGTTGAACACGTGGATCAGGAAGGTCGCCGTCCTGCCGTCGAAGGCCGTCACCGTCTTGCGCAGGGCGAGATCGATTGGAGCTGCGGCCACGACGGCGTCGTCGTTGTCGTCGGAGTCGACGGTGCCGGTCGGCTCGGCGCCGGCAGGCCCGTCCGCCGCCAGCGTCGTCGGGTCGGTCACCCCGCTGTAGCCGTCGTTCGGCAGAGTGGCATCCGAGCCGGTGTCGGTATCGGGCGTGGAGTCGTCGTCGGCGCCGGAGTCGGCGGAGATCTCCGCCCAGTTACGGAATGGACCCTGGGCGATGTCGTCGACATTGGTGGTGAAGGTGATGTCGACGAAACCGTCGGGGACCAGACCGATGGGGTCGGCAAAGGCGACCGTCATCACCTGCCCGGACGTCGTCGGAACCGGGCTGCTGAGCGACGATCCGACGGAGCCACCTGTCACGAGCGCCAACGAACCGGCATTGAACGACGCCGCGCTCGGCAGCGTGTCGGTGATCTCGAACGGGCCGGAGTTGATCTCACCCTGGTTCTGAACCCGAACCGTCCAGGTGATGTCGTCGCCGGTGGCGGCGACCGATGTCGCCGCTGCGACCTTGGCCAGGGCGAGGTCGTAGGTGACCACGACGTCGACGGCGGCCGAGTCGTGGTCGTCCTCGTCGGCCGGGTTGGTGATCGAGTCGTCGATACCCGGGGTCTCACCGGGTCCGCCGCCGTCACGTGGGTCCGGGGTCGAATCGACGTCGTCTCCCCCATCCGCCGAGATCTCCGCGGTGTTGTACGTCCGTCCGGCGTAACGCCTCGGGGCAGTGGTGTACCCGGCGTCGAGAGTGTGATCATTCCTTCCCGGGCCGGCGACGACGAAGCTGACGGTGCCGGTGGCTGACGGGTCCGAGTCTCGGACGTCGGAGCCGGCACCCGAGGTCGAATCCGAGGTGGTCAGGTTGCCCGCCGCGGTCGTCGTCGGGAAGGTGAGGGTGATCGCCGTGCCCTCGGCCAGCCAGTTGAGTCCGTACGTCGCCCCGACGCCGCCGGGACCCGACGGTGCCGAGGAGAAGTAGTAGTTACCGGTGGAATCGGTCATGGCCGTGGCCGTGTGACCCCCGACCCCGTCGGACATCGACACGGTGACACCCCCGATGCCGGGTTCGCCGGGGTCCTGGACGCCGTTGCCGTTGACGTCGTTCCACACCCGGTTGCCGATCTCCACCGGTGCCGCCGCGGTGAGACGGACCAGGTCGCCGAGGCCCCCGGCATTACCGAATCCGACCGCACCGGCGGCGCTGGTGACCCCGCCGTACAGTTCGTTGGCGTCGCTGCGGATCGAGCCGTTGGTCGGGAGCCACGCCGCGCCACCCGAGACGAGTTGCAGTGGATCCATCACACCGGCCACCAGTTGGTTCGTGCCCGGGACCATGACGAGCGAGCCCTGCGACGTCTCCTGGTGTCCGCCGAAGGAGTCCCATGTGTAGAACTCTCCGCCGCCGGGACCCTGCAGATTGCCGGCTCCGCCACCGGTGGACGTTCCTCCGCCGAGGCTCGCCCCGTTGGCCACGGTGCCGTTGTTCTCGAGCGTGAAGGTTCCCCCGACGGTGGTCGGCGGAGCGGCCCGCAGGAGATCGCCGCCGATCGTCGTGCCGAACAGCCCGGACAGCGTCGTGTCGGGTGCGTACTCCCGCCAGCCGAGTTGGTCGCCTGTGCGGTCGCGGAACGAGACGATCATCGAGCCGTCGTTGTCGAAGTCGATGTAGGAAAGGATCGGTGTCGGCCGGTAGAGGATCAGGAAGTCCGACCAGGCGAGTTGCTCGTAGTTCGACTGGTTGAAGGTGTCGACCCATGGCTCCCAGTTGTCGCCGGCGGGCGCAAGGGCTCCACCCTTGACGTAGGACATCTGCATTCCGGGTGCACCGATCGCGTCCTGCAGCAGGTTGGCGGTCCACACCCCGGAGGCGACGGCCGCTCCATCGGGCCCGGCGACCGCCTGATCGGTGTAGTTGTAGGCGTATACGAAGGCCGCGAGGTCGGCGCGGGTCCCGCCGAGGGCGTCGCACACCACACCGACATAGGCCAGACCGTCGTGGGAGCTGACACCCCACGGCCGGTATGTCCCGGCGCTGCACGCGGGCGCGGGCACCGGAGCCGAGAACGTCTCGGTCTTCGAGGCGATGTCGATGCCGACCAACGTGCGGGCACCCAGGTTCATCGCCAGCAACGTCTGCTCGTCGTCGCTGATGTCGAGCCCACCCCAGCCGACCTTGCCGACCTGGCCGAACGCCTTGACGTCGTACGACGGCGAGGCCTCGGCGCCCAGGCCCCGCTCGGCGAGTTGGGTCGAGGTCGTCGCGGTGCCCGCCGAGTCGTTGGCGGTGTTGCCATCGTTGTTCGGCAGCACCGGGTTACCTGCGGCGGTGTCGGTGGCGGTGTAGGGGGACGACCACAGTGCCCCGGGCGTTCCGCCGACGGCGTAGATCGCGTCGATCCCACCCGAACCGAGGCCGGAGTGGCGCTTCAGCACGGCCGAGGCGAAGATCGTGTTGGACGCCTTCTTGAACGTCAGGCCCCACACCGCACCGGTCGCGCCATGGGTGGTGCCGGCGGCGACCGGGTCGCCGGAATAGGGAAACGTGTCGACCGACGCCGATGCCGGCACGGTGCCCGCGCCGCTTGTGTCGCCTGCCGTCTCCTCGGCGATCGCCAGGCTCGGCGTGGGCGAGGCCGTGTAGTCGGCCGGGTTGTTCAACCCGGCGTTCGCCGTGCCGTTACCGGCAGTCAGGTCGACGAACTGCACGAGCGTGCCACCGGCGACCGCGTCGAGCAGGTAGCCCATGTCGCTCGGAATGCCGAACTCGACGCGGCACGGGCCTTGCGCCAGATTCGACAGGGTGAAGACGCCCTGTGCGTCGGTGGTCGTCGACGCGGCGGTCGAGTAGAGGTCATCGGCGGTGCCGACCAACCCATCGACACCCTTGTCGGCGAGGCATACGGCCGTCACCTGCACTCCCACCTGACCCGGTTCGCCGGTCGCGGTGCGCGTGCCGGATTCGTCGAAGTCGCGGTACACCGTGCCGGTCAGCACCCGGTTGGCCACGAGCGGGGTCGTCGCCAACGGCATCTGGCTCATCGCTCCTACGGTGAAGGTGACGTCAATGTTCGTCGATCCGCCGACGGGCACATCGACCAGCGTCGTGGCGATGTTCCCCGACGAGGTCCAGTCGGGGTCGTGGAGCGTCCACCCAGTTGGGATGTAGTCGGTGATCTCCACCCCGGTGGCGGCGACATCGCCCTGGTTGGTGACGGTGACGGTGAACGTCACATCGTCGCCGGGACTCGCCGGCGATGTCTGGCCGGACGCCAGGACGTTGGTAAGGGCGAGGTCGAAGTGCGCGCCCGGAACGGCCGGCGCAGCGCCAAGTGCGGGCGTGGAGGGCTCAGCAGGGGCGATGCCCGCGCGTGCCGTTCCTGCGAGCATCGCTGCGGGCAGACACGCCACCGCAACCAGCATCCCGGCAGCAAGGCGCGCCGACCGGGAGCGGGCCCCCATTCGACGACTCTCCGGGGTCGTGAATGGTGCCAGAAGTGCGGTTCCGCCCGTCATTCTTTGTGCGCTCCAAGTGTTTGATCTAACTCTCTTCGCAGTTATACCACAGACAATGGTGGTATAAGACGTCAGGGAGATCATGGATGTCAGCGCGCCTCGACCAGGGGGGAGGCCGGCTTTGCCGACGCCGGCAACGAAAAAACCTCAACCAAAAGTAGAGGTGGAGGCAGGAGTCGCCTACCGGGGTGCGTACATGATCACGCCGACGCCGATCAGGCAGATCGTCGAGCCGGCGAGATCGTACCGATCCGGGTGGAAACCGTCGACCAGTCGGCCCCAGACGAGGGAGCCGGCCACGAAAACACCACCGTACGCGGCGAGGATCCGTCCGAAGTTGGCGTCAGGTTGTCCGGTCGCCACGAACCCGTACGCGCCGAGGGCCACCACTCCCGCAATGATCCATTGCGGGCCACGATCTTCGCGCACCCCCTGCCACACCATCCAAGCGCCGCCGATCTCGGCCAGCGCCGCCGCCAGGAACAACAGGAGTGATCGCACGGCATGAGGCACGGGGCCACGTTAGACACCGGCAGCACGTGCCGGTACGGGCTGGCTCGATCGGCCAGTCCGGCCGCCACCGTTGACCGGTCCGCGGTTCGGCGGTACGTTCGCATGACGACGTCGATGCCGACGAGAACGGTGGCAGCCCCGCATGACAACGACGCAGATTCCGCCGAACCGGATCGGCGCCGACTATGGCGCGGCGGACGAGGTCGATGTCGTCAAACTGGCCGCTGCGGGCGCCACGTTCGTCAGCCGCTATCTGTCGGTCTCGGCCGACCGTTGGAAGGTCATCACCGCCGAGGAGCGCGACGCGATCTGGTCGGCCGGGCTCGGCCTGCTGCTCAACTGGGAGGCCGGGACGACATCATGGGACCGGCCGGCCGACGGAACTGCCCACGGCCGCCAGGCAGCCGAGATGGCCGCCGCGCTCGGATACCCGACGAACCTGCCGATCATCGCCTCGATCGACACCGACGTCGAAGGCGCTCAGATCGAGGTGGCTGCCGAATATCTCGGCAACTTTCGGGGCGCCATCGGGGAGTATCCGCTCGGCATCTACGGCGCAGCGCCGATCGCCAACATGGTGGGGGAGCTCGCTTCGTTCGTGTGGGCGACCGAATCGACGGCCTGGGGCTCCCACTACGACCGATCCCCCAACCTGCAGCAACACACCATCAGCAATCATCCGGCCTTCGAGCAGTTCAGGAACGCCAAGGGTCCAACCATCGATCTCAACATGACGTTGACACAGATCGACGTGTGGACAGCTGGTGGAGGTTCGTCCACGCCGTCGACGCCTGTCCCACCTTCGCCACCTTCGCCTCCTTCGCCACCCGAGGCGCAGACCTACACGGTGCAACGGGGTGACACCCTCAGCAGGGTTGCCACGAACCACCACACCACCGTTGCCGAGCTGCTCCGAGTGAACCCGGCGATCACCAACCCCAACCTGATCACCGTGGGGCAGGTGATCAACCTGCCGTGAGCTGGCCCGCCGGAGCCACCGATCGGGTCAGCGTCACGATCTCGAACGAGTTGTAGTTGGTCGGATCCTGCACGACGACAGTGATCACATCACCATCGGAGGAGAACACGACCGGGAGCAGCGGTTGCCCGACGGGCACCGTGACACCCAGGTCCGGGCGGTTCCACGGGGCGATCCACAGTCCGAGTTTGGTAGTGATGACGACGTCGGTGCCGTTCGGCGAGTACTGCGGGGGAATAACGAATCCGTCATCGGCGGAGGCGAGCCGGAAGCTTCCGCCCGGGGATGACGTCGTCGAGGTTCCCGACCCGTCGAGTGGCATCCACATCACCCCGGACGGCATCGCGGGCATCGGGTCGGTCGGCGGGTCGGTCGGCGGATCGGTCGACGCTGGGGGGTCGGGGACGTACGGCGCGTACATCGCGAGCGTCCCGTCGGCCATCTCGGTCAAGACGATTACATCGACCATAATGACAGCAAGAATGAAGCCGATGAACGGCCATGTGCCGAGGGTGACCTCGTCGACCAGTGTGGCATCGGCGAGCCGGGACTTGCGGACGACCAATCGACCGGGAGTCGCCGCCTTCTGGTCGTCGTCGCCCTGGGGGACCGGTCCGATCCAACCGACGTAGAAGACATGGGCTCCGTCGCGAGCCAACACGAAGCCCCCGTACACCCCATCGCCGCCCAACGCCGGCCCCATCGGCCGCGGCGGCTGCACGCCGAGTGGATCGAACTCCATCATCGTGAACTGGCGAGCCGCCGACTCGATGTCCTCGATGGCCACGGCGAGCGTTCCCGTCGGCCCGAAGCCCAGGACCATCGCCTCGGCTGGAAGAGCGGTCGACGACCGCTTGGTGACCGTGTGGTCGGCGGCGATGTCCCACACCAGCACCAGCTGCTCGTCGGCCATCGCCAGGCGATCCACGCCTGGAGTCACGTTCGGGGCGATCCACACCGAGGGTCCCATCAGCTCGTTCTCCGCCCCCGGTGGCCTGGGCCACTCCTCGTCGACCTGGGCGATCGGGGCCTTGGTCGCGGCATCGAAGATGAGCACGGATGCACTCATATTGCCGGCGAGGTTCTTGTCGGTGGCGCACGCCACGTAGAGCAACGGAGAGCCGGGGGGCTGGCACACGGCCGCCACCTCCGTGACATCGGGGGAGTCGATCCTGCCCGTCGATGTGGTGTGGAAGTCGACGACGGGGAACGTCGACGATCCCACGGCGACGGCGGCATCGCAGGCCCGCATCGCCCGCATGGTGAACTCGGTCGAGGCGGTCACGGCCACCGGTGACACCATCGATGTCGCCACGGCGTCGTCGAGCGGTGTGTCGTGCGGGGCGACGAGTTCGAGCGTCGTCGGATCCCCCGTCGTCGACCACGAGAGAGTCGGTGCGAAAGTCTGGCCCTTGGGAATCCACAACGGCTCGAAGCCGATCGAGCCGACGGCCAACGGGGCGATCTTCTGGATCACCGCCGTCGCCACTCCAGGGGCGAACCCCGGAACGTCCACCCAACCCACCGATAGTTGCGTCGGTCCCGGCCGCAACGGCGACACGATCCCGTCGATCACGAACTCCACCACCGAACCCGGCCCGAGGATCGGGCCTGGTGCGGTCGGCCGCAACGTCCATACCGGATCCTCCCCGGTCGGTTCCGGATCAGGGCTCCAGGCCGCCGCGGTCTGCGGCGCCGGTGACGGCTTGATGCCGTGTTGTGCAAGGGTCCGAGTCGTCAACGCCCCGCCCGGGGTCGACTCCTCGTACAGGAACGACAGGTGGAACAGCGGCGGCTTGGCCGGATCCCATGTCGGCGCCACGTTCGCCACGTCGGTGCTCAGCTGCAACGACAACCGGTTGACGTACGGGTGATTCGCATCGACAGTCGTGACGACGGTCGACAGACCGCTCCCGAAACCGATCTGCAGATGAAGCACCGGATCGCCGCCGGCGACCGCCGACACCCGCGACAGCGGCAGGTGGGTGAACCCGTTGGGCACGTTGCCCAGCCGGTTGTAGTCGACGATGAAATGACCGTCCTGCGGTGGCCCGTCGACGTCGACGTGGCCGATCGCGAACGTCGCCGACGCACCCGGCGCCAACGACCCGGCCGTCGTCGGCGTCAACGCCCAGGCTCCGGCGACGAACGTCGCCACCCAACCCGGCGCGGTGATCGACAACGCCTGCACCTGCGGCGGGGTCAGCAGGTTGCCGAAGTAGATGTAGAGCGTCGTGGGACCATCGGGGTTGGGTTGGCTATCGGGCACCGGGGTGCCGGCGAACAACGCCAGCGGCCCGGCTGTCTGATTGGTGACGACGAACGACAACATGTTCACCGCCAGGCCATCGCCGATCGTCAACGTCGGCTCCCCCGCCGCGTTCGACAATGCGAATTCCACCGGCGGGCGACTGACCGATTCACTCATGGTGTGCTCTCCTGTGACGACGTGGGCGACATGATGGGTGCCGGGCCGACCGACACGTCTGGCTTCGGGACCACCGACCGGGTGATCTCGACGATGCGAAACGCGTGGGATTGATCCGAATCCTGAACGATGGCGGTGATCACCGATCCGTCGGCTGAGAACAGCACGGGCGCCTGCGGCGGGCCGATCGGCACGACGACGCCGAGTGTCGGATGATCGGACGGGGCGATCCAAATGCCGGTCTCGGTGGCCAGCACCAGATCGGACGGAGTGCCACCGGCCGCGACGGGCGAGTACTGCGGAGGGAGGACATCGATCACATCCGAAACATAGAGGCGGATGCTGTCGGTCGGATCCAACGCGGTCGCGCGTGCGGACCCGTCGAGAGGCATCAAGGTGAGACCACGCGGCAGATCCGGCAGGAGATTCGGGGGCGGTGGCGGATCGTTCGCCGAGACGTCATCCGGGATGTACATCAGTACACCCCGGCCGGGCATCTCGGTGAATCGGGTGACGAACGACGAACCAAGGAAGGAGTTCCGCGGCCAGGTACCGAAGTGGACTTCGTCGATCAGCGCACCGTCGGCCAATCGTGACTTTCGGATGACGACCGTGCCCGGGGTCGCTCCATCGTCGGGGGGATCGGGGACCACGCCCAGCCAACCCAGATAGACGATGTGCTCACCGTCGCCGCTGAGCGTGAGGTCGCTGAAGATCCCGCCGGTCCCGATCGGCGGTCCGAGTGGGTGAGAGGGAAGAATGCCGAGGGGATCGAATTCGACAACCGTGAACTCGATGAAGAACGTGGCACCCGCGATTCCCATCGCTCCCGGCGCCGGGATCACTCCGATGACGGTTCCCGATGGCCGAACGCCGGCCAGCCATTCGCCCTGGGGAAGTCCGTGAAAAGCTCGTCGAACGGCGGAGCGGTCCTCGGCGACGTCCCATACGGCGAGTTGCCCACCGCGCGCCAACACCAGGCGGTCAACGCCATCAGCCGACGGCGGGGCGATCGACAGTCGTAGCCCGCCGAAGAAGTCCGACGGAGCAGGCCACAGATCATCGATCCGACCGACTGGTGCCAGCGTGGCCCGGTCGAACAGCGTGACCGTGCAGGACGTGGTCGTCTCGGACGAATCGTCGCTGCCGGCGACATACAGCATCCGTGAGTCGTGAGACAGGCACATCGCCGTTGTCCGCGTCTCGTCGCCGGTGGGGGCGATGCGGGCGGTCGATGTCGTGGCGAACTCGACGACCGGGAATGTGGTGGACCTCGTGACGACCATGCCGTCGCAGAAGCGAGACGCCCGCATCGTGAAATCCGTCGACGCACTCACGGCCACCGGCGACAGCATCGACGTGGCCACCGCCTCGTCCAAGACGACGTCACACGGTTCCCGTAACTCCAGTGTCGTCGGATCCCCCGCCACCGACCAGTACAACATGGGGGCAACGCTCTGGCCTTTGGGGATCCACGTCGGAGCGAAGCTCAACGCTGCGACGGACAACGGGGCGAGCTTCTGGATCACCGCCGTCGCCACACCAGGGGCGAACCCCGGAACATCCACCCAACCCACCGACAGCTGCGTCGGCCCCGGCCGCAACGGCGACACGATGCCGTCGACCACGAATTCGACCACCGACCCCGGACCCAGGATCGGACCCGTCTCCGGACGCAACGTCCACACCGGATCCTCGCCCGCCGGTTCCGGATCGACACCCCAGGCAGCCGCGGTCTGCGGCGCCGGCGACGGCTTGATGTCGTGAGCCAGATCACGCGTCGTCAACGCCCCGCCCGGAGTGGACTCTTCGTACAGGAACGACAGGTGGAACAGCGGCGGCCTGGCCGGATCCCACGACGGCGCCACGCCCGCCACATCCGTGCTCAGCTGCAACGACAACGAGTTCACATACGGATGATTCGCATCAACAGTCGTCACCACGGTGGATCGACCCGTCCCGAAACCGATCTGCAGATCCAGCACCGGATCACCCCCGGACACCGCCGACACCCGCGAGAGCGGCAGATGCACGAACCCGTTCGGCACGTTGCCCAGCCGGCTGTAATCCACGATGAAATGACCGTCCTGCGGCGGCCCATCGACATCGACGTGCCCGATCGTGAAGGCCACCGACGCATTCGCCGCCAACGACCCGGCCGCCGCCGGCGTCAACGCCCACGCTCCCTCCACGAACGTCGCCACCCAACCGGGGGCGGTGATCGACAACCCCTTCACCTGCGGCGAAGTCAACAGATTCCCGAAGTACACGTACAACGTGGTCGGGCCATCAGGCTCGCTCTGACCATCAGGCACCGGCGCACCCGCACACAACGCCAATGCCCCGACCGTCCGATTGGTGACGACGAACGACAACACGTTCACCGCCAACCCGTCACCAATCGACAACGTCGGCTCACCGGCGGTATTCGTCAGTGAGAATCCAACCGGAGACGGCCCGGCCGCGCTCATGGCGACGTCCGTGTGCTCGGCCCGGCCCGAGTGCCATCGGTTGCCGCCGAGGCGGTGGGAGGTGCCGGCGTCAACCGCAACCAACCCTCGACCAGGGTCTGCAATGTGCCGTCGAATGCCGCCCTCGGGTTGGGCGAGGCCACGGCGTCGACCTGCGACCAGCCGGCCGGCTTCGACGTCCGGGTGATCCATGACCAGGTCCAACCGGCCTCGGTCGGCACCGGGATCCTCGTCTGCTCCCCGGCGATCAACGGTGCGACCAAGAAGGGGACGGCCATCTGCTGCAACGCGTCGGCATACATCGCCGGGGGGACTTCGATGTCCTTCATCGGCAGCAACCCGGTCGTGGCGTGGACGGAGCACCTCGGGTCGACGAGCATCGTCAGTACGACCGGCGTCGAACCGGCCCGCGATGTCACGGTGACCGCATCGTCGGGAGGCGCGATCACACCGTGCCCGGAGGTGTCGGCCGCCGAGGCGTAGAACGTGTCGAAGGTGGCCGGCGAGCCGTGGTCGATGAAGTAGCCGATCAGCCCGTCGTCGAGGTTGGAGATGTCGCCGAGGCGCACCGGAAGGCGGACGTCGGCAAAAGCCGCGTCGGGCCGGGCGGCGGGATAGGTCGTACCGTCCCACGACTTGACGGTGCTGCGCAGGGCGTCCCACGACTCGTCGATACTCGCCAAACCATGCAGTTCGGCGTCGAGACGGGCCCGCACGATGGCCAGCGGGCGGCCGAACAACACACTCGTCGAGCGGTGCTGTGCCGAACCCTTCGGGATGATCAACGTCGAGGCGCGGTCGATCGCCCGGAGGAGATCATCGAGGAATCCGACGGCGTCGGCCTTGCCGTTGATGGCATACGCAAAGTCGCGCAGGTGCGGGTTGATCGCCGCGTCGGCGAAGGCCGTGGTGATCTGGGCGAACATGTCGCTGGCGCCCGGCGCGCCCTGCCATAGCGGGCCGACGGTCGAGAACGCCCCGATCGCCGATCCGCCGGCGTCGTAGACCATCAGGCTGGCGTCGAGATGGTTGAACATCAGCCAGCCACAGATCGGTGACGAGGCCGGATCGCTGTTCGCCTCGACCAGATCGTCGTCGGCCGCCAGCCAGCGGAAGTTCAACCGGGCCGGTTGGGCCAGCCGTGGCCGCAGGAGCACCGGCGTGGTCCCGACCGGATCCTGAGCGGGCCGCAGGCTGCTCGAACGGATCAGCGAGCCCTGGTCGACGCGCACATCGCGAACCTGCCCGAACGTGTCGACCAGGCGCAGGGCGAGCACGTTGAGCTGCCCGGCGATGATCGGGTGGTACCCCCAGTCCGGTTCGGCGGCCGTCGTGTTCTGATCGCCGACTGCGCCAGGCACCGTGACGTTGGAGAACTCGACGCTGAGCGGGCCGTCGCCCGACACCGTCGCCAGCGGATCGGAGACCGGGATCTGCAGCACCTGGCGGCGCATCCGCATCGCCGAGCGCAGCCCACCCAGGGCCTGGGCCATCATCGAGGGGCTCGGCCCGAACATGCCTTGCCCGAACATAGCTTCGAGGACGGCGTTGAGCTGCGGGTCGACCAAGTCATCGGGATAGCTCGTCAGGTAGGCCTGGATCTGGGTCTCGATGGCGGCAGAGGTGCGCCCGCCGAGCCCGACCGTACCGTCGTAGATATCGAGGTTCGACCCGACCACGGGGGCGGTGATGGGATCGAGGTCGATGGCATCGCCGTCGAGCCGGTAGTTGCCGGTGATCATCGTCGTCGGGTAGTCGTCGAGGCCAGTCACCGAATGGTCGGGGATCAGCTCGACCGTCCATTGCAACAGCAGCGGAATCCAAGGATTGGTGCCGTTCCACGTCTGCCATCCCACTGGTGAGCCCGGTGAGCCCGAGATTGTGACGCCGATGGGTGCCTGACACCCGACCTCGGCGAGCAGGGCGTGGAGTGCCCCGATTGGAGCGCCCGCCAACGGTGCCGTCAGCGACGGCGGTTGCGCCTCCGCCGATTCGAGTCGCGACCCGGCTCCCGTGTCGTCCGCAACCTGGCCGGGCGGCACCGCCGCGACGGTGGTGCGGCAGACCAGCATGCCGTCGGCGTCGAACCGGCCGTCCCCACCGTGGCGGAGCGGCGGCGTCGCGTCATCACCGGCGACGAGGACCACCGGGTCGGTGGGCACCCAATAGCGCGGTGCCTCGGTCGTAACCAGTTCGAGGTCGGCGGTGAGCAGCCGCTCGACGGCGGCTTGGGCCCCGTCGATCGCCGTCTGCAGGACCGCGTTGCGCCGTGCGACGGTGGTGTCGAGTTCGGCGATCTCGGCCTGGATGAGCGGGAGCACATCGCCGTCGGCGTCGAGGTCGCCCGGTCCCACGCCGTAGAGCAGATCGATGTACTTCGTCCAGTCGGCGAAGATCTGCTGACGCCGTGAGACGATCTCGTCGTCGGTCCGATCGGCGACCGCCTGGGCGATGTTCAACTCGTTGAGCAAGGCAGCCAGGCCTGCCGGGAGCACGACTCGTGGCGGCGGCGGCGGCGGCGTCGATCCCGCCTTCCCCACCGAGCGACTGGCCTGCACCTGCCACAGGGAGCCACCCGGGCGACGGGCGAACGCGTGCTCGTGCAGGTGCTCCTCGACCGACACGAGGTCGGTGATGTAGTCGGGCAGCAGCCCGGCCTGCAGCGATTCGAGCAGGCGTTCCACATTGGGCAACGCGCTCAGTGACGGGCGTGAGGCGAGCAGGGCCGAGATCGCCTCGACCCGATTGTTACCGATCGCCGCCACCAGGCCGTTGTCGTACGCCGGGCGCGAGACATATCGCCGCGTCGTATCCCAGACGACGCCTTCGATGACGCCGCTGCACACCGTCGCCGTCGGCACCTCGACGGGCACCGGTGCAACCGTCCAGGCGTACGTCGCTCGAATCTGCTTGACGAACGCGTCGCTCGTGAGTCCTGACGCGGCAGCGACGATGTGGGCGACGGGGTCGCCACCTACGTCGTGGTACCAGCCGGCGACCAGATACGAGATGGTCGTGCGGGCCGGGTCGTACGCCGCGGGAAGATCGTCGAGCAGGTCGTGGAAGGTGAACACGTTGGTGCACAGCTCGTACGTCGCGGCGAACGCCGTGTCGCCGAATCCGAGGGCGTCAGTTCGCGAGGCGAAGGTGCCGGCCGGGTTCTCGGCCCAGTTCTCGGCATCGAAGACCTGACCGATGTAGGCATATGCCGGGTTCGTGTCCGGGTCGGCGGGCCGTTGGGTGAGGACGGTCCGGCTTGCCGCCCGACGTCCGCCCGAGGGGTCGACGAGGTCGGCCGAGAGACGATCCGACTCGACGACCCAGCCCCGCAGCACCGTGGGAACCGGCGAGGTCGCGTCGACGACCAGGCGGACCACGAGCCAGCGATTCGGGGCCTGGGGAAACTCCACCTGGCCCGTACCGGCGGCGTCGCCCTGCCCGCGCACCAGGGCGTCGGGCAGGGCCCAATGCAGATGGACGCCCTCGGTGAGCGGATTGTTGGTTGCCGTGAAGGGAGTGGGAAGAGACTTGGCGCTCACGTTCGGTCCCTGGTTGACGTTCGCTCCCGCCTCCCGGTGGGGAAGCACCGAGAAGTCCGGGCCCAGGCGGGCGAAGTCCTTGGTTCCGTATGAATCCGTCGCATCGCCGTCAGCATCGGATCGGCCGACGCAGAATGCCTGGACATCCATCGGGACGATGAGCTGGGTGGCGGTCACGGTTGATCGCCCTTGTTCGGGCCGGTCGTACTCGCGTCGGTTGCCTTGTCCGATGACTGGTTCGGTGACTGGCCCGGCGACTGGATGAAACGGAACTGATCGACACCCTCCACGAGCTGCAGCGAAAACTCTGCGGCGGTGAACGGCCGCGGAGTCGTGCTGCCCGGTAGGTCATTGGCATGTGCCGCATCGACCACGCCGGCGAGCCGACCGGCGTACGTTGCGACGGCGAGGGTCGACGGATCGGCGCGCGTCGGAGGCGCCCCGGGTGAGCTGCCGACGATCTCGTCGCCCGGCCGGGCGCCGGCCGGGGCTTGGGGCGGCACCGTCACCCATCGCAGGTCCTTGTCGGCGCGCACCCCGAAATGAAGTCCGAGTGGCGGTTCCATCAGATCGACCCGGGCGACGACGCCGACGAACACGGCCAGCAGGATCGTCGGCGACAGCACATCGGCCCGCACCGGCCGCAGCGGGCTGCCCTCGGCGTCGTACCCGGCCAACTTCAGCTTCGGCCAACCCGCCACGACCCCCGAGCGCAGCAGCAGACCGGTGTACGGCGCGGGCTGGGCGGTGGCGGCGAGTACATGCGGGCGCAGCACGGCTTCGTGAACCGCGTCGCCGGCGGTCGACGTGCCGATCGACATGGCCCCTTCGAGCAGCGCAGCGATCCAACTCGGGTCGACGTGGAAGAAACGCACCGACTCCACCGGCAGCATCGCCTCATCGGGGACGAGGTAGTTGAAGGGCACCCCGTTCAGGCGGGCGAGCCTGTTCAACCAGGCCGACACCTCGTCGGGCAGCTCGGTATCGGCGTGGATCGCGGCGAGGGCAGTCGTGTCCGCGAGCACTGCGGTGTGCCGCTCGAACAGCGTCCGGCGGGGGCGCAACGAGACACTCCTGTCGACCACCGTCGAACCGGTGTGGTCCGCGAGGTCGGGCGCAACGTGGGTGGCGACCACCTGCATCACGGCGTGGACGACGTCGAGGCCGTGGTCCGCCGACGCAACGCCCGGCGCGGTCGCACCGAGGGCGCTCTCGAGATACTCCCGCTCGACGGCCTGCATCGTCGCCCGGGCGACCGCTCGTTTCCAGTCGTACAGCGCCGAGGCGAACGAGAGATTCTGGACGGCGAGCAACCGGCCGATCTGCCACGCTGCGGCGTACGACGCGTCGAACATCCCCGTCGTCGGGTCGTAGCGCATCGCCGCGTCCGCCGTGGTGATCGCGGCGGTGCCGGGATCGGGAAGGGGTACGGACAACCCGTCGCCGATGTCGAAGGGGAGCAACGGGCCGCGTACCCACGTGACGGTCCGGTCGCCCAGACGGGTGTGGTGGTCGAGCGCGGTGTAGCCCATGTTGAACGCATTGGCGACCGCAGCGTCGATCACGCCAGGGGAATCGGTGACGGCCTTGACCGGGCGTTGCAGCGGCCCGCGGTCGACGTGCTCGAGGAACCCGTCGAAGGTTTCGGTCGGTTCGGTCGGCCGGAACGACCAACTCTTCAGCGACACCAGGCGGACCGTGGCCGCGGGCCGGCCGGCATCGGGTCCACCGGCGACGGTGATCGACGCCGGCGCGTAGGAGCCGTCGGCCGCGACCGTCGGCAGGATGTCGGCAAGGTTCTCGAGCGACACCAGGTGGGCGACGCAATCGGCATCCTGCCGCCCGAGACGGTTCGAGACCACGACCGAGAACGTGCCGTCGTCGTCTGCGGCGTCGGCCGATTCGACGGTGCGCACATGCGTCAACCACGCCAGGTCGACCGCTGCCGGGGCGATCGCCGAGAAGACCCCGACGGGTACGTCGATCACCCGACACGTGTCGGTCCACGACTCGCCGGGTTCGAGGGTCAAGTCGGGATAGCTGACGGCGTCGGCGGGAAGCGGACCGGCGAGCGTCAGCGGCGGGCCATCGACTGATTCGAGGGCGAACCCGGCGTTCGGCGAGCCGGTGCCACCTGCCCGAACGAGATCGCCGATGTGAGCGGTGACCGATTCGCCCACACCATCATCGGGATGGAACACCAGCACCGCCAGCCACGTGCCGCCGTCGTGGCCGACGGTGCGCTGCCACGGGAGCGTCGAATTGGCCAGCACGACGTGGGCCAACACGTCGTCGTACTCGCCGCGCGAATCGGCCGGGGGGAACACGGAATGGACCAGGTTCGGGGCCAGCGCGAACCGGGCGCCGGTCACCGCGAAGCGGTTGACGGAGCTGAAGGTGTGGTCGATGTAGGCCTGCGCCTTCGAATCCTGCGCGGCCGGATCGTGGTTGACGACGAGGTGTTCGACCGTGATCGTGTAGACGCCCGACTGGAGCGCCGGAACCCGGCTCTGCCCGAAGGTCACCGTCCCGCTCATGACGTCGCCCCCGTCTCGATCGGGCCGCCGAGCGAACACAGGATCGGCGGGGCCAGCAGTACTGCGGCGGAGTGGGCGACCGTCAGTGACATGTCGATGTCGGCCGATACCGGCACACCAAAGGTGGCCAGCGACGTGATCATCGCGGCACGGGTGGCCGACGTGGCGGTCGAGGCGACCGTCGACACCAGCACGTGCTCGCTGTCGGCCTGCTGGGAGGCGAACGGGTTGCCGACGGGAATCGTCGGTTTCGCCCAGTCGAAGTGCCCCTCCACCTGATCGAGCGTTCCCTGCAACGCGGCAAGCGGAATCGGCGTGGGAGTCTCGTCGTCGGGCTGCTCGAACGTCGTCAGCGTGACGCCCTGAACCGTGTTCGGCAACGAGAGCGGCGCGCTGTTGATCAGCTTGAGATCGTTGTTGTCGTTGATCGCGTAGGCGGCATCCCATGTGGCCAGGGGAACGCCGCGCAAGGTCACGGCGTGGGTGACGTGATCGGCGAAGTCGTAGTCGGAATCGACGACTCCCTCGTTGAGGTGGTCGACGGTGATGGTCAGGATCGACCCGAAGACGCCGGCCTGCACCTGCATCGGTCCCACCCCGAAGTCGGTGACCACTGACTCGGGTGTCAACGGCCTCGAACCTTTCGGTGTCACCAGCGAGATCTCCTTGGCCGGGATCGCGGTGTCGACGACGAGTTGCATATGCAGCGGGTCGACGACCCAGTCGACCGGCCGGTCGGGATCATCGGAGAGATCCTTGAGCAGGCCGTCGGCCACTCGGACCCCGCACACCAGCGGCGGCGCAGGGGGTGGGTCGCCGGCATCCGTCGTTTCGAGCGCCAGAACGTCGGTCGATGCCGGGGTCTTACCCTTCGGCAGGAACGACGTGACGAACTCGTCCCACCCGATGGGCGGCGGTGTCGGGACGGTGCTCCCGAACGGGATCGTGAACGAGATGAACAACAGGTGCACGACCACGGTCCCACCGAACGCCGGACCCCACAGTTCGAGGTCGACGCCGATCTCGATGGTGATCACGATCGTGGCGACGAGCACCGGTAGGCGGATGGTCGCGCCCAGATCGATGCCGATGCCGACCTCGTAGTGGAACGGTTTCCAGCCGAGCAGGAAGTCGGCGTGGGCATTGAACCAGGCCGACACGATGCCGGCGTTAAACATCGCGCTGAGGTATCCACCGGCCATGATCGCCGCCGGGGTGAGGGCGAAGTAGAGGCCCCCCTTGATCGTCAGCGCCGTGCTGACCTGCCAGTTTAGGCCGAGCCGGGGCTCGTCGGGGAAGTACTTCGGGGGGATGAAATGAGGGTGGTAGCCCCCGAGGGTGACGACGAACTGACCCGCCGGCGCGCCGGTGACCGCATCGTCGGCAAACCACAGATAGAAGGCAAAACCCCCGGTGAGCTGGCACGACTTGGAGAAGACGTACGACCGGTCGGTCAGTTTCGCGCTGACGGCGACCAATCCCCGGCTCGGCGCGAACGTGACGCGCAGAGCGAGTTCCACGTTGGCGATCGGGTCGGTCGCCCCCGGAGGGACACTCGCCTCGGACAGCCCGAGCAGGTCGAGTTCGAACTCGGTGCCGAACTTGACCGTCAGCAGGGCGAACGACTGGATCATCTCGAACGAACTGAAGCGGATGCCGGCGGCGATCCAGTCCTCGCCGTACGAGGGTGGGGCGGTGTCGTGGAGCACCTCGATCGCCGACCGGGGATCCTTCTTCTTGAACGGGTTGTCGGAACCGTCGCTCATCGCACCACGTACGAACGGGTACTGCGGAAGCTCGTCGAGCGTGGGCAGGTTCAGCCCCCGGTTGTACCCGAATCCTCCGGCGAGTCCGTTGATGAAGAAGCACGGCGGCCCGCCGAGGGGTAGGTCGATCAGGGCGAAGATGAACAACGACGGATGCCCCTGGAGTTGGCCGTACGCACCCAGCGCGGACAGTGTGAAACTGCCGACCTTGATCATCGCCTGGCCGTCGTACTCCGGGCCGTCGGGCGAGTCGAACTCGGCGAATCCGCCCGAAATCTCGATCGCCCCGGCCGAATACGAGATGTCGAGACCCTTCAGGCCGAGCTTTGTGGCCGAGGGTTCGCGCAGCGGGACAGCGACCGACAGCGACTTCAACTCGACGTCGAGCCCGGCGAGGGCCACCCCACCGTCGACGAGAAAGGCGATCGTCCGTTCCGGATCGCTCCACGAGACACCGAGCTTGTGCAACGCCACCGGCCCGAACGACTTCTCGACATCGAACCAGACCGGGTCGGTGGTCGGCTTGCGGTCCTTGTCGTAGAGCGTGGCGTGGAACGACTGTTTCGCGTCGAAGGCCACCGACGCCGAGAACTTCGCCCGGGCCGGTGCAGTCGGTGACGCCGCCGACTCCACCGCAGGCGACGACTCCGAGGCCTCGGTGGATTTCGCCGAGATGAGGGTGCCGGCCACCGGGTTCGATCCGGCGGTCTTCGCTCCGAACGTCGAGTCGAGTGGGAGTTGCAGATCTTCGAGTCGAAGGGCGGCGCCGACCCGTACCCCTTCCCCTTCCCCGATGGCGAGGTAGATCCGCGGCTGGACACCCGCCATCTGGAAGCCGTGGGTGTTCAGGATGCCGGTCGGGCCGTCGTCGACGTAGTCGAAACCGACGCTGACCAGTTCGACCCCCACGGCGAAGGCGACGCTCCCATCGTCGTGCATGTCGAGCAGGGTCAGTGCCACGCCGGGAGGCGAGTCGCTGTTCGTCCAGTCGCCGGCCTCGCCCGCCGTCGCCGTTCCACCGACGGCGTCGAAACCTTTACCCAACTGCAGCGTCAACGTCGCGCCGGCGTCCGATGGCGTCTCCGGCGCCGAGATGACGATGTCGTTCATCGCCAGCCGCAGCCCGTAGCGCGTCGACTTGTCGGCCTCATCGGGGATGGCTTCGATGAACAGACCCTGCTGCGGGTCGCCGTGGATCTCGATCAGCCGCAGGCCGGCCAGCGCTTGCAAGGCGTGTTCGAGCAGCGTCTGCAGGGTCAGATGCTCGAGGAAACCGAGATCGCCCAGGACATATCCGCCGCCGTCGCCGGCATGGAGCAAACCGGCGGCGACCAGGATTTTTGCCGCAGTCGGACCGGCATCGTTGCCCTCGACGATCGGCCGGTCGAGCCATCCGACGACGTCGCCGATGCGCAGGATCGTGTTCACCACGCCGCCGAGGCTGGAAAAGTCGCCCGTGATCGGCGCAAATTCGTCCTCGCCGGCGCGGGCGAAGATGGCGACGGTCGGTACGTGCTGGGCCGTCGCGTCGAAGCCAGCCTGCACCTGCCAGGTGTCGTAGCTGTGGCCGTCGTAGGTCACCGGCGAACTCGGCGCGGCGATGCGCACTCCGGCGACGACGCGGTACTCGTCGCCGTCGCTGATGAACAGCACCGGATCGCCCGGCACCAGGGGTAGCG
>JANMJD010000003.1:0-1718 GCA_031371195.1 Actinomycetes bacterium | reverse complement strand
GATCGACGGCGGCAACTCGTGGTACCGCGACGACGTCGATCGGTCCGGTCCGCTTCAGGCCAAGGGCATCAACTACCTCGACGTGGGCACGAGCGGCGGTGTCTTCGGCCTCGACCGCGGCTACTGCTTGATGGTCGGGGGACCAGCCCAGGCAGTCGCCGAGATGGCGTCGATCTTCGACGATCTCGCCCCCGGGCCCGGTGACATCGCTCGGACGCCGGGATACTCGGGCGATCCGGCCCCCGCCGAGAAAGGCTGGTTGCACTGTGGCCCGAATGGCGCCGGCCACTTCGTCAAGATGGTCCACAACGGCATCGAGTACGGCCTGATGGCCGCTTACGCCGAGGGCCTCAACATCTTGTCCGAGGCCAACATCGGCGCAACCGACCGGCAACAGGACGCCGAGACGGCTCCGTTGACCCACCCCGAGTACTACCAGTACGACCTCGACCTCGGGGCGATCAGCGAACTGTGGAGGCGAGGCAGCGTGGTGTCGAGTTGGCTGCTCGATCTCACATCGGCGGCGTTTGCGGCCGACCCGCAGCTCGATGGTTTCACCGGGCACGTCAGCGACAGCGGGGAAGGTCGCTGGACCGTGCACGCGGCAATCGACGAAGGGGTCCCAGCCCCGGTGCTGAGCGCGGCGTTGTACGAGCGGTTCGATTCGCGAGGCAGGGCCGAGACCGCCAACAAGATCCTCTCAGCGTTGCGGGCCCAGTTCGGCGGTCACGTGGAAGGGACCGGTCAGTGACATGAGCGTCGGCACCCAACCCCCCGCTGATGCCTTGGTGCTGTTCGGCGCCACCGGCGACCTGGCCAAACGAAAGCTGTTCCCGGCGCTGTACCACCTCGAACGACATGGCAGCCTGAAGGTGCCGGTCATCGGCGTCGCCCGCAGCGACTGGACCGACAAGGCCTTCTGCGAGAACGCCCACGACGCGATCATCGCCGCGATCCCCGACGCCAAGGCCGCGGTCATCGACGCGCTGATGGCCCGGCTCGACCTGATCCAGGGCGACTACAGCGACCCCAAGACCTGGAACTCGCTGAAGCACACCCTCGACAAGCACAAGAGCAAGGTCGCCGTGTTCTACATGGCGATCCCCCCGACGATGTTCCCGACCGTTGCCCAGTCGTTGGCCTCGGTCGGCCTCAACGACCGGGGTCGCATCGTGGTCGAGAAACCGTTCGGCCGAGATCTGGCCAGCGCGGTGGAGCTCAACGCCGTGCTGCATTCCGTGTTCCCTGAGGAGCGCATCTTCCGCATCGACCACTACCTCGGCAAGGAGAGCGTCGAGGATCTGTTGGTCTTCCGATTCTCCAACACCCTGCTCGAGCCGGTGTGGAACCGCAACTACGTGCGCAGCGTGCAGATCACGATGAGTGAGACCATCGGCGTCGAAGGCCGGGGCAGCTTCTACGACGGTGTCGGCGCGATCCGCGATGTGATGCAGAACCACCTGCTGCAGGTCACGGCGTTGGCGGCGATGGAGCCGCCGGTCGGGCCTGATGCGAGCTACCTGCAAGACGAGAAGGCCAAAGTGTTCGCGGCGATGCGACCGATCGAGCCGAGCAAGCTGGTGCGCGGTCAATACGTCGGCTACCGCGACGAGCCGGGCGTTGCCAAAGACTCGACGACGGAGACGTTTGCCGCAGCGCGCCTGGAGATCGACTCGTGGAGATGGGCGGGCGTGCCGTGGTACGTCCGCTGCGGCAAG
>JANMJD010000485.1:0-2505 GCA_031371195.1 Actinomycetes bacterium | reverse complement strand
GTGGCCCCGCTCCACGACCTTTTCCACGACAAACGCGTCTCGGGGTCGTGGGTGACGATGCTGTATCAGGCGGTGATCCGCATCCCGTTCGGCACGTCGTTGTTGGAGGAGACGGCGTTTCGCGCCGTGCTGCCCGCCGTCTTCGCCGTGCGTTGGGGCATCCTGCGGGGATGCGTCGCAGCGTCGGCCTGCTTCGGGTTGTGGCACATCCTGCCGGCGCTCGGGTTGAACGCGGTCAACCCCACCGCCAACACGGTCTTCGGTAACGGTGGCCGAGGAGTGACCGCCGCGGTGGTCTTCGCCGTTGTCGCCACGATGGCGGGCGGGTTGGCGTGGTGCTGGCTGCGCTATCGCAGTGGCAGCGTGCTGACCACGATGCTCGCCCACGTGGCGACGAACTCGGTTGCGTATGTCATTGCCTGGTTCATCGGTCGCTGACCGACACGCGGTGAGCACGCTTCATGGCTCGGCAAGTTGGGACCAATGGCCATGGCGTCGGCGCGATCGACGGACGCACGATGGCTCATCATCCAGCCCGATGAGAGGACGACAGTAAGTCGCTCTCCATCAATAGCGAGGCAACACCATGACCCGACGATCACCAACCCATCAGACCCGCAGAGTCCTCGCCGCGGTGAGCTTGTGCATCGCCGTCGCATCGGTCGTTCGAATGGCCGCACGAGGAGAGCCGAACGGGTTTCGTCGCGTACGCGGTCGGATCAACGGGTACATCGGCCGGCGGCGTGGTGCGTTGATCACCGAGCGACGCGCGATCGAGGTCGACGAGGTGGTGCTCGCCGATCGGGTCCGCTCCGCCATCGGGCCGCTCCTGAAGGAGTTGGACATCCCCCGGGTGCATGTGATGGCCGAAGGGGACCGCGTGTTGCTCCACGGGGAGGTCGATTCCGAGGACAGCCGCCAGCAGGTGGAGGCTGCGGTTCACCAGACCGTTGGCGTCGGGAGAGTCGGTTCATATCTGCGGGTCGGTCTGCTCGCCGGCGACTCGCGCCCTTCGAGCGGGCACCACGATGACGATCCATCCCGCTCTGGCTGTGACCAGGTCGCCGGCCGATGATGTGCAAATCAGCAATCAGGGAGAACGAAGATGTCGCAAGTACATGCCATCGTCTGGCTCGACCACCGAGAGGCTCGGATCGCAAGCTTCTCGCTGGGTACGACCGAGCAAGTCGAGATCCACAGCCAAAGTCCGCAGCGGCAGATCCACCGCAAGTCCCGAGCAATCGGGTCCGGGAAAGCGGCCGACGATCACCACTTCTTCGACGAGATCGCCGAGGCGCTGGTGGGCATCCGCGAGGTGTTGATCGCCGGGCCCGGCAATGCCAAGACCGCCTTCGCGACATACATCGGGACGCGGCACACCGAGTTGGCCAAGCAGGTAGTCGGCATCGAAACGCTCGATCATCCGACCGACGGCGAGCTCCTTGCCCACGCACGAACATTCTTCAACGCGATCGATCAGCTCGGCAACGACCGGCGATGAGCAGGTGACCTCTGCGGTGAGTGACGAGTTCCAACACCTCGAGTCCCGCGTCCCAGCGCATCGTGCGGCCCCTCGTCCGGCCTACGCTTTCGGCGGCCGAGGATCGCGGAGACCGGCCGTCGCCAGAGCGTGACCGCCTCCGGCCGGCGGGGCGACCCACAGCATCAGGTCTGGACGATCCTGGTCGCGTCGGTGGTGGGCCTCGGCACGACCAGGGCGGCGAGCACGACGATGACACCGGCGGCGACGGCAAGATCGGCCATCGAAGATTCGAGTGCGAGCGACTCCTGAAAGGACGGGGTCTGCACTGCTCCGATGAATCCAGCGATCCCCAGCGCAGCACCGAACAATACCTCCGCGCTTCGCAACCCGGTGAAGGCGCTCAGTAGCACGAACGCCCCAAGGGAGGTTTCGACGAGACCCAGCATGGTCGTATGCCGGAAGCCGAGCACCTCGACGACCGGGTCGGACATCGCTCCGACGAACCCGCCGCGGCTGATAGCGATCAGCCCCGTTGTGAGCACGACCAATCCGACCGCGGCGGCGATCAACGAGTCCAGCGCGACGCGTGATGTGACCGAACGCCGAGATCGACCGGCCGGTGGATGAAGTACGAATCCGAACATGTGAGACTCCCTCGATGCGGGTGCGCGCTCGCTATTGCCCGTTGTCGAACCGTCGTAAACCACGTGGCCCACGTTTCGTTCGCCGACGCCTTGGGCATACGAGGGCGTGACACTGACCGCGGACTCATCGAGTTCGACACGATCGGGGCTCACGGGGGCCGAAGCGACGAAGCGTCGGGCCGCTGACGGGCCAAATCGGTTGCCACCGCCGCCCGCCGCGCGTCGTTGGCGCAAACTGGTGGGTCAGTTCACACACTTCTTTGCCCTGATGCTGTGGGTCGCCGCGATCCTCGCGGCGATCGCCGGCAAGCCCGTCCTGGGCAACGCCCATGTCGTGGTGATCATCGTCCACGGGGTTTTCGCCTTCATCCAGGAGCA
>JANMJD010000468.1:0-10581 GCA_031371195.1 Actinomycetes bacterium | reverse complement strand
GTTGTCTGTGGGTTCGATCGACGCGGGGCGCGACCTGTACCCCGACTCCTCGCCAGACACGGCGCTTATGTCCCGGGGCTCTCTCGGCGAAACGGGCCGGCGAGGTCGGCGCCGAAGATGGCATCGCCGTCGCATGTGACGAGATCGGGGCGTTCCTCCGCGGGAGGTGACTGCTGCGTGCTCGTGAACCGTTGTGCCGTGGTTGCGCGACTGTGTGGGCGTGAGTGTGGATCCGTCGTTGTCGAGTGATGCGGAGCTGGTCGCCGCGATTGCCGATGGTGACCGGGCCGCGCTACGCGAGTTGTATGTGCGGCATCAGCCGTGGTTGACGGCGAGGCTTCGCCATCGCTGCTCGGATCTGGATGTGGTTGCCGAAGCGGTGCAGGACACATTCGTGGCGGTGTGGCGCAGCGCCGGACAATGGAACGCAGCTGGTGAGCCGACCGCGTGGATCTGGGGGATCGCGATCCGCCGTTTGATCGGCGTCTTGCGTCATCGGTCGCGTTGGTCGCCGGTCTCGAACCGAGTGTCGGAGGTGTCGACGTTGACGACCGCCGAGGACGTGGTGTTGTTCGGTGTCGCCCACGGGGATCTTGCTGGTGCGATCGACAGTTTGCCGGTCGAGCTGCGGGCTGTGGTTCAAGCCACGGTTCTGGATGGGTTGACGACGCGAGAAGCCGCGCGCCTGTTGGGGATTCCTGCCGGCACGGTGAAGACGCGGATGATGCGGGCTCGCATCCAACTTCGAGGAGCATTGACGTGAACGTGACCCATATCGATGAACGACTGTTGGTCGGCTACTGCGAGCTGTCGGTGACCGCTGCCACGGCCGCAGCGATCGAGGCGCACCTGATGAGTTGTGCCGGCTGCCGCGCCGAACTCGCTGACGTGGCCACCTTGGCCGATGGCGAACTCGTGAACCAGCAGTCGGTGTGGGATGGGGTGCTCGATCGGGTCGATCGGCCGACACGGTCGATCACCGAACGAGTGATCGGCGTCATGCCGGTCCGCCCCGACACAGCCAAGCTGCTCGCGACGACTCCCGCGTTGCGTCTCGCGTGGCTGGCCGCCGTGGTGTTCGTGGCCGCCTTCGCAGTTGCAGCCGCGCGAGTGGAGGGCGATGGCCCGTGGCTGTTGCTCGTGATGGCTCCTCTGTTGCCGATCGCGGGTGTCGCGACTGCGTATGGGCCTGCTTTGGACCCGACCTACGAGATCGGAGTGGCAGCGCCGCTCAGTGGCCTTCGGTTGATACTACTGCGCACGCTGGCGGTGATCGCAACCACGATTCCGCTGTTGGTTGTCGCTGCGCTTGTCGCACCGGGTGGCGGATGGGTTGTGTTCGGGTGGTTGCTGCCATCGTTCGCGTTGGTCGCGATCGCTCTCGCGTTGTCGACCGCGATCTCACCGGAGCGTGCCGGGGTCGTGGTCGGTGTCGGGTGGTTGGTGGCGTTGGTCGTGCTGATCGACCGCGACCGGGCGGGCGATTTCGTGGACAAGTCGTTGATCTTCGGTTCGTCGGGGCAGACCACTGTCGCCGTTGTCGCCGTGATCGGGGCGGCGATCGTGGCGACCCGAAGGACATGTTTCGACGTGATGATCGTGAGTGGAGGACGACGATGAGCGATTCGACGATGACAACTGCCGGTGTGATGCTCGGAGGTGTCACTAAACGTTATGGGCGCACGGTCGCGGTCGACGATGTGACGCTGTCGATCGGGGCGGGGATCACCGGTTTGCTCGGCCCGAACGGTGCCGGCAAGACCACTCTGCTGCGCGTGATGGCGACGGTGTTGGCGCCTGACAGCGGTGAGGTCGAGCTGTTGGGTCACACGACTGCCAACGCCCAGGCCCGCGAGTTGATCCGTCGGCGGTTGGGCTACGTGCCTCAGGAGCCCGGGTTCCATCGACAGTTCTCGGCGTTCGATTTCGTTGACTATGTGGCGGTGTTGAAGTTGATCACTGATCGGCGAGCGCGACATGACGAGGTGCGTCGTGTGCTCGATGTGGTTGGCCTGACGTCGGTGATGCACAAGCGGATTCGGCAGTTGTCGGGTGGGATGCGTCGACGGGTGGCGATCGCGCAGGCGTTGCTCGGGTCGCCTGAGCTTCTCGTCCTCGACGAGCCGACGGCTGGTCTCGATCCGGAGCAACGGCTTCGGTTCCGTGAGCTGTTGTCGACCGCTGCGAGCGGGGCCACCGTGGTGCTGTCGACGCATCAGACCGAGGATGTCGCTGCGTTGTGTCATCGGGTCGTCGTCATGCACGGCGGCGTCGTCTGCTACAATGGCACCCCCGCGGGTCTGGCCGATCTTGCAGCCGGGCGGGTGTGGCTCGCCGATGCACGTGACCCGTCGGCGCAGCTGGCGTGGATGACCGGTGACGGGCTGGTCCGTCATGTCGGCGAACCGCCGCCGAATGCTCGTCTCGACGAACCCCGGGTCGAGGACGGGTACCTGTTGCTCGTCGGGGCGACGGTGCTGCAGGAGTCGTCGTGGAAGTGATCCTTGTCGGCGCGCTGGTGTTCGGGATCGCGTACGCATTCACACATCGCGGTAGCAACCGCACAGCTACCGACGACTGGCAGCCGGCTCAATCCATCTCTGTGCCGACGAGCGGCTCCGGCACGCAGCTTGCAGTTTCCGGAACTCAACGCGCTACCGGAGTGCAGCTGGCCCGGGTCGAGGGTCGTCAGTTGTTGCGTAACGAGGTGTTCGTCGTCGCGAGCTTCATGTCGATAGCGATTCTCGTGATCTTCGGTCTCGTGTGGGCTTCAGACAATCTCGGCGCGAACAACTCGTGGCGGTACTGGTTGGCCCTGTTGCCCGTGTTCAGCCTCCCGTTCGCGGGGATGACGTTGGTGGCGATGAACCTCGCGGCGTTGCGTGCCAGACGCGAAGGGACAGAGGAGCTGTTCGGTTCGCTACCGGCGTCCTCCACGACTCGTGTCGTCGGGCATCTCGGTTCCGTGTGGATGGCGTTGGTCGTCCAGATCGTGTTCGTCGCCGCAACGTTTGCCAGCGGGAGGTTCCTGACGGACCACTTCGGGGCGATCGACGTGGCGAGCATCGGCGACGTCGTGGTCAGCTTCGTGCTCGTGGCGTGTGCCGGGTCGCTCGCTGTCGCGTTGGCGCGTTGGCTCCCCAATCCCTTGGTCGCCCTGGTCGCAGTTGTTGCACTGGCGATCGGTGGGACCGCTATCGGGGGTATCGGCGGCCATCACTGGAGCCTCACCCGCCAGTTGTCGATCTGGCCGCGCTACCCCGATCATGACTGGGCCTTCGCGGTTCGTCCCAGCTGGTGGCACGCCACCTACCTGCTCTCCCTCGGGCTCGTTGTCGCGGTGGTCGCGGTGGCCAGGCAGCGACACGACCGGTTCACGCTGCTCCTCGGTGTCGGAGCTGTCTCTCTTGCCGGCTTGACCGGCTATATCCAGACGCGTCCGATGACCGACGGTGACGCGGAGCGAATCGCGGCCATGATCTCCGATCCCGTCGCGCACTCGTCATGTCGAACCACGGACGGCTTGACGCTGTGCGCGTATCACGACTACGCCGACATCACCAAGGTCTGGGCTCGTGAGCTCACGAAGCCGTTCGCTGCCGTCGCGCCGCAACAGCGCGCGAAAGGATTCGCGGTCGTGTGGCACGAACCTCGCCTCGATCGGCTCGACCCGGTCGTGCGCGACCGGATCGACATCGACGCACTCTCCACGTCGTGGAGTGCGGATCAGGCAACTTGGAACGGGGTCGAGGTCGATGGAACGGAGTCGAACCTGATCAATCGGCTGGCGCTCGGCCTCTGGTCGGTCGGCCTTCCGTCGGTACCGGCGGGCGGCGCGCCGTGTTGGGCCGGCGGCCAGGCGAGTGGCATCGTGGCGCTGTGGGTGGCCGCACAAGGAATGAACGGCCACGACGCCGAGCGGTTCGTCAGCGGCACCTGGAACGGTCTCGGAGACGCAGACGGCGGTTCCAATGTGCCCTCCGAGTGGATCGACGGGTACCTCTGGATCCGTGACGCCACTCCCCCGGTGCTGTGGTCGGCTGCTGACATCGCCGCCGCACAAGCGATGCTCACGCTCGACGCGACGTTCGTCCGCGACACCCTGTGGACCGACTGGCAACAGTGGAAGGACCCGTCGGCCACGACCGCCGATCTGATGATGGAACTCGGCGTGACACCGGCCGGCGGCCGCTCAGCCATACCTGCGGGACTCGTCGCGTGCCGGTGACCACGACTGGACTCGTCGAGATCCGCGAGTCGCGGGCCTCGGCACTCCACGTGCGCAGCACCCAGACGGTTCCGACTATCCTCGGCGGGCTGATCGCCGTGGGCGCGATCATCGCCCGCATGAGCACCGGTCACGACCTTGCGGAGATCTACGCGCTCGCCTTGGTTGCCTCGACAGCGGGTCTCGGGTTCGCGCTCGACGACCCCGCCGCCGAAACTGTTGGGGCGTCACCAACGCCTCTCGCTCGGCGGCGAATCCACCGCGTCGCCATCGTCGGCGCGATTACGGCTGCAACCTGGTTGGTGATCGCCGGGGTGGTCTCCACATCCGACAGGCAGAGATTTCCGACGTACGACGTGATCATCGAGGTCGCTGCACTCGCCGCGATCGGTCTCGCCACGTCGGCGATGGTGCAGCGGCGTACGCAAGCGGCTGGGGGTCCTACCGCCGCGCTCGTCGTGCTCGTCGGGCCGATGTTCCTGTCCGGGGTCGTGTTCCGCGATGTTCGAGTGTTCCCGTCGCTGGTACCGGGCCAAGACCTTCGCGATCGATGGATCTGGCTCGCGATCGCCTGCGCTGCTGTGCTCGTGCTCACCAGCCGCGACCCAGCAGGCCAGAAGAGGGTTCGACACAACTCACGGATGCGGTCCGCGTCCAGACGGACGATGCTTGAGTCATGACCTCTTCGCAAACGTCCACACCGGTCGCCACCGAGGCGATCCCCGGGCCGAGCGGAGTCGAAACGCTCCGTCGTGTTCGCAAGCTGTTCCGCGACCCGTCGACGGCACTCGATGGCCTGCACGAGACGTATGGCCCGATCAGCGAACTGCGGCTCGGGCCGACGCGCATCGCCGTGATCGGTGATCCCGGCCTGCTCCACCAGATGTTCTCGATGCCCGCCGAATCATTTCGATGGTCCCACAAGTTCAACATGGTCGGCGTCAAGTTCGTTGTCGGCAGCGGCTCGATGATCGTCTCCGATGGTGAAGATCATCGTCGCCGTCGAAGTTCGGTCCAGACGGCGTTCACCCGCCGTCGACTCAACAGCTGGATCCCGATGATCGTGGCACGAACCGATAGAGCAATCGACCACATCATCCCGATCGGCACCTCCCCGCAGACAGAGCTCGACCTCTACCCGGTCGGCCGCCGACTCATCCTCGGCATAACCGTGCACGCCTTCTTCGGCGAACGGTTCGCCCAACGTGCCGACGAGATCGGCGAGCTGTATGTACGGCCGCAGCAGTTCATCGAAGCACCAGCGATCAGGCAGCTACCCCACCCGTTCCCGTTCACCGCACGCTCGCGTGTCCGCGCCGACCGGCGAGCGATCGACGCGCTCATCGATGCCGAGATCACCCAGCGGCGCTCGAAACCCTCCGGCGACCCGTTCGACATCCTCGAAGCGATCGCGATCGAAGGCTCGCTGTCGGACGCCGAGATCCGCGATCAAGTGCGCACCCTGATCGGCGCCGGTTACGACACCACGGCATCGGCGCTTGCGTGGATGCTGTGGTGCGCAGCGCTGTCCCCCGACACCTGGCCACGACTCAGAGCCGAAGCAGACGCCGTCCTCGGACCGATCGATGCACCCGCCGAACCTGATCACTTGGCGCTCACCGGCCTCGAATTCGCGCAGCGCGTGGTGCACGAGTCGTTGCGCCTTCATCCTGCCGGACTCATCGGTGCGCGGGTGGCGGCCACCGACCTTCGGATCGGTGCTCATCTGATTCGCAAGGGAACGCTGGTGGTGTGGTCACCGCACCTCGCCGGCCGCGATCCGGGTTCCTGGTCAGATCCGCTGCGTTTCGACCCGGACCGTTTCGCCGACATGACCCCCGAGCAGAAGACCATCACCGATCGGGGATGGGTGCCGTTCGGACGAGGACCGCACATGTGCATCGGGTTCGCCCTCGCCCAGATGGAACTCACCCTCATCATCGCTCGCCTCTCCCAACGACTCGACCTCACCCCCACCGCCACCGACGTGCCGCACCCCATCGGGATGGTCGTCAACCGGCCAACCGGCGGAGCAAAATTCCGGATCTCAGCTCGAGGATGAGCTGAGGCACCTCTCGCATCACATCCGCTCCAACAAGCAACCGCCGGGAGTACGTCATGACCCGACTCGTCGAGATTCTCAAACGATGGTGGCCAGTCCCCGCGTTCATTGCCGGATCGGTCATCGCGCAGATCCTCCTTTGGCCCGACCCGACCCCCGTCGGCCACGCCGCCGGGCACTACAGCAACGCAACCGTCCTGTTCGCCATCGCGCCCGCCCTCGGCATCACCATCTGGGCGTCGGCCGCACACCTTCGCCGCCGCCCCGCCTTCTGGCTCCTCAACGCTGCCATCGTGGCCGTCATCGCCGTCGTGTACGCGGCCAACATGCGAATCGTCCGCGCGATCGGGAACGAACGATGGACCAACGACCAAGCGAGCACCCTCGGCCCCACGCGACCAGGGTTCGAAGCCTCACACCTGCTCACCGAACGAGCAGAATGGGCCAGCGCTGCGATCGTGATCACGCTCGCCATCTACCTCGCGCGATGGCATGCCCTCAAGACCTCGGTCACCACCGCAGCCATCGTCGCGTCGATCATTGTGCCCCCGTGGATGTTCCCCGCCCGCGGCATCGTGATCATCGCCATCGGCTCGCTGTACCAACGAGCGAAGCAGCTTCCACCACATCGCTTCGACGCAATCGTGCCGGTACACATCAGCGCTCGAGCCGAACGACCGTGAGGCCGGATCACTGCGTGGGCCAATGACTACTCGTCGCTTGTACCTGGTCGGACTGGCCGTCGCGGCAGGCACGTGGGTCGGATGCAGTCCGGAGGTAACACCGACACGGTCTGCGCCGTCATCGGTCGCGCCGTCAACACTGACCACGGTTGATCCGGTTCTGTGGCACGACTGCGCAGAGCCCACCCTCGAAGCAGGACAGTGCGCAATGCTGACCGTGCCCGTCGACTACAACGCTCCGACCGGACCCATGATCGACGTCGCCCTCTACAGAGTTGAGGCCCAAGGACCCCGGCGCGGCAGCCTCATCGTCAACCCTGGAGGGCCAGGTGAGTCAGGTGTCGACTTCGTGCGTGATCGAACGGGGCTGTTCCCACCCGGCTTTGACATCGTCGGCTTCGATCCACGCGGAACCGGCCGCTCCCATGCCGTCCACTGCGTCGACCCGACGCAGTTCGACGCGCTATTCACGCGAGCGATCCAAGCCCGGAACACGGGCGAACTCGACCGCTGGCTCGCCGATGCGGCACATCAGGCGGACGCCTGCCTCGCCACCGATCTCGGCGCCTACCTGGGCACCGTCAACGTTGCCCGCGACCTCGATCGGCTGCGAAGCGCGCTCGGCGAGGACGCCATCACCTACATGGGGTTCAGCTACGGCGTTCGGCTCGGCTGGACATACGCGGCGATGTTCCCAACTCGGGTGCGAGCGATGGTCCTCGACGGGCCGGAAGACCCCGACGCAGATCTCGCCGCAGGCCTCGTCCAACAAGCAGTCGAGTTCGAACGCCTCGCCACCGACTTCTCCGAGTTCTGCGCTGGTGCGAAGTCGTTCAGATGCCCAGACGACCCACGGACAGCCATACGCCAGACGATCGCAGCAGCCGAGTCGTCGCCGCTGCCCACCGAGAACGGCGCAGCGCCGCTGTCGGCGAGCTACGCGTTCAACGCCGTCGTGTCGGCGTTCTACAACGCCGACACGTGGCAAGATCTGGCCGCCTCGCTGATCGACGCCTCGCACGGTGATGGGCTCGCACTCGCCCGGTTGTCGTACTGGTGGAACGAGAACCACAGCGCGACACCCACCGCGACCATCGACGCCATTGATCTCATCTGGTGCGCCGACCACACCGACCGACCCACCACCGAGGACTACGCACGCATCAGCCGGCAGGTCGTTGAGATCGCACCAACATTCGGCGGGTGGTTCCCCGGCGTGGTTCCCCGATGCTATGGATACCCATCTCCACGTGAGCCAACGCCATCACCCGACAACACTTCGCCAGTGCCGATCCTGGTGATCGGAGCGACCGGCGACGTCGCCACCCCTTACATCGGCGCACAACACCTCGCTGCAGCCCTCGGACACGGCGTTCTGCTCACCCGTGATGGACCGGGCCACACCTCCTACGGGCTCGGACACCAATGCATCGACGACCTCGTCAACCGGTTCCTCACCGACCTGATGGCACCGCAGGTTACAACGTGTCCGTGAGAGCCGATCGATGATCGACAGGTTCGCCACCCGCCGGCGTCAAAGCCTCGGTCCGGGATCACGCCGCCGGCGAAGCCGAATGCTGTCCCTCACCTACTCGGCGTTTGCCGCTACCACGAGGTTGTCTACGAGATCAGAGGCGACGACGACCCGATGAGCCACGCCATTCTCGACGAGGTCCACCAGCGACCCGACCAGATCGCCAATGCTCTCCCCCGACCTCCTCGAACGGCTCGACCACGCACGACTGACCAACGAGAGCAGCGCCGACGGCCGCGTCATGAGTTGCCACGACCCACGGCGGGCTCAGTCCCTGCTGCAACCCGAGGGCTCAGATCGTCCCGGCCCCCGGGCCCCAGGAGAATTGCTGTCGACGACCTTCGGGTACTGGGCTCGAAGGCTGTGGGGGGTCGTCGGCCCCGGTCGGCGTCACGGTCATCAGCGGTCACTGCCGCGTCATCACGGTCAACGCCGACCTGCCGTTCGAGGCGCCATCGGCGAGCCCTGGGTAACCGGGACAGCCCGAGCGATAGACCCTGGGGCGTCAGAAGGGCGGAGGGGGCGGCGAAAGGGCGTCAAATGCAGGCCAATCCAGGTCACTAGCGGTCGCTGCAGGACACTTGGAAACGCACCCTGACCAGGGTCGATAGCCCCTGAGCAGGTACGACGCACCCACCCGCGGAGGGGTTCGATTCCCCCGTCCTTCGCCACGAGGTGAGCCTGACTAGCTATCGAGTGCCGACGGAACTCCCCCGAAGGCAGCACAGCAGCGTCTCGACAACAAGCACGTCGCGAGTTACAGTTGTTGCAGATAAATGAGGAGTGGAGCAATGACCAGAGCGAGCCTGCTATCCGACGCTGTCCGTATCGAGCCGTCCGCCGACGAACGCGCTTCTGCATCGCTTCTCGCTGACACAATTGCCGCGCCCGCCGACCACGCAGTCGCGTTGCTGCTCGACGACGGCACGGTCGTTCCACTGAGCCCCGGGCTGATGGCCGTGTTGCGCGCGTCCATCGGCGAACTTGCCGAGGGCCACGCCATCACTGTCCTTCCTTCCGAGACCGAGTTGACACCGGCCGAGGCCGCCGAGTTACTCGGGTTGTCGCGGCCGTTCGTGGTTCGTCTGCTCGACGGTGGCGAAATCCCATCGCGCCATCTGCCCAACAGCCGGCATCGGCGGGTGAAGCTGTCGGACGTGCTCGCGTTCCAGACGCGCCGCGATCGCCGTCGCGCCGGTCGCCAACGGATCGGCGAGATCATGGACGCGGCCGGCCTTCCGTACTGAGGCTGCCCGTGGACCGGGTCTTCGTCGACACCAACGTCCTGTTTCCGTTCTCCGTCATGGACCTGGTCTTCGCGCTCAGCGAGGACAGCGTTCACACGGTCGTCTGGTCCGACGCGCTCCTCGACGAGTGGGAGCGAGTTATCGTCGGGGAACACCGCAGCAGCCCGGATACCGCAGCGAGCGCGACGGCCGCGATCCGCGAGTTCTTCGCCGACAGCAGAGTGGAGTCGTCGGCATATGAGCACCTGATCGACGAGATGCCGGGCAACGACCCGGACGATCATCACCACATGGCCGCAGCGATCGGAGGTCGGGCCACGGTGCTCATCACGGAGAACATCAAGGACTCCCAAGCGAGCCGCTCGCGGCGCGCGGCATCCGCGTGGTGCGGCCCGACACCTATCTGTGCGAACTGCTCCATGAGCTACCCGACGAAGTGCTCGGCACGATCGTGCGTGTCGCCGGCGAGAAGCGAAATCCACCAAGAACGGTGTCAAACATTCTCGACGCCCTCGCAGGCGCCGGGGTGTCGACCTTCGCCGCTCATGCGCGCAGCCTTCTGAGAGTCGAGACGACCGGCACCCAATGAACCCGGTGGGAACCGGGCGAAACTCGCCGTCGTAAACCCCGCCTCGCCGACTACCTGACCGGCCTCGCGATGACAGCAGCACGTGTTCACGCTCAGCGTTCCCGACGACCACGATGTCAACGAAGCGGCGACGCTGATCTCGACCAGACCTTCGCACGACTCTGCGACTCACGCGGTGACATCGCCATGACAGTCGGGCAACCGTCAAGACGCGAGCCTGTGATGGCGCTCAGGTGAA
>JANMJD010000506.1:0-4252 GCA_031371195.1 Actinomycetes bacterium | reverse complement strand
CGCGCTGATGATCGAACGCACCGCGCGGCGCATGGCCTCCTCATAGTCCACGCCGTGCCATAGTCCACGCCGTGTCATAGTCCACGCCGTGTCATGGTCCACGCCATGTCGTAGCCACTCCGTGCCATAGCCCACTCCGTCACCTACCATCGGGTGCCGTCCCCTCGCACTGGGCGAGCGGGACTCCTGGTCGAGGAGATCAGATGGCCAACGTGGTGGCGTACCACCGACCGTCGAGCATCGACGGCGCCCTGCTGTTGCTCGGCCGTACCGACGTCGAGTCGCGGGTGCTCGCCGGGGGGACCGATCTCATCGGCCGGGGCGACGAGTCTGCTGCCTTCGAGGCCGTCGACCTGCAGGATGCCGGGCTGGGCCTCGTGCACCTCGGTGATAGCCGGGCGATGCTCGGGGCGACGGTCACGCTCGACCAGTTGGCGCGTCACGACGGGTTGCCGGACGCGATCCGCGACGCGGCCCGCCGGGAGCTGCCCAGCACCCTGCGCACCCAGGCCACGATCGGCGGCACCATCTGCGCCGCCGAGAGCGAGAGCGAATTCCTCGCCACCCTGCTAGTCCACGATCCGGTCGTCGAGATCCACGGTTTCGATGGCCGGCGCGAGCTACCGCTACCTCAGGTCTGGGCCGAACCGCACCACCTTCGGGGACGGATCATCACGGCGGTGAGCATCGCCACCGATGGCGAGACCAGGGCCGATCGCACGGCCCGCACGCCCGCCGACCGGCCGATCGTGGCGGCGGTGGCCCGGCGCCCCGGGGATGGCCGGATCCGTCTGGCAATGAGTGGGGTGGCACCGACCCCGGTTCTGATCGACGATGCCTCCGGTGTACGACCACGGGGCGACTTCCGCGGATCCGCCGAGTACCGCCGCAGCCTGGCGGTCACACTGGCAGCCCGAGTGAGCGGAGCCCTCTGATGAGCATGACCACCAACACGATGATCTCGATCTCGATCACCCTCAATGGGACGCCGGTGACGGCCGAATGCGAACCGCACGAGGTGCTGCGGACGGTGCTGCGACGGCTCGGATGTTTCAGTGTCAAGTTCGGCTCCGACTCCGGCGAGACCGGGGCGGGTGCCGTGCTCCTCGACGGGCTACTCGTCTCGTCCGACGTCGTACTCGCCGCAGCGGCCGACGGCCATGAGGTGATGACGCTTGAAGGTTTCTCGCAGATGCGCGAGGACCTCGACCCGATCCAGGCCGCATTCATGGCCGTTGGAGCGTTCCAGTCCGGCTACTCCGCCGGAGCGATGATCCTGGCCACCAAAGCGCTCCTCGACCGCAACTCGAACCCGACCGAGACCGAGATCCGCGATGCGCTGAGCGGGGTCCTCGACCGGGAGACCGCCTATGTGAAGGTGGTCGAGGCGGTGCAACGGGCTGCGGCGGCCCGGAGGGGTGACGTCCCCCAACCGTTCGGACCGCTGATCCTGCCGCCGCTGACCGACGGGGTCCACGCCGTCGCCTACGACCCGCAACCCACGGCTGCAGGAGTGTCGGCGGCCGTGCCCCGGCTCATCCCGTCACGCGATGTGCCCGAGATGGCGGTGGTCGGCAAGCCCGAGATCAAGGTCGACGCCCTCAAGGTCGCCCGTGGCAACCCGGCGTTCGTCGACGACATCGAACTGCGCGGCATGTTGCACGCCCGTGTGCTGCGAAGCCCGCACGCCCACGCCCGAATCGTCGACATCGACGATTCGGCGGCGGTGGCATTGCCCGGTGTCCACGCCGTCAAGCACTACAAGAACACCCCGCGGGTGATGTATGCGTCGGGTGGCCAGTCCTGGCCGAATCCGTTCCCGTACGACCAGGTCTCGTTCGACAACAAGGTTCGCCACGTCGGCGATCGGGTGGCCGCGGTGGCCGCCGAGACCCCCGAGATCGCCGCCGAGGCCTGCCGGCTGATCAAGGTCACCTACGAGGTGCTGCCGTTCATCCTCGACGAGCGCGAGGCGATGTCGGACGGTGCGCCGGTCATCCACGACGAGGCCGACGCCGTGGAGATCCACGATTCGTCGCGCAACATCGTCCACCACATCCACGCCCAAACGGTCAACGACGCCGATCTCGAGACCGCCTTCGCCCATGCCGATCACATCTTTGAGCAGCACTTTCGCGTTCATCAGGTGCAACAGGTTCCGATCGAGCCCCATATCTGCATCGGCTGGCTCGACGAGGACGAGCGACTCGTACTGCGCACCTCGACGCAGGTGCCGTTCCACGCCCGCCGGATGGTCGCACCGCTGCTCGGCCTGGCGGTCAAGGACATCCGGGTGATCAAGCCGCGCATCGGCGGTGGCTTCGGCGCCAAGCAGGAGATGCTGCTCGAGGACATCGTCGGCCACCTGGCATTGGCGACCAAGCGGCCGGTGCGACTGGAATTGAGCCGCGCCGAGGAGTTCATGTCGTCGCGTACCCGGCATCCGCAGACGATCACGTATCGGACAGGGGTGATGAACGACGGATCGCTGGTCGCCCAGGAGTTCTCGATCATCGGCAACACCGGGCCGTACGGCACCCACGGCTTCACGGTGCAGAACGTCACCGGTCTACGTGGCCTGTCGTCGTACAACTGCCCGGCGAAGAAGTTCGATTGCAAGGTCGTCTACACCAACATCCCGGTGCCCGGCGCCTACCGCGGCTATGGCGCACCGCAGGCCGAGTTCGCCCTCGAGGCCCATATGGAGGACATCGCCATCGCCCTCGGCCGCGACGTGATCGACTTCAAGCGGCAGAACTGGGTGAAGGTGGGCGACAAACTCGACATCGTCATGTTCCTCGGAGAGCGGGGGACGATCGAACCCGAGGACGTCGACCCGGCGACGTTCCCCCCGGTGATGACGTCGGGCATCGAGGAATGCGTCGCCCAGGGCATGCGGGCGATCGGCTGGCACCGTCGCGACGAGCCCGATTGGGTGGCGCCGCCCGATCGACCGCACATCCGCCGCGGCATCGGCTTCGCCTTCTGCATGCATGGCACCGCCATTCCCTTCCTCGACATGGGCGGCTGCTCGATCAAGATGAACGACGACGGCTCCTTCAACGTGATGGCCGGGGCCGCCGACTTGGGGACCGGGGCCGACACCGTCCTCGCCCAGATCGCCGCCGAAGTGCTCGGCGTCACGATCGACGACATCATCATGTACACCGGCGATACCGACATGACCCCGTTCGATGTCGGCGCCTACGCCTCGTCGACGACCTACATCTCGGGCATGGCGGTCAAGAAGGCCGCCGATGTGGTCCGTCAGCGCATCAAAGAGCGCGCCGCCCGACTGCTCGGCGTACAGGAACCGTGTTCGATCGTGTTGCGCGACCGGCGGGCGTGGGCCCCGGATGGCACCTCGGTCTCGCTGGAGGACATCGGTCTGAACTCGCTGCACACCGAGGATCAGGAGCAGATCATGGGAACCGGCTCGTACGTCTCGGCCGACTGCCCGCCGCCGTTCGCCGCCCAGTTCGCCGAGATCGAGGTCGACGTGCAGACCGGCCAGGTGACGGTGATCAAGCTGGTGATGGCGGTCGATTGCGGGGTGGCGATCAACCCGATAACGGCCTCGGGGCAGATCGAGGGCGGCATGTTGCAGGCCCTCGGCTACGCCCATACCGAGGAGTTCGCCTTCGACGAGACCGGTCGCATGGTCAACGCCGAACTCGGGCCGTACTGGATCTACCGCTCCGACGACGCCCCGGCCACCGAAGTGTTCCTCGTGCAGACGATGGAGGACTCGGGGCCGTTCGGCGCCAAGGCCGTCGCCGAGATCCCCAAGGATGGTGTCGCCCCGGCGATGCGCAATGCCATCCTCCACTGCACCGGCGTGGCGATCAACGAACTCCCGTTCACTCCCGAGCGCGTCTACAACGCACTTCGCGCCGCCGAGGTGCGCTGACCCGACGCGTGGCTCGCCGCCCGCGGCGGGGGCACGTTACGTAGCGGCCACGTCGGGGAATCGCCTTCGCCGCCCAGCGGGGCGTCGACGCGATGCCGGGGCAGCAGGCCGTCGTCGGTTGGGGTACGCGGATGACGGATCCCGTCGTCGCCCGGGAATTCCGCCGCCACTACGACGCAAGCTGAGGCGACGCCATGGGAATGTTCAAGAGCATGCGCGAACTCAAGCACACGGCCAAGGACATCGAAAAAGGCGCGGGGGTAACCATCCCCACATGACGCATTACGTCCCGGCGCCTCGACGACCCGCCGGGTTCCCGGCGGACCGTGGATCGGCAACGGG
>JANMJD010000355.1:0-1798 GCA_031371195.1 Actinomycetes bacterium | reverse complement strand
AGATCGACGACGAGATGCGTTCGATCCTCGATGGAGTCGCCCACGTGATGCGCGCCGAAGGGGCATTGGTCGACGACGCGGCCCGACCCGACATCGACGTCCACGCCGCATGGGCCGAGGGCACCCGGCTGATCAGCGCCGCACTCGCGGTCGGCGACGAGGCGGACGTCTCGGCGAACACGGCGACACTGACACATCACCAGTGGCACCTCGCAGATCGGCGCCGCGCCTCGAGGAGGCTGGCGTGGGATGCGTTCTTCCACGACTTCGACGTCGTGCTCTGCCCGGTCACCGCGCTGGCGCCATTCGAGCATCTGCACGACGGCACGTGGGACAGCCGGATGATCGAGGTCAACGGGCGACCGCAGCGCTACGTCCACCTCGAAGCCTGGCCGGCGCTGATCGGCTCGGTGTTGCTGCCCTCGACATCGACGCCCGTCGGTCGCACGGGCGGCGGGCTCCCGATCGGAATGCAGGTCGTCGCCCCGTACCTCCACGACCACACGGCGATCGCCGTGGCGGGGATGATCACCGAGCTGATCGGCGGCTACGAACCTCCGCCAGTCGTCGGCTGAAGCAGGTCGGCTGAGGTGGGTCGGCTGAGGCGGGCTGAGGTGGGTCGGCCGAAGCAGGTCGGCTGAGTGGGTCGGCTGAGGTGGGTCGGCTGAGGCGGGCTGAGTTCGCCGCAATAGTGCTGATTTCCACGCCCGCGTCGGGCTCAAGCACCTCCGCGTCGGCTCGGGCTCCCCAGCGTCCAGCTCGGGCGCCCCGCGTCGGGGTCGGGCGCCGCGTCATAGGCTGCGGCGATGATCGTGCGCAGCATCGAGGAGATCGCCGGAACAGAACGAGACGTGCGGGGCGCGACGTGGCGCAGTCGCCGGTTGTTGCGCAGACAGGACGGCTTGGAGCACTCGCTGCATTGGACGGAGATCGCGGCCGGGTCGGAAACCGAGCTGTGCTACCAGCACCATTTCGAGTCCAATCTGTGCATCCTCGGCGAGGGCGAGGTGGTCGACGTCGCTGATGGCGTGACCCATCAGATCCGGCCCGGCACCATGTACGCCCTCGATCAGCACGACCGCCACATCCTGCGCGCCCATACCGACATGACCCTGGTCTGCGGCTTCTGGCCCGCCCTGACCGGCGCCGAAACCCACAACGCCGCGGGCGGATACGACCCACTCCCGGATTGAGGCCCCGTCACCCGGGCACGCCGGCCGGTCGGCCGGTGAGATTGCCGACGGTCTCGACGACTCGGCCTTGGAAGTAGGCGACCCCTTGTTCGTGACGGGGCGACAACGGTCCGGGGCGATAGGCGCCGGCGTTGTAGTTCCGGTGGATGTCGGCGCAGACGCTCACGTCCTGATGCACCACGGCAATGTTGCGATCGACGGTGTCGGCGCGGGCCGCGGCACCGGCCGGCGAGGTGTCGGCGAAGTGGAAGTCGTAGAGCTGCTCGGTGCGATCGACGGCCAGCGGATTGATCCGCGAAGTGTTCATCCCGCCGTCGAACAGCGACAACGTCCAGTTGGGCCACATCCACAGCCAGACGCCGCGGTAGAACAAACCGGGGCGCGGCGGGGCGGTCATTCGCACGTAGCCGCGGTGCGCGGTTGTCGAGAACCGGCCGAACTCGATCGCCGCGTGGAAGTCGGGATGGATGCCGGGGATGTGATAGCCCTCGACGAAATTGTCGGTATAGATCTTCCAGTTGGCATCGAACTCGACCCGGGCGGTGGCCTGGGCGGAGTACGTCTCGATCGGTTCGTCGGCGAGTTCGTCGGGCAACTCGCCGAGC
>JANMJD010000261.1:0-53334 GCA_031371195.1 Actinomycetes bacterium | reverse complement strand
TCGTCGCCCGTCGGTTTGCGGCCGTCGAAGAACACCTTGAACGCCCGGTCGAACAAGCCGAGGTCTTCGGGGCGGCGCACGAGCGTCGCCCGGGCCGCCCAGTAGACGTTGCGACGCTGGCTGAGCCCGACGGCATCGAGGGCCTCGGTGAAGGCGAGCACGGCATCGATCGGCACGACCAGACCGGCGCCGCGCAACACCCGCGTGAACGCCACGGACATCTCCTCGGCACTCGATCGGGCCGTCGTATCGGCTGCCGCCATCGCCGTCAGCCCGCGACCATGCCTCGTTCGAAGGCCTGCTTGACCAGATCGGCCACGCCGTTGGCGCGGACCCGTTCCTGATCTTCGCGGTATTTGAGCACCGTTCCGAGGGTTGCCTCGACCAGTTGTTGGTTCAGCGTCGTTGCTCCGAGCTCGCCCAACGAGGTCGCCCAGTCGATCGTCTCGGCGACGCCCGGCGGCTTGTACAACTGCAGGCCGCGCATTGCCTCGACGGCGGCCGCGACCTGCCTGGTGAGCTGCTCGGACGCCTGCGGGGCGCGGAGGCGGACGATGGCAACCTCTCGTTCGAAACTCGGATGCTCCACCCAGTGATAGAGGCAGCGCCGTTTGAGGGCATCGTGAACGTCTCGGGTGCGGTTGGACGTGAGAATGACGATGGGCGGCACCAGGGCGGTGAAGGTGCCCAACTCGGGCACGGTCACCTGGTAGTCCGACAGCACCTCGAGCAGGAATGCCTCGAACTCGTCGTCGGCCCGGTCGACCTCGTCGATCAACAGGATCGGCGGGGGACCCTCACCATGCTGAATCGAGCGGAGAATGGCCCGCTTGACCAGAAACCGCTCCGAGTACAGCTGGTCCTCCAAGGCGTCGGTGTCGGCCGCCGACGCCTCGCCGGTGGCCTCGGCCGCCCGCAGATGGAGCAACTGGCGCGAGTAGTCCCATTCGTACACCGCCTGAGAGACATCGATGCCCTCGTAGCACTGCAGGCGGATCAACTCACCCCCGGTCCAGCGGCTGAGGACCTTGGCCACTTCGGTCTTGCCGACGCCCGCCTCACCCTCGAGCAGCAACGGGCGGCGCAGGCGCATGGCCAGGAACACCGCGGTCGCCAGTCCCTCGTCGGGCAGGTAGCCGTGGGCCTGGAGGGCTCGGGTCACCTCGTGGACATTGGCGGCAGGTTGTGAAGAAACCATCGTTCGTCAGCGTAGAAGGCCGACCGTCGCGATGCTCTGTCCGTCTCGGGGTCATCCGGACGGTGGCCGATCAGGGCATGGTCTTGCGCAGCATGCCGGTGGCCTGCTTGCGGGCTACCGGCACCGGGGGAGCGGCGGTGGCCACGGAGTCGAGCCACGTCTGAGTCGGCTGGTACAGGTCGGACGGGCATCCGCCGTGGGCGCCGTACGAGAGGGCCATCCGCATCCCATACACGCTGCGCATCATGATGTTCGCCGCGCAGTCGGCTTCGAACTCGTACTGTTCGGCCGACTTTGCACCCGGGTCGGCCTCGCTCACGAACTGCAGCACATGGGCGATTTCGTGCAGCGTGAGGAACCGCAGTGCGGTCCGCTGCGACTGCGAGGTGATCTCGGTGCAGTCGACGATCATATGGACGTTGAACAGCCGGTCGGGTCGGCGCGAACCCAGGGTCAATCCGGTCGAGTCGAGCCCCGTCGCCTTCACGACCTCGGCCCGTTGCGCTGCGGACGTGACGATGGTGAGGGTCACCTGGCTCTCCAGCCGAGCGCGGAACGGGGCGACCTGCTGGCCCACGCTGGTGACTTCCGTGGCGCACCAATCGCTGACGTCCGAAGCGCTCGCCGGTGTTGCCGGGAGCAATGCCCCGGCGGTCGAAGCGGCGAGAATCGTGAGTGCCGCGATGCGATGCCACACTCCGCCGAACCGATGAGCCCTCGTCGTGACGGCGGGCGCCGAGATATGGGGATCCTGTTGACACGTAAACTCTCTGAGTGAACTCACACCACAAATCTACGGGTCGACGGTCCGCTGTTTGATAGTTCGTTGGACTATTCGTGGTCGAACAACACTCTGCGTCGTTGTTCGGCGGTGGTGGTTACGTCACTCACGGTCGAAACCGTCGAAACCGTCGACACGGTCAGCTGTCGAAGCCGAGTCCGAACCGATCGAGCGAACGGAGCCACAGGTTGCGCTTGCCGGTGTGGTCCTCGCGATCGAGGGACCAGCGGGTGGTCTGGATGCCGATGAACCGGAATGGCTCGGGGGGAAACGGAAGCGGCTTGTCCTTCACGAAACTCGTCTCGGTCGCCTTGGTCCGCCGCCCATCGAGCATGTCGAGGCTCACCTCGGCCCCGAACCGGGTGGCGGCCACGCCAAGACCCGTGTAGCCGATCGAGTACGCCACCCGGCCGCTCATCGCCGATCCCCAGAACACGCAGAACCGTGTCGACGTGTCGATCACTCCACCCCAGGCGTGGGAGAACTTGACGCCTTCGAGCTGGGGGAACGTCTCGAAGAAGTGGCGCGCCAGCTTCGCCCACGTTTCTGGGCGCTGTTCCAGCTCGGAGCTGATCTTGCCGCCGAAGTAGTAGACCGCGTCGTAGCCGCCCCACAGGATGCGATTGTCCGACGTCAGGCGGTAGTAGTGGAATTGGTTGGGGATGTCGGAGAGGCCCTGGCGGCCCTGCCAGCCGATCGAGGCCATCTGCTCGACGGTGAGCGGCTCGGTGACCAACACATAGTCGTACACCGGGGCGATGTAGTGCTTGAGCCGCTTGAGCAATGGAGGGAACGCATTGGTGGCCAGGGCGACCCTCCCTGCCCGAACCCGTCCGAGCGGGGTGGTGACGAGCACGCCGACGCCGTCACGCTCGATCGCCGTCGCCTTGGTGTCCTCGAAGATCCGCACGCCCAACGACTCGGCAGCGGCCTTCAACCCCCACGCCAGCCGAGCCGGGTCGACCAGCGCGGCACGACCCTTGCGCCACAACCCACCGGTGTAGGCGGGGGAGTGGACCATCGCCTGCATCGCCTCGCGGTCGAGGAACTCGACGGCCTGGCCGAGTTGGCGCAACTGCAGGAAGTCCTCGCGTAGTTCGGTGAGATACGACTTCGAGTGGTAGCTCGTGGCCACGTCGATGACGCCCGTGCGCTCGTAGTCGCAGTCGATGCCGTACCTCTTGATCGCCGCCTCGATCTCGTTGAGGTTGGCCAGGCCGAGCTCCTCGAGCAGCGGAAGTTCGCCGGGGAACCGCTCCTGACCGTTGGCGACGCCGTGGGTCAGGCTCGACTCCATGAACCCGCCGTTGCGGCCGCTGGCCGCCGACCCGACCTCGTGGGCGTCGATCAAAATCACATCGCGAGACGGGTCCCGCTCCTTGGCGATGATCGCCGTCCAGAGCCCGGTGTAGCCGCCGCCGACGACGCACAGGTCGCAGCTCTCGGTACGCACCAGCGTCGGGTTCGACTCCGGCTCGTCGACATCTTCGTACCAATACGGGTACGGGTCGGCATCGGCGATCGCATCCAGCCAGAAATCGTCATGCTCTGGATTCCCTGAACCCATCGGCTATCACCCCTTCGGGCTGCGATGGTAGCCGGGCGGCCTGCGGCTCGGCCGGGACTGCCCCGGCCCGGTTTGACGAGCGCACCGATCCGTCAGGCGGCAGTACCGCTGTCGCCCATCCAGGCGGCAGGGCCGCCGTCGCGCATCATGCCGGCATCGGGCTCGCCGATCATCCGCCGAAGCCATCGGCCGAGCGGGCCGTACTCGGGCTTTCCCTCGGCCGCTCGCTTGCGTTCCCACCAGCCCCAACCGACGAACGATCCGATGACAACCAACCAGCCGCCGAGGATGTCGGCGACGTAGTGCTCACCGAAGTACACGAGGGTGGCCGCCATGGCCAGCGGAAACAGCGCGATGGTGACCTTGACCGCCTTCCACCGGACGAACGGGATGATGAACAGCGGCACGAGCAGGGCGAACCCGGCGTGCAGCGACGGCATCGCCGCCGTGGGGTTGGCCCAGTCACGACCCTGGATGACCCAGTCGACGAAGGTCTTGAAGTTCAGGTGCGCCCATCCACGGGTGGTGGGTCGGGCCAGCGGATCGAGAATGCGGTAGTTGTACCTCGGTTCTCGCGACGCGGCCATCCACGGCGGAACCGTCGGGAGCAGGATGAAGCCGGCGACGGCGACGAACAGCGAGGTGGCGAAGCGCCGCACGTAGCGGCCCCATTGGCGGCGGTTGGTGACCCAGAGCACCACGGCGACGGCCACGGGGAAGATGAAATGGGTGTAGTAGACGATCGAACCGGCCACGTCGTACCAGCGCACGTGGTTGCGCTGGTAGAAGTGTTGTTGTATCCAAACGTTCGGGTCGGTGCCGAGGAACAAGGCGCGGTCGATGTTGCGCGGCATTTGCACCTGCAGCGGCATCCCGATGCGGTCGGCGACGCCGCGACTGTAGTCGTACGCGAACCACATGGCCGCGTAGAAGGCCAACTCGAGCACGGTCCACACCCATCGGCGCCAGGGCCGTCCCAGTTGGCCGATGAGCACCGGGAACAGCACCGACAGCATCACCGACTTGCGCGAGATCGGGAGCCCGTTGGTGAAGAACGACCACAGGTACAACACGCCATAGAGGCCGAACGTGACGCGACGCACAATGGCCCATCGCTGGGGCGCCAGCCAGGGCCGACGTCCGGTCGGGTTGTCGGGCTCGACCGGTGCTGACGGCAGCAGCGAGACGGAATCCGACACGGCCACAGAGGCTATCCCGGCATTGATGGGTCGGCCGTGCGCGGACCACGATCGAGAACGTCGCATGTGGTCGTGGTTCGTGTCGGATTGTCGTCGGTGGGCGCCGGAAATCGAACACATGCTGGTGGTGGGCTCGCGCTGGCTGGGTTCGGTGTCGGATTGTCGTCGGCGGGCGCCGGAATTCGAACGCGTCCAGGCGGCGAGGTCGCGCTGGGTCGGCAGACCTCAAGGCGCCCTGAAGCCCGGGACGCGACAAGGACCGGACCTCGACGGTCCGGCCCCAGCGCACTCCGCCCACAATCGTGGGCAAATCAGTTGATTGGAATCAGGCGGTGGCCTGCTCCAAAGCCCGACGAACCAGCACCTTGGCGAGATGTGTGCGGTACTCGACGCTGGCATTGAGGTCGGCCTGCGGCTCGGCCTCGGCGCCGGCCTGGGCCGCAGCGTCGGCAGCCGATGCGCCTCCGGCGAGCGCTGCCGACACGCTGGTGGCCAGGATCGGGGTGGAACCCATGTTGACGAGTGCCACGCCCGAGCCACCGTTGCCGGCCCATGCGGCCACGCCAACGATCGCCCAGTCCTGGGCACGGCGGTTGAACTTCTGGAAGCTCCACCCGGCGCCGTTCATCTTGGGGATGCGGACCTCGGTCAGCATCTCATCGGCCTCGAGGGCCGATTCGAGGAATCCCTGGTAGAAGTCGGCCGCGGCGATCTCGCGGGTGCCGTTCGGACCCTGGGCGACGTACGTCGCCCCGAGCGCCAGGGTGACCGCCGGGAGATCGGAGGCCGGATCGGCGTGGGCGATGGTCCCCCCGAGCGTGCCGCGGTGGCGGACCTGCGGGTCGCCGACATGGCCGGCGGCGTGCGCCAACAGGGGCACATGCTGGGCCAACAGCGACGACGTCTCGACGTCGCGATGCCGGGTGAGCGCACCGATGGCGACATGGTCACCGGCATCGCGGATGTACGACAGATCGGACAGCCGGCCGATGTCGACGAGTACCGACGGCTGGGCCAGACGCAGCTTCATCAGCGGCAGGAGGCTGTGGCCACCGGCGAGGAACTTGGCGTCCTCGCCGTACTCGCCCACCAGGGCAATGGCCTCGGCGGCCGATGAGGCACGCTTGTAGTCGAATGCGGCGGGGATCACTTCGAGCCTCCTGAGGCAGCTTGGATGGTTTTCCAGACGGTGTTCGGGGACGCCGGCATCAACACGTCGCGGACCCCAAGGCCCGAGAGCGCATCGACTATGGCATTGATGACGGCAGGTGCGGCACCGATGGTGCCAGCTTCGCCGATTCCCTTCACCCCGAGCGAGTTCGTCGGTGACGGGGTGCAGGTGTGGTCGGTGGTGATGTTGGGGACGTCGGATGCCGCGGGTACCAGATACTCGGCCAGCGAGCCGTTCTTCAGGTTGCCGTCGGTGTCGTAGACGGCCTCCTCGAACAACGCCTGGGCGAGGCCCTGGATCACGCCACCGTGGACCTGCCCGTCGACGATCAGCGGGTTGATCTGATTGCCGCAGTCGTCGACGGCCACGTAGCTCAGCACGTCGACCTGCCCGGTTTCGGTGTCGACCTCGACGGTGCACATATGGGTGCCGAACGGCCACGAGAAGTTCGGTGGGTCGTAGGTGACATGCGCCTCGAGGTTGGGTTCCATCCCGTCGGGCAGGTCGTGGGCCGTGAACGCCGCGAAGGCGATCGCCGCCAGGGGCGTCGCCTTGTCGGGCGAGCCCTTCACCGAGAACACGCCACCGACGAAATCGAGATCGTCGGGTGAGCATTCCAGCTGGTGGGCGGCAATTTTCTTGGCTTTGTCGATGACTTTGTCGCAGGCCATGTCGATCGCCACGCCACCGACGACGAGCGAACGCGAGCCGTACGTGTCGAGGCCCAACGGGCTGGTGGCGGTGTCGGAGTGGAGTACGTCGACGTCTTCGGGGGCGACCCCGAGCTTGTCGGCCACGATCATCGACCATGACGTCTCGTGACCCTGGCCGTGGGGTGTTGCCCCGGTGACGACCTGCACCTTGTTGGTCGCCAGAATGCGCACCGTAGCCGCTTCCCAGCCTCCGGCGCCGTAGTTCAGCGAGGCGAGGACACGAGATGGTGCGAGGCCGCACATCTCGAAGTAGCTCGAGACCCCGATGCCCAGACGCGTGGTCGCTCCCTCGACGTTCTGGGTGGCCTGGCGGGCCCGTACGCCCGTGTAGTCGGCCAGCCCCGCAGCCTTCTCCGCGGCGGCCAGATGGTCACCGGAGTCGTAGGTGAGCCCGCTGAACGCGGTGTAGGGGAACTGCTCGCGCTTGATGAAGTTCAGCTTGCGGAACTCCAACGGGTCCATGCCGATCTTGGCAGCCATGGCGTCGACGGCGCGCTCGATGGCATAGGTCGCCTCGGGGCGACCGGCCCCGCGATACGCATCGGTGGGTGTCATCGATGTGAACACCGAGGTGCAGGAGAAGTCGTAGGCCACCGGCAGGTCGTAGACCCCGGCGTACAGGAACGCCCCGAGGATCGGCACGCCGGGCGTGACGAGCTGCAGGTAGGCGCCCATGTCACCGAGGATGCGGACCCGGATGGCGATGATCTTGCCGTGCTCGTCGGCGCCAAGTTCGATGTCCTGGATCTGGCCGCGTCCCTGGATGGTGGCGACCGAGTTCTCACCACGCTCCTCGTTCCACCGCACCGGGACGCCATGCTTGCGGGACAGGGCGACGCAGAGCAGTTCCTCGGCATAGACGTTGAGCTTCGAGCCGAATCCTCCGCCGACAGACGGTGCGACGACACGCACCTTCTGCTCGGGAATGCCGAGGGTCAGGGCGACCATCACCTTCAGGATGTGGGGGATCTGGGTCGCGGAGTACAACGTCACGTCGCCGCCGAATGGCTGTGGTACCGAGGCACAGGCCCGGGGCTCCATCGCCATCGGAATGAGTCGCTGCTGGATGTAGCGCTCCTTGACGACGTACTTGGCTCCTCCGCCGTCGATGGCCGCGGCGACCGCGTCCTCGCCCAGCTTGAGGTCCCAGGTATAGCTCTTGTTGGTGCCGAGTTCGGGATGAAGGATCACCCGATCGCTGAGCGCGTCCTCCAGGTCGATCACCGCAGGCAACGCCTCGTATTCGACGTTGATCGCCTCGACACCGTCACGTGCCGCAGTGTCGGACGTCGCCAACACGCAGGCCACGCCGTCGCCGGAGTAGGCCGCGTGGGACACGGCCAGGGGATAGTGCGTCGGATTTTTCATGTCGGCGGTGACCGGCCAGGCACACGGCATCGGCCCGGCCCACAGGGACTGCAGATCAGCCCCCGAATAGGCGGCGACCACGCCTGGGACGGCGAGTGCGCCGCTGAGATCGACGCTGACGATGTTGGCGTTGGCGTACGGACTACGCAGCACCGCGAGGTGCAATGCACCCGGAAGGTTCAAGTCGTTGGTGTACTTTGCCTCGCCGGTCAGCAGCGCCGGATCCTCCCGCCGAAGCATCCGCGTACCGATGACACCCACGGGCGCGGTTTCGGTCATGGTCATTGTGGGACCCCCATCCCGCCCCGGTCAGCCTGCTGCGCAGGCGAGGACGGACTTGACGATGTTGTGATAGCCGGTGCACCGGCAGAGGTTGCCCTCGAGGCCGAGTCGGACTTCCTCCTCGGTCGGGTTGGGATTTTCGTTGAGCAGCCCGATCGACGCCATCACCATGCCCGGGGTGCAGTAACCGCACTGCAGGCCGTGGTTTTCCATGAACGCCTTTTGCATGGCGTGCATCTCGCCGCCCTGGGCGAGACCCTCGATGGTGGTGATGTCGCAGCCGTCGGCCTGCACGGCCAGCACGGTGCACGACTTTACGGACTCGCCGTCGAGATGAATGGTGCACGCGCCGCACGACGACGTGTCGCAGCCGACGTTGGTGCCGGTGAGGTTGAGGCCCTCACGGATGTGATGCACCAGCAGCGTGCGAGCTTCAACTTCGCTCGTATGTGCGGTGCCGTTGACGGTAACCGTGATCTGCACGGTGGATACCCCCATGTGTTGTCGAAGGCCAAGAATCCGGTCGGATTGACCGGCGTCACATCATGCCTCATCTCGCGTGGCCGCGCATCCTTGACCGTTTGTGATGCCGCTGCGGTTGGGCCGAGGTCAGATCAACTCGACAGACGCCGGACGGGTTTTCGACGGACGGACGTCGAATGTGGCCGGTCGTGCGCCGCGCGGTGCGGCAGATTCGGGCCGGACCGGCGGGATCGGGCATCACGCCGCCGGGCCGTTGCGCCGCGTGACGGTTGAACAGTTCTCGCCGCCCAGCGGTCGAAACCGTTCAGTCGCCGGTCGCAGGATCGGTGGCGGCGGCCGATGGTAGGTTCGCAGCCATGTCCGGTATCGCCAAGTTCAGCCTGGTCGCCCTCGATTGCCCCGATCCATTGGCCCTCGCGAAGTTCTACGAGCAGATCACCGGATGGCCGGTCGGCCGTGGCGATGAGGACTCCGGGTGGGTGCAATTGGCCGGTGACGGGGGAGCGACGATCGCCTTCCAGCGGGTGTCGGACTTCGTGCCACCGGTGTGGCCCGGTCACGACCACCCGCAGCAGGCGCACATCGACTTCGATGTCGATGACCTCGACGCCGGCGAGGCAGCAATCCTGGCGATCGGCGCCCGCAAGGCCGACTTCCAACCAGAACCCGCCAGTTTCCGCGTCTACCTCGACCCGGCCGGGCATCCGTTCTGCCTGGTCCTGGCCGGATAGGACCAGCCCGCGTCGCAGCCGGGATTCGGTGGAATCGACGAACTGTTCGAACCCGCTGAGATCGCCGGCGGACATCGGGCCCATCGCAGACAAGAGTCTCGTCGACCCGATGGCGGGCAACGGCCAAGCCCGTGACGGGGCAAATCGATCTGTACGTCACCTGACGGATATGTACACTTTGAGATCTATGAGTACGTTGGCAGTGACAGATGCACGCGCGGCCCTCTCGGACATCCTCGACGAGGTCGAGGCAGGAGGTGAGGTGACCCTCACGCGCCACGGCAAGCCGGTGGCGGTCGTCATCCGGCCCGACATGCTGCGAATTCGGCGCGGCGCATCGATCATCGAGGAGGCTGGTCTGCTCCGGGAACGCCTGATCGCCGCTCGCAAGGCACCGAAGCCGACGACCGGTGGCATCAGCAACGAGCGCGCCGAGGAATACATCGCTCAGATTCGAGCAGATCGCGACGCGTCGTAGCCGTGGATGCATTTGATGCCGACGTATTGATCTACGCCGCGGCCCCGGATCACCCACTTGGACGACGGGTGGCGGCGCTGCTGACGACGGATTCCCTCGCGGCGATGGTTGGAGACGAACCCGATCTCGCCGGCGTCGGGTCGCTGACCCTCGTCCCCGAAGTGCTCTCCAAGCCGATGCAGGCGAACCTGACCGAGGAACTTGCGCTGCTCACCTATTACCTCACTCGGCTCGAACTTTTGCCGGTCAACCCGATGACGGCCGACGCTGCCGCGGTCATCGGAGCTAGGTACAAACTCAAGGTGATCGACTCGATCCATCTGGCGACGGCGATCCTGGTCGGCGCCGATCGGTTCATCACCAACAATCACCGCGACTTCAAGGCGTCGGTCATCCGGGACATCGCCATCACGTACCCGGAGGACCTTCCCGATCTTCGGTAGTAGTCCCGTCCGACGGCGGGCATCGCCGCCGATGGGAGTGCCGTGGTCGGTGCAGGTCTGCAAGCCCTCGTTCCGAGTGTTGAGTTGCCCACGTCGGGTGACATTGCGGGCCGACCATAATCGTCCGGCCGGCGGGGAATGGTCGGTTGCGGGGTGAAAGAGCACTACCTTCGGGTCATGCCGATCAACACCGTCGCTGAGATCATTCGGGTCCATGGGATCGAACGGGCCGACCACACCGCGGTCATCCTCGGTGACCGCCGGCTGACATGGGCCGAACTGCGAGATCGATCGGCGCAGGCGGCGCAGGGATTGGCCGCGGCGGGGGTCGGCAATCAGGACCGAGTCGCCTTCCTCGACAAGAATGGCATCGAACACTTCGAGATCTTCTTCGGCGGGGGAATGCTCAATGCCGTCTGTGTCGACGTCAACTGGCGTCTGGCCGCTCCTGAGGTCGCGTACATCGTCAATGATTCCGAATCAAAAGTGCTCGTCGTCGGGCCGGACTTCGTGCCGATCCTCGATGCGATCGAGGCGGAGCTGACCACGGTCACGAAGATCATCGTCATCGGTGGACACCCGAAGCACGAGGACTATGCGAGCTGGATCGCCCGCTGGCCCGCCATCGACCCGGGCACGCACTCGAACGACGATGACGTGGCGTTCCAGCTGTATTCGTCGGGGACGACGGGCCGTCCAAAGGGCGTGATGCTGACCAACGCCAACTTCTTCGGACTGCTGCCGTTGGCCAAAACGATCTGGGAGCTGTCGCCCGATTCGATCAACATGGTGGCGATGCCGCTGTTCCACATCGGCGGCGGGGGTTGGGCCGTGGCGGGGATGTACGAGGGTTGCACGTCGGTCATCGTGCGCGACCTCGATCCATCGGCGGTGATCAGGATGATCGGCGAGCTGCGGATCACCCACGCCTTCCTGGTTCCCGCCGTCCTCCAGTTCATGTTGATGATCCCCGGTATCGACGAGGCTGACTTCTCGTCGTTGGAGGTTCTCGTCTACGGCGCATCGCCGATCTCTGAAGCCGTATTGGCCAGGTGCGTGACGTTGTTCGGCTGCAAGTTCTGGCAGGCCTACGGGCTCACCGAGACCACCGGTGCCGTCGTCAATCTGCCCCCCGCCGATCACGATCCGTACGGCCCGAACAAGCATCGGCTGCGTTCATGCGGCCTTCCCGGGCCCGGCGTCGAGGTGCGCATCGTCGACGGCGCCACCGGCGAGGACCTTGAGCAGGGAGCCGTCGGGGAGATCTGGATCCGCTCGGCCCAGGTGATGAAGGGCTACTGGAACATGCCCGAGGAAACCGCCACGGCGATCACGCCCGACGGCTGGTTCCGCAGCGGCGACGCCGGCTACCTCGACGCGGACGGCTATCTGTACATCCACGACCGGGTGAAGGACATGATCGTGTCCGGTGGTGAGAACGTGTATCCCGCCGAGGTGGAAAATGTGCTGATGGGCCACGATGGCATCGGCGATGTCGCCGTGATCGGTGTCCCCGACGACCGCTGGGGCGAGACCGCCAAGGCGATGGTCGTGCGAGCCAACAACGACGCCGGTACCTCGTTGACCGCCGACGACGTGATCGCCTTCTCCCGCCAGCGCCTCGCCCGATTCAAGTGCCCGACGAGCGTCGAATGGCTCGACGTGTTACCGCGCAACCCCAGCGGCAAGGTTCTCAAGAAGGATCTGCGCGCCCCCTACTGGGAAGGTCGAAGCCGCAACGTGAATTAGCTCGTGTGGACCAGATGCTCCAGGGCGTTCGACCGTCAGTCGTCGCCGACGAGGCGGTCGATCTCGGCGAGTTCGGTCTCGGACAGCTGCATGTTCGACAGGGCGGCCACGTTGTCATCCAACTGGGCGACCGAACTGGCGCCGATGACCAGCGACGTCATCCGCCTATCCCGTAGCGCCCAGGCGAGGGCCAGTTGGGCGAGGGATTGGCCTCGTTGGGCGGCGACATCGTTCAGGGCGCGTACGCACGCGAGCCGTTCGGCCGTGATCGCATCGGCACCGAGGGCCCCGCCGGTGGCCACCCGCGAGTCGGCCGGAATGCCGTTGAGGTAGCGGTTGGTCAGCAGGCCCTGGGCGAGCGGGGAGAACGAGATGCAGCCGGCGCCCACGTCCTGCAGGGCATCGAGCAGGTGATCCTCCTCCGTCCAGCGATTGAAGATCGAGTACGACGGTTGGTGAATCAGCAGCGGGACCTGCAGCTCGCCCAGCAGCTGGGCGGCGTGGCGTGTGCGGGCCGACGAGTAGTTCGAGATGCCGACGTACAGCGCCTTGCCCTGGTGCACCAGCGACGCCAGAGCGCCCATCGTCTCCTCCAACGGCGTCTCGGGATCTTCGCGGTGGGAGTAGAAGATGTCGACGTAGTCGAGCCCCATGCGCGCAAGGGACTGGTCGAGCGAGGCGATCAGATACTTGCGGGAGCCGAAGTTGCCGTACGGCCCGGGCCACATGTCGTAGCCCGCCTTCGACGAGATGACCAGTTCGTCGCGGTAGGCGCCGAGGTCGGCCGCGAGGATTCGTCCGAAGTTCGTCTCGGCTGCTCCGTATGGCGGCCCGTAGTTGTTGGCCAGGTCGAAGTGGGTGACACCGAGATCGAACGCCCGCCGGCAGATCTCGCGTTGGGTGTCGAGTGCTCGATCGTCTCCGAAGTTGTGCCACAACCCGAGCGAGATCGCCGGGAGCAGCAGCCCGCTGCGGCCGCATCGGCGATACTGCATCGAGTCGTAGCGGGTGGGATCGGCGATGTACGGCATCGCGGTGACACTACGTCGACGACGTCCTGCGCCCGGAGCGGAGAAGCGGAACCGGAGGATGGCCGTGGGGCACTGCGTACGGCGCGGCGTCGAGTGTGAGGGTGCCCAACCACTTCGGCATCGGGCGATTCCGGCTCCGGCGTCGGCCGGTGACCGTCGGCGGGCATGATGCTGGGATGGCAACCGACATCCCCGACTTCGGCCGGATTCTCGCTCCCATCCTGACTCGCGTTCCCGACGAGGCCCGACCGCGATTCCTGGCGTTGTTGGAGCGGACGGCGGCCGCCCGCTATCGGTCGTGGGCCGAGCAGTTGCCGCAGGACGCCGACGTGCTCCTCGGCTGCGCAGCCCGCGAGGACGAGATCGCCGACCGGATCGAATCCGCCTTCTCCATCGATCCCGCCGGCTTGGTCGCCCTGAGCGATCTGATCCCCGGGGCGACGGCGCTGTACTACGGGACCTTCGACGGGATGGCGGTCGACGAACAACTCCGCCTGCAGGCAGCCGCCGAGCAGCAGGGTGCCATGGCCTGGCAGTCGATTGCCGGACGGCTCGCCGACGAGCGTGTCATCGCCGAGTTGGACCGCTGCTCCGAACTGGAACAGACCAGCTCACGGCTCGTTACAGAACTGCTGGGATCTCGCCCCGCTATATGAGGTGCGGCCGGCTGATCACTCGGCTCACTCGGCTCACTCGGCTCACTCGGCGATCCACTGGCTGAGCAAATGGTGGAAGTGACGGATCTTGGTCTCCTGATAGTTGGCCAGGGTCACGCCGGGCTTGCGCATCGAACGCAGGCCGATCTGCACCTTGGGCAGGTTGAACGTGTCCTGGTTGAACACGCGGGCGAGCATCCCCAACTCCGGGGCTTCGGTCCAGTCGTCGTCGGGTCCCAGCCAGTGGATCGGAACGGCGGGCGGTTTGGGGCCCGAGGTGTCGTACGGCTCGAGGAACATGCATTCCATGATCGCCATCTCATGCTCGTCGCCGTACGGCCGGAAGCGGTAGACGAGGCGGTTGTAGGCGCCCCACGGATGGAAGTTGGGGAACACGGTGTAGTAGATCGAATCGGCCACCTCCGCATCCGACAGGTCGTCGGCTCCGGCGCCGAGGGCACCACGTAGTCGGAGCCGCCCGCCGTCTCCGGTCACGCTCCGGGCCGTCATTTCGTCGGTCAGGGTGATGAACGAGGGCTCGTCGAGCCTCCGATCGCTCATCGCGTCGAACGTTTCCTGTTGCGATGGCTGGTAGCCCATGTGGGGTGAGGGAGTGCCGTTGGGGGTGATCGCCCGGGAGAAGTTGCCCCACCAGTCGTACTGGCTGTTGGCGTCGCCGATGCCGGCCAACAGTTGCGGGTGGGTGGCGACGACGTGGAATGCCTCCATGAAGGCTTCCTGCACCACCTTCCAGTTCGCCCGGAAGATGCGGGCGACGTGCACGGCCTTATACCTGTCCTCCAGCGGCCACTTGGCGAAGTGCTCGTCGAGGCCGGCCAGGAACGACTCAAGGGGTTCGCAATCCGGGTCCATGTTGACGAACACGAATCCGCCCCACTGCCCGACGCGCAGCTCGGGCAGCGACCACTCCGACTTGTCGATGTGGGGGAAGTCCCACTCGCACGGGATCTGCTTGAGCGCCCCGTCGAGATTCCAGCAGAACCCGTGGAACGGGCAGCGAAGTTCGGTGGTCGGGCCATCGTGCTCCCGTAGTTGGCGACCACGGTGCAGACAGGCGTTGTAGTACGCCCGAATCGTGTCGGCATCGCTGCGCACCAGCAGCACCGAGGTGTCGCAGATGTCATAGACCAGCGTGTCGCCGATGTCGGGGATGTCCTCGGCGCGACAGGCCATCTGCCACACCCGCTTCCACAGGCGTTCCTTCTCGAGTTCGTGGAACTGGCGCGACGTGTAGCGCGAGACGGGAAGGTCGGCGTCGCCGAGAAACTCCCAGCGGACCATGCGCAAGGCATCGGCGACGTTCCCCGGGCGCGAGTCGGTGTCGAGGAGCTCCTGGTACGACAAACCTGTCGAGCGGGCGACTCCCGGGCCGGGCGGTTCGACGGTCATGGTCATCGTCAGTTACTCCCTCGGGTGACGGGGGACGGCGAGTCGGTCGGCGCGGATTGGGGAGCCCGGGAGGTTGCCGTGAGTGCTTCGGCCGCCTGTCGAAACCGGTTCGGGAGTTGCTTTCCGCCAATCCACAGGCACAGATGCGGGTCGGCCTGGCGGAGTTCGCCGGCCATCCAGACGCCGTGGGCGGTGAACTCACCGACCTGCGAACCTTTGGTGACCTCGATCGTGCCACGCTCGGTCAGGTCGTACACCGCCCCGCTGAGCGGGTGTTTGATCGTACGCACGGTCATGAACCCCCTGGTTGGCCCCGTTATATCGATAGCCGCAACGACGGCCACATCGCAGTCGCCTCGCGCTTGCATCGAGGCAATGTCGCCTTCCGCGGAGAGTATCGATGCCGATGACCCGAGGCATTACCGAGCGGCGTTCTCGATGGCGGGGGTCGGCGCCGAACCTGGCACCCGCCCGGCAGAGGCGGCAATCGTGGTCAGTAGAGCGACTACGGCGATGACTCCTTCCGCCGCGGCCACACCCGGGCTCGACACCCGATCGCCGAGCGCGACGGCGCCCGTGCCGACGGCCGCGGCCACGCCGATGTAGGTGGACCACCGCCAGTTGGCGATCGTCGAGATGCCGGCGGCCAGGGGCAGCGCGAACGGGATGGCGACGAGCGCGCCGTCGAGCCACCACGGTGGTTTGCCCAGTTGGTCGCCTCCTTGGCCGGCGGCCGAGATGCCGTATATGGCGATGGCCCAGCCGATGATCGCCACCCACTGCCAACGTCGGGTGAGCTGGCCGGGCCGAGCGTTGATCCGCCCGCGATCGAGCACGGGGATGCCATACGGCATTCTCGAGCCGTCGTCGCCATCGGTCGTGGTGGGGCTGTGCGGCGTCGGACCGGGCGGGCCCGACACGGCTGGCGCCTCCGAGCGGGGCAGCGGCGGCGGGGGGATCGGGACCACGCCCCGAGGGTACCGGGTGTCGTCCGCGGCGGTATGCCGCCCGCCGCAATCGGATCGCGAATGTGTGGACGGCCATCAGCCTGTAGCGTGGTCACCACGTATGGTCGACAATTCGGCGCCTTCGCTCTCGGTATTCTTCCCGATGTACAACGAGGAAGAGAACATTCGCCCGGCGTTGGCCGCGGCGCGAACGGTGATGGATGAATTGGTGGTCGACGGCTCGATCTCGACGTACGAATTGATCGTCGTCAACGATGCCTCCACCGATGCCACCGGGAAGATCGCCGATGAACTGGCTGCGATCGACCCCCGCGTGCGGGTCGTCCATCATCCGGTGAATCGCAAGCTCGGTGGATCGATGAAGACGGGCTTCGCCGCATGCACGGGCGACCTGGTGCTGTATTCCGATGCCGACCTGCCCTTCGACATGGCCGAGGCGGCCAAGGCGCTGCGCATCCAACGGTTGTACGAGGCCGACATCGTCAGTGCCTATCGCCTCGACCGGACCACCGAGGGCGCCTTGCGGGCCGTGTACACCCACGCCTACAACGCGGTGATCACCGGGCTCTTCGGAGTGCGCTTCCGCGATGTGAACTTCTCGTTCAAGCTCTGTCGTCGGGAGATTTTCGATCACATCACGTTGCGGTCCGAGGGCAGCTTCATCGACGCCGAGTTGATCATCAAGGCGTCGCGGCTCAACTACCGAATCCTCCAGTTCGGGGTCGACTACTTCCCGCGTATCCGGGGAGAGTCGACACTTTCGTCACCTGGCGTGATCAAGACAATCCTCACCGAGATGTGGCAGCTGCGTCATGAGTTGCGACAGTCACACTGACCTGACCATTTGATAGCCCCCACCGAGGCCTATCGGCCGGGGGTGGTTGCTATCCTCGACCGTCGTGGAGTCGCGTGGAGTTGGGCGCTGGATGCCTGCGCTGATCGCGGGTGGGGTCTTTGCCGCAGTCGTCGGAGCCATCGCGTTTTCGGGCGGGAGCACGGCGTCGAGTTCGCTGCCGGGTTCGACGGCGGCCCCGAGCCTGGTCGCTTCCGACACCGCCGTCACCGCTCCGCCCACCACACCGGTGCCCCAGACAGCGGCCACCCTCGTGCGCACTCCGCTCACCCGCACCCTGTCGAAGGGCATGACCGGGAACGATGTCAAGCGGGTGCAGCAACGGCTGAAGGACCTGCATTTCGATCCAGGCCCGGTCGACGGGGTGTTCGGCAGCAATACCCGATCGGCGATCTGGGCCTTCGAAAAGCTCGTCCTGGCCGTGCCTCGGGCCGAAGCGACCGGCAAGGTGACACCCGAGTCATGGACCGTGATGGAAGGCCCCGTCGCCATCGGTCCTCGCCGGGTGAATCTGGGTGAGACCCATATGGAGGTGTACCTGCCCGAGCAGGTGGCGATCGTGTTCAAGAACGATGCGCCGATCCTGATCACCCACATCTCCAGTGGTACGGGCCAGGAGTTCCGTGAAAAGGTCACGATCGACCCCGGCGAGGAGGGCAACGCCAAGGGCACGACCCCGATCGAGAAGGGCGTCATCGGTATCGCCAAGACCACCGGCGGCACCTTCACGTTCGACCGCCGCTTCAAGCCCGGAGAAGACTGGAAGCAGGGCAAGCTCGGCCGGATGTACAAGCCGGTGTACTTCAACTACGGGTTGGCCGTGCACGGGGCCGGCAACGTGCCGCTGGAGCCGGCGTCGCACGGATGCATCCGCATCCCGATGCACGTTGCCGAATACTTCCCCGACCTGGTCAAGCGCGGTGATTGGATCTATGTGTGGGACGGCGTGAAGGAGCCCGAGGACTGGGGCCACCAGCAACCGTGGTTCGACCGCAACGACCCCGATTTCTCCACGACATCGAGCACCCCGACCACCTCGGATGCGCCGAGCACCACGGCGGGGGCCGCCACATCCGGCCCATCGACGACCAAGGGTCCGGCGACCACCGCGGTCGGGACCACGGCTGTGCCGACCACCGCCGCCACGACAACGACCACCACCACTACCACCACGACGACCACCACGGCCCCGGCGACGACGCAACCGCCGGCGACGACTGCGGTCGGAGCAGGTGGGGCTGGTGCGGTCGTCGCCTGATCGAGTCGTCGGCCGCCCGCGCGCCCGCTGGACTGCGGTGACGCCCGATGGTGCGTGTGCACCGATCGTTCGAGTGCCGCGCCGCCTATCGCTTGTGGGCGAAGGTCACCGTCGTCCCGGTGACGTCTTCGAGCAGTTGGCGACGCTCGGTCGCCGCGTAGAGTTCGAGACTCAGGTCGTCCCCGGCCGGGGTGGATGCGCCGATCAGTGAGATCTTCAGTTGATTGTCTCGGCGAAAGACCGTCAACCCGGCCACGCGTCCATCGTGGCTGCGATCGAGGCCGATGGAGATGCGCAGGATGGCCGCCAGCTTGCGCACGAGGTCCTGGTCGACGTCGCTGAGGCGGGCGAAGTCGGCGTGCGACTTCTTCGGAGCGCTCTTGCGGTGATACCGGGCGACCTGGGAGATGATCTCGATCTCGTGGTCGGTGAACCCGACCAGATGCTCGGAGTTGCGGATCACGTAGTAGCTGTGCAGATGGTGGCGATCGTGGCTGATCATCAGCCCGACATTGGCCAGCAGTGCCCCGGCCTCCAGATACTCCCGGCCGACGGGTTCCAGTCCGTGCAGCCGGCGCGTGGCATCGAACAGTTGCAGCGCGAGCGCGGCGACATGACGGGAGTGCTCCGGCTCGGGGTCGCTCACGTCGGCGAGGTGGCGGACGCTACGCCGCGTCACGTCGCGCAGGTGATGCATCGTCGTGCCGTTCATCCTGCTGAGGGTGTCGAGCAGCACCCCCTCACGCAGGGCGTATTCGCTGAAGGTCATCGATCGCACGCCGAACGTGTCGTACACGCCTTCGAGGATCAGCGCGCCGGCGACGATGATGTCGGCCCGCTCGGCCTCGAGCCCGTCGACCTTGCGCCGCGTGTCGGCGGTCGGGTGCGAGGACAACTTGTCGACCACGGTGGCCAGGGTGGAGCGGGTCAGCTTCTGGCAGTTGTAGGTGCGCAACTCGCTGCCGCCGCCCAGGGCGTGGGCCACCCGCACCAGTGCCTCGAAGGTGCCACTTGACCCCACGGCGACGCGGTGGCGGGTCCGGGCGACCTCGCGCTCGTAGACGGCCAGAATCGAGCGCACATAGGCTCGACACTCCTCGACCGCGCCGTCGGCGATGGTGCCCCCGGGGAAGAAGCGGTCGGTCAAACGGACTGCACCCAGCTTGAAGCTTCGTGCGGTGACGGTTTCGGCGCCCTGGCCGACCAGTATCTCGGTGCTCCCGCCGCCGATGTCGCACAGCAGATGCCGCATGTCGTAGACCGGCACCGCCTGCAGGACGCCGAGATGGATCAGGCGGGCCTCCTCGAAACCGGAGATCACCTCGACGTCGACCCCGGCCTGGTCGCGCGCCCGATCGAGGAAGACCGAGGCGTTCTGCGCCTCGCGCACGGCGCTGGTGGCGACGGCCCGTAGCGGGGCTCCCGCACTCTCGGCGAGCCGACGCATGCGGGCCAGGGTGGCGATTCCTCGATCGACAGCGTCGTCGGCGAGCTCCTTCATGTCGCCTCCGCCGTGGCCGAGGCGCACCTTTTCCCGCTCCCGGGTGATGATCTCGAACCCGCCCTCCTTGGCGACGCGGGCGATGACCAGATGGAAGCTGTTGGTACCGAGATCCGCGGCGGCGAGCAGCACGTCGTTCAGGCGGCGTACTTGGTCTGGCAGGCGTTGAGGTCTCCGAGCACGCCGACGCGGAACGCGTCGATCTTCTCGAACGCGGAGCCCACCTGGTTGGTGTCATTGGTCTCGTCGCCGACCAGGATGGCTGTTTTCACCGCTTCGTCCAGGTCGCCCGGTGAGGCGGTCACGTCGGGACCCGTTGCATTCGGATCGGAGGACCGGACCGGCAGGGTGCTCTTGACCCAGGCCCCGGTGAGGCAGTCGTTGAGCAGCGCTCGGCGCTCGCCGCCGAGCTTGCTGCCCAAGGCCGTCTGGACGGCGTCGCTCCAGCCGTCGGCGATGAGGTACCCGATCGAGAAGTCGCCGATGCGCTGGTACAACTCCTGCCCCAGGTCGTCGTCGTACATCACCTGGTTGGTCGCCGCGCAGAAGAAGACGTTGTCGGCGTAGTTGCTCTCGTCGACACCGTCGCAGGCGGGATACGGACCGGCCTTGGGGTAGCTGAGAAGTGTCGGGGGAGTGATCGGGGTGCCGTTCGTGTCCATTACGCCGGGCCAGTAGGCGTTGAGCGAATGATCGATGAGCTGGAAGATGCCGTCGCCATAGGTCCGGTCGGCCGGGATCGGCTGGTCGGCGTAGAGGGCGTCTTCGGCGTTCGGGGCGTTCGACGTGTACTGGAACTGCATCGGGTTGGGAGGGTTGTCGGCGTAGGTGGCGCACTGTGTGGCCCCGCTGACGAACCCGTCCTGGAAGGCGCCGACGCGGGCAAATGCCGAGCCATGGGCCGAGAAGTCGGTCTCCGACGTGATGCCCGGCGCATCGGCGACGCTGATCATGCCGGTGAGCCCGGAACGGATGTCGGAGTCGAGGAACTGCATCTTCGGGTTCTCGCCACGTGAGAGGTGCGCCGTCCAGGAGCCGGCGAAGCAATCGGCCTGCAACTCGGCGGTGACGGTGGATACGGTGCCGTCGAACAGGCCGACGCGGGCCTGGATGGCGTGGCCCCATTCGTGGGCCAGCACGACGCCGATGACGGCGCGTCCGAGGTCGCGGTCGAGTTGCGGGAGCAGCGTGGAGTCGTCATAGGCGACGAAATCGCCGTCCTGGCAGTAGAAGGCGTTGCCCTCGATCTCCTGATAGCTGGTGCGTGGCGCCCCGCACCCGGGTACGCCGGTCTTGCCCGGATAGACCGGGTAGATCCCGCCCTGCAGCTCCTCGTAGTCGCGGCCGTAGACCGTCGGCATCGAGTCGCGCCAGAACTGCTGGATGTCGTCGAGGGCGGCGATCAGATACGCGTCGTAGTCCTGCGGCGGCTTGTCGGGATCGAGGGGGAACTGCCCGGCGGGGATCGGTGGGAGTTCGGGCGCAGTGACGACCGGGTCGGGATCGAGTGGCCCGGTGCTGGTGTCGGTGGCCGGCGGCGTCGATGTCTCGTCGGTGGCGGGCGGAGCATCGGTACCCGGAACGGCCGTCGGGTCGGTACCAGGGTCGAGGGTGGGATCGGAGGCCGGATCGGACCCGGGGTCGACGACCACGACACGTCCGGCCTTCTGTGAGTCGCGCGATCGGAGCCCGGGATCGGTGCCGGCACAGGCGACGAGCACTCCGAGACCCAGTGTCAGGATGAGGTGTGCGCCACGATTCCGCATCGAGGTGGAGCATACGCCCCCGGGTCGGATCAACCGATACAGTCCGCCGCATGGCCGCCCCCGAGCATCGTCACGGGTTTCGGACTCGTGCAGTACACGCCGGAGCCCGCCCCGATCCGACGACGGGGGCTCGAGCGGTACCCATCTATCAGACGACCGCCTATGTGTTCGAGGACTCCAACGACGCGGCCACGCTCTTCGCGTTGCAGAAATTCGGCAACATCTACACCCGCATCAACAATCCGACCGTTGCCGCCTTCGAGGAGCGGATGGCGTCGCTGGAGGGTGGGTTGGGAGCCGTCGCCGCGTCGAGCGGGCAGTCAGCCGGGCTGCTCACCTTTGCCGCCTTGGCCGGAGCGGGCGACCACATCGTGGCCAGCGCACAGCTCTACGGCGGCACACGGACGCTGCTGGAATCCACCTTGGCCCGCTTCGGCGTGTCGACGACCTTTGTTGCATCCGACGACCCCGCAGCGTTCTCCAGTGCGATCGGGCCGACGACGAAGGCTGTGTTTGCCGAGGTCATCGCCAATCCGTCGGGGGCGATCGCCGACATCGCCGGGTTGTCCGACGTGGCCCATGCCGCCGGGCTGCCCCTCGTCATGGACGCCACGACGGCCACGCCCTACCTGTGCCGGCCGATCGAGCACGGCGCCGACATCGTCATCCATTCGGTCACCAAGTTCATCGGCGGGCACGGCACGGCGCTCGGTGGAGTGGTGGTCGACAGCGGACGGTTCGACTGGGACAACCCCCGATTCCCATTGATGACCGCCCCGGTGGACACCTACGGCGGATTGTCGTGGTGGGGCAACTTCGGGGAGTACGGCTGGCTCACGCGGCTGCGCGGCGAACAACTCCGCGATACGGGGGCCACGATGACGCCGTTCAACGCCTTCCTGTTTCTGATGGGCCTCGAAACCCTGGCGCTGCGGATGCGCCAGCATGTCGCCAATGCTGCGGCGGTGGCTGCGTTCCTCGGCGCTCATCCGGCCGTCGCCTGGGTGCGCTATGCCGGCTTGGCCGATCACCCGCATCATCAGCGAGCCCAGCGCTATCTGCCCGAAGGGCCCGGTGCCGTCTTCGCCTTCGGGGTGCGAGGCGGTCGGCGGGCGGGGGCCGCGTTCGTGGACGCAGTGGAATTGTGCAGCCACGTGGCCAACATCGGCGATGCTCGCACGCTGGTGATCCATCCGGCGTCGACCACCCACGCCCAGTTGGATGCCTCGGCCCTGGCGGCCGCCGGCGTGGAGGACGACCTGATCCGCATCTCGGTCGGTCTCGAGGATCATGAGGACGTCTGCGCCGATCTCGACCAGGCGCTGGCTGCGGCGACGAGCCATGGGGGTGTCGGATGAACGGCATGCTGGCGCTGCTGCGCCGGACTCGGACCGTGGCGATCGTCGGGATGTCGTCGAATCCGGCCCGGGCGTCGTATTTCGTGGCGACCTACCTGCGGGCCGACGCCCCCGAGTTCACCGTGTGGTACATCAATCCGCGTGAGACCGAGATTCTGGGCCGGCCGGTGTATCCATCATTGGCCGATCTGCCCGAGGTCCCCGACCTGGTCGATGTGTTTCGCCGGGTCGATGACCTGGCGCGGGTTGCCGACGAGGCGGTGGCCGTCGGCGCGTCGACGTTGTGGTTCCAACTGGGTCTCGTCCACGACGAGGCGGCGACCGCGGCGCGATCGGCCGGTCTCGACGTGGTGCAGGACAGGTGCCTGAAGATCGAACACGCCCGCTACGCCGGAGGCCTGCACACCGCCGGCTTCGACACGGGCGTGATCAGCGCTCGCCGGCGTCTGTAGTCCGTTTTCTGCGTGGCGCCGCCGCCTTTGTTGTGGCCGGCCGCGCCGGCTTCTTGACGGCCTTCTTGCCCGCCGTGACCATGCCGGGAGTGACCGCGCCGGGAGTGACTGCGCCGGGAGTGACTGCGCCGGGAGTGACCGCGCCGGGAGTGACCGCGCCGGGAGTGACCGCGCCGGGGGCGGCGGCGGCGAGGATGTCGAGCTCCTCGATGCACAGGTCGACGAGATGCCACAGATCGGGAACCAGCTCGCGGCACGAGACCAACCCGAAGTCGAGCGTGTCGAGATAGCTCTGAACGGTGATGTTGAGCCCCTGGCCTTCGACGATCGTCGACACCGGGTAGAAGTGCTTGAGCTTGGCGCCCCCCTGCAGATAGAGCGGCTGACGCGGCCCGGGAACGTTGGAGATCACCAGGTTGACCGGCATGTTCACCCGGTTGCCGAGGCGGGCGGCGGTAGCCATCCGAATCGCCCTGGTCGCCAGAGCCGGCGGGGCGAACTGGGTCAGATCGGTCAGCGTCTCGGCCGGGATGAGGTCGAACGATGCTTTCGCTGCGGTCATCGCCGCGTTCATGAACCTGACCCGCTCGACCGGATCATCGAGGTGGGTCGGGATCGGGGCGAAGATCGCCGATACCCGGTTGCTCCAGATGTCGGCCTCATCGCCGGTGCGGATCGAGACCGGCACCATCGCCACCAGCGGCTCGGCCGGCAGCGCGTCCTGCTCGATCAGCCAACGGCGCAGCGCTCCGGCGCATACCGTCATCACGATGTCGTTGACGGTCACGCCGTAGGCGCTCTTCAACTCCTTGACCGCCGCCAGTGGGGCGGAACGCAGGGCGAATCGGCGGTGGGGTGTGATCGAGCGGTTGAACGGTGTCGGCGGTGCCGTCCCCGAGGGGAGCGCCGGCGGGGCGTCGCGCACCTCGGGCCGCTTGCGCGCCAGTCCGATCTGCGGCATCGTCGGGATCGCCGGCAGGAACGGGCGGGCCATTCGGACGAGTTCCCCGAGTGCGGTGCCCCGGTTGCGCCCGAGCTCGCGGATCAGACGGGCCTGTACACGGGCGATGCGCTCTGGTTGGCGGGCCAGATTGCCGAGACCCCGCATGAACATGTCGAGCTGTGACGGCACCGCGTCGGCGACCCACGGTGCGATGCCGGCGGGCGGTGCGTAGACGGCATCGGGGGAAGGGTCGAGCAGCATCGTCAACAACTCCACACCCGAGGCTCCGTCGATCGTGGCGTGATGGACCTTGGTCAGGGTGGCGAAACAGTTGCCGTCCTCCAAGCCCTCGATGACGTAGACCTCCCAGAGGGGATGATTGCGGTCGAGTGGGCGGCTGATGATCCGCGAGATCTGGGTGGCGAGCTGTTCGTCGTTGCCCGGCGGGGCAAGGCCGATGGAGCGGACATGGAAGTCGAGGTCGAAGTCGGGGTCGTTCACCCAGTACGGATGGTCGATCTCCAACGGCACGGTGACCAGGCGTCGGCGGAACGGCTCGACGAGCTCGAGCCGCTGGGCCAGCTGACTCCGGAACGCCTCGTAGGGCTGATAGTCACCACCGGGGTGCTCGAACACCGACACGCTCGACACATGCCCGAACGAGCGAGCCGTCTCCATGTACAGAAACATCGCATCGACCCCGGAGAGCTGTTTGAGCATGACCGTCTCCTGTGTGCGCAGCGGGTCGGGTCGACCTGCGTGTTCGCCAGAGCGTAACGGGCCTTCGGAGCCCGAATGACCACTGCGGCTAGCATGTCGATGCCTTAGTGCCTCACGGCTCGACGACAGGAATTCTGCCGCTTATGGATCTCAAGCTCTCGTCCGAACGCGCCACCGCCGCGGCGCGCGCCGCGGTCGATACGGTGCTCGGTCCGCCGATCGCCGGGTGGGATGGCGGTGTCCGCGACGCGGGTGACCATCGGGTGGCCCGGGGAGGCGACGGCGTCCACGGCGAGCGGAGCCGGTTGCTCGCCGTGCTCCACGCGGTTCAGGATCGCGAGGGTTGGATCAGCCCCGGCGCAATCAACTACATCGCCCGGCGATTGGATGTCGCGCCGGCCGAGATCTATGGCGTGGCCAGCTTCTATGCTCTGTTCGCCCTGCGTGAGCGGCCGGGTCGGCAAGTTCATGTCTGTGTCGATCTGGCCTGCCGGATGTTCGGGTCCGACGATGCTGCGGTGCCTGCCGGAGCGCAGCCGTCACCGTGTCTCGGGCTGTGCGAGCGGGCACCGGCCGCGCTGGTGATCGAGGCCGGGGAGACGCCGAGACAGGCGGTCGTCGCCCCCTTCACACCGCTGACGCTGCGGTCGATCATCGAGGGTGGGTGGCCTGCCGACGAGACACCGATCACCGATGGTGTCCCGCAGGCCGGGGACGAATCGCTGACGCTGTTGCGACGGGTGGGCAAGGCCGATCCGATGTCGCTCGACTCCTACCGCGCCCATGGCGGATACGCGGCCCTGCGTCGGGCGTTCGATCTCGGCCCCGTCGGGGTGATCCGCGAGGTGCTCGACGCCAAGCTGGTCGGCCGCGGCGGAGCGGCGTTCCCGGCCGGCCGCAAATGGGACGCGGTCGCCCGCCAGCCGGCGCGTCCCCACCATCTGGTGTGCAACGCCGACGAGAGCGAACCGGGCACGTTCAAGGATCGCGTGATCATGGAAGGCGACCCGTTCGCCCTGATCGAGGCGATGACCATCGCCGCCTACGCCACCGGCTGTGAACACGGCTGGATCTACTTGCGGGGCGAGTATCCACGGGCGAGCCGGCATCTGCAGGCGGCCATCGAGGCCGCCCGTCGCCGGGGGTTTCTCGGCGACGACATCCTCGACTCGGGTTTCTCCTTCGACCTCGAGATCTTCCGGGGGGCGGGTGCCTACATCTGCGGTGAGGAGACGGCGATCTTCAACTCGATCGAGGGGTTCCGCGGCGAACCGCGCAACAAGCCGCCGTTCCCGGTCGAGGTGGGTCTGTTCGGCAAACCGACGGTAGTCAACAATGTCGAGACACTGGTCAACGTGCTGCCGATCCTGCTGGCCGGCGGTCCGACATACGCCACCATCGGCACCGAGGCCTCGATCGGTCCGAAGTTGTTCTGCGTCTCGGGGGCGGTGGCCCGACCCGGCGTGTACGAGGTGCCGTTCGGGGCGACCCTGCGCCAGTTGATCGAACTCTGTGGGGGGATGACCGCCGGGCGCGCGCTGCAGGCGGTGCTGCTCGGCGGGGCGGCCGGGGCATTCGTCGGACCGTCCGAAATCGACGTCCCGTTGACCTTCGAGGGCACCCGGGCGATCGGGGCGACGCTCGGCTCCGGCGTCGTGATGGTCCTCGACGACACCGTCGAGATCGTGCCGTTCCTGCAACGCATCGCCGCATTCTTCCGCGACGAATCGTGCGGCCAATGTGTGCCGTGCCGGGTGGGTACCGTGCGCCAGCAAGAGGCATTGGCCCGCCTGGCCTCGGGGGTCCGCGACGGTGAGATGCCGCTGCTCGCCGAGATCGGCCGGGTGATGAAGGACGCCTCGATCTGCGGCCTCGGTCAGACGGCGCACAACGCCATCGAATCCGCCTTCGTCAAGTTGGGAGTTTTCAAATGAGCGATGGGGCCGGGGGGCGCAGCCCCCTGCAAGTAGTGAGCGAGACGTTCGTCGGGATGCCGGTGCGCCTGGTCGAGTTGACCATCGACGGTGAGACGGTCAAGGCCGCCGAGGGCACGACGCTGCTCCAGGCGTGCCGTAATCAGGGCACCGAGATTCCTACGCTGTGCTACGGCGAGACGCTCACGCCGAAGAATGCGTGTCGGGTCTGCATGGTCGAGGTGGAGGGTTCTCGCACGCTGGTGCCATCGTGTTCGCGGAAGGTCGAAGCGGGCATGGTCGTGCACACCGACTCCGAACGGTCCACCCACAGCCGCAAGATGGTCCTCGAATTCCTCGGCTCGTCGGTCGACCTGTCGACGGCACCGAATGTCGCCCGGTGGAACGAGGAGTACGGGGTCGACACGGCCCGCTACGGCGTTGCGTCGGCGCCCTCGACCGATCGTGACGAGCGCTTTCCCGGTCACCATGACGCCGCCGGGGCGCACACCCCCGACGGTCTCACGGCCGACAACGTGCACCAACCGGTCAAGCGGGACAACGCCCTGTACGTGCGCGATTACGGCAAGTGCATCCTGTGCTACAAGTGCGTCGACGCCTGCGGCGAGCAATGGCAGAACACCTTCGCCATCGGAGTCGCCGGGCGCGGGTTCGATGCCCGTATCTCCACGGAATATGCCGTTGAGCTGCCCGAATCCGCCTGCGTGTACTGCGGCAACTGCATTCAGGTCTGCCCGACCGGGGCGCTGATGTTCTCCTCGGAACACGACATGCGAGCCGACGGCACCTGGGACGAATCAGTCCAGACGCAGACCGACACGATCTGCCCCTATTGCGGTGTCGGTTGCAGCGTCACACTCCATGTGCAGGACAACACCATCGTCAAGGTCTCCAGCCCGTCGGATCATTCGGTCACCCACGGCAACCTGTGCATCAAGGGCCGCTTCGGGTTCCAGCACGTGCAGAACGGTCCGAACTGACGCATCGCAGCGACCTTGCCTGTGCCGTTGTACGTCCAAGCGTGGGCCCGCCGGAACGGCTCAGCCGGAGATGGCCGTGGCCAACTCGATCAGATGTCCGTCAGGACAGCTGACATATGCGCACCGCTGTCCCCACGGCTTGGTCGTCGGCTCGTGGACGGTGGTCGCTCCGGCGTCTACGGCGTGTCGCCATTGGCCGTCGACATCGGCATAGACGAGTGTGACATTGCCCGGTGACCGGTCGCCCTCCGCACGGCCGACGGGGCGACCGGCCGAGTCCGATGCGAGGTCCCGAGCGCAGAGCGCGAGCACGGTTGCCCCGGTATCGAATTCGGCATAGCGCCCGGACTCGTCGGCAAAACGTACGGCAAGCCCGAAGGCGCTGCAGTAGAAGGCGGCGGATGTGGCGACGTTGTCGACGTAGAGCACGACCCACCCGAGTGTCGGTGATGCAGTGGACATGACGACAGCATGCGCCGTCTCTGCGACAGCCGTATGTCGGAGTTTGTCAGAATGCTTCGATGCGGCGAATCGAGCGGCTCTATGCGATCAGCGATCGGTTGCGTCGAACGTCGCCACAGGTGGTCTCGGCCGCGACGATGGCCACCGAGTTCGGGGTCTCGCGTCGTACCGTCGAGCGCGATCTCGTTGCGCTGCGCGCCGCCGGTGTGCCTCTGTTCGGACAGGTCGGCCGGGGCGGGGGAGCAGGATCGATCGCCCGCTCCGGTCGCAGCGTCGTCGCGTTGAGCGACGCCGAGATCGTCGCCCTGGTCATCGCCGCCCACCTGGCCCGCGATGCTCCGTTCGCCACCGCCGCGTCCACCGCGATCGGCAAGTTGCTCGACGCTCTCGACGACTCGAGCCGGATCGCCGTCGTCACCCTGCGCCAGCGGTTCCGAGTGGCGTTGCCTGCGATCTCGGAAGTCTCGGCGCGGGTTCGATCGGTGCTCGAGGACGGTGTCCGTCATCAGACTGTCGTACGGTTGGCCTATACCGATCGACACGGCAAGCCGACCGACCGACGGGTCGAACCGGTCGGCTTCTATTCCGCCGATGGTGAGTGGTCGTTGGTGGCCTGGTGCCGCACGCGCCACGCGGGTCGCATGTTCGTCCTGCATCGCATCCGGCGGGCGACCCCGACGTCCGAGACGTTCGTCGGCCGCGATGTCGACGCCGTGCTCGGATGGGTTCCGCAGTTCGGCGATGCGCCGTAAGGAGCGATGATGATCGCCGCGAGTGGTCGCCGCAGCCACCTACTTCCGACGGTACCGGTGTTGTGGCCCGGCGTTCTGGCACTGTAGGCGTATGAACACATCGAGGGGCACGGGGTCGGGCCGTCCACACGCCGAGTCGGGCATAGGGTGATGAACGAGACGATCAGCATTCTGGACGGCAGCACCTTCATGGTCTGTGATCACCGGGGCGACATCGATGCCGGGATCGATCAACCCCATGGCCTGTTCTTCCGTGACACCCGCTTCCTGTCGCGCTGGCGCCTGACGCTCGATGGTGAGCCGTTGCAATTGTTGTCGGTCGACGACGGCACCTACTTCTCGAGTCAGTTCTTCCTGTACCCCGGCACCGGGACGATCTATCGCAATCCGTACGTCTCGCTCGTCCGGCAGCGTTCGGTCGGCGATGGTCTGCATGAGGACATCGTGGTGCTCAACCACTCCGCCGACGAGATCGACATCACCCTTCGGGTGGACGTCGACGCCGACTTCGCCGACCTGTTCGAGGTGAAGGATGCGATGGTCAAGAAGGGCGAACGCACCGTCGATGTGCGTGAGGACGCCTTGGTACTGCGCTATCAGCGGGACGACTTCATCCGCGAGACGTTGATCGCCCCGAGTTGTACTGCGGCGATCGACCCGCATGGCTTGAGCTTCTCGATTCGAATCGCCGCCCATGGCGAGTGGCAGACGTGTATCGACGTCGTGCCCTCCGACGAACGCAAGGTACGCCTCAAGCATGGTCATGGCTCCCTGTACTCGCCGGTGCCGAATATGCGACCCAGCCTCGCCGAGTGGATCGAGCAGGCACCGAAGTTGGAGTGTGATTGGGACCCGCTCCTCCACATTTATCACCGCAGCCTGGTCGATCTCGCCGCCTTGCGGTTCTATCCCGACCCCACCTCCGATGCTTCGCTGCCCGCCGCGGGATTGCCGTGGTTCATGGCGCTGTTCGGTCGCGACAGTCTGCTCACCAGCTATCAGTCGCTCCCGTTCACGCCCGAACTCGCCGTCACCACCTTGCGGGTCCTCGCCGGCCGCCAGGGCCGCGTCGTCGACGGTTTCCGTGACGAGGAGCCGGGCAAGATCCTCCATGAACTGCGGGTGGGGGAGTTGACGATGTTCGGCGAGCGACCGCACGGCCCGTCGTTCGGTAGCGCCGACGCTACGCCGCTGTTCCTGGTGCTGTTGGACGAGACCGAGCGGTGGACCGGTGATGTCGCCCTGGTCAAGGACCTCGAACCCAACGCTCGCGCGGCGATCGACTGGATCGATCGCCACGGCGATCGAGACGGTGACGGATACGTCGAGTACCAGACCTCCAACCCGCAGACCGGGTTGGACAACATGTGCTGGAAGGACTCGTGGAACTCGATTCTGTTCGCCGACGGCAGCCAATCGAAGCTGCCGCGGGCGACGTGCGAGATCCAGGGTTACGTCTACGACGCCAAGCTCCGTACGGCCCGACTGGCCCGCAAGGTGTGGGGTGATGCAGCGTGGGCCGACCAGCTCGAGGCCGAGGCCGCCGAGCTGAAACGTCGGTTCAATGTCGACTTCTGGCTACCGGAGAGGGGCGCATTCGCCCTGGCGCTCGACGGTGACAAGCGCCCGGTCGACAGTCTGACGTCGAACATGGGACATCTGCTGTGGAGCGGCATCGTCGATACCGACAAGGCCGCCGCGGTCGTCGACCATCTGATGGGTGAGCGGCTGTTCTCGGGGTGGGGGGTGCGCACGATGGCCGACGGCGAGGGTGGCTACAACCCGATCGAGTATCACAACGGCACCGTGTGGCCCCACGACAACTCGTTCATCGCCGCCGGCCTGCGCCGCTACGGGTACGACGTCGAAGCCGCTCGGCTGTCGTTTGCCATCCTGGAGGCGGCGACGTACTTCGATTGGCGCCTGCCCGAGGTGTTCGCCGGCTATCCGCGAACGTTCTCCGGGGTGCCGGTCGAGTACCCGACCGCATCCAGCCCGCAGGCGTGGGCCGCCGGCGCTCCGTTGCTGCTGATCCGTACGCTGCTCCGCCTCGAGCCGGGCGACGACGGTCCGCTCACCGAGCCCTGCAATCCACCGGCCATCGGGATGCTGCGTCTCGACGGCGTGCGCGGCCCGTGGTGATGGGTCGCCTTGGCCCGGGGGTGCTCAGCGCTGCCCGGGGGTCATGTAGAACCAGATCGGTCGGCTGACTCCGGCGTCGCGCATGGCGGCGCGCGCCGCCAGCACCGTCCGGCCGGCCTCGGTCTGCTCGAAGTACCACGCCTCGACGGCCCGTCCGCCCGGGGTCGGCCCGTCGACAAGTTCCAGCGCGGCCTCCTCGTAGTAGGTGCGGATGTCGTGGCAGACGGCGGTCGTGTTTCCTCCGGGAATGCCGGCGTCCTTCCAATCCGTACCCTCGGCGATGGCGTGGAACACGCCCAGCGCGCCGGGGACGTCGTCGGCCGAGATCACCCGGCCGACCGAGGTGACACCCCGGCGGGCGACAGCGCGGTCGTACGCGTTGCGCAACCCGCGGGCCTCGTCGACGGCCGGCGGCAGCGACGGGTCGAATCGGGGTGGCAGGGAGCAGGCGGCCGGCTCGTCATCGGCCTCGATGACGGCCGGATAGTCGACGAGAACGGGGCCGGAGGGTGCGTTGAGCAGGTCGAATGCGCTCGCCAGCACGTGATGCTGGAAGGCGGCGTCGCCCGGCGTGCCCAGGGGGCGACCCAGCGGAAACTCACAGTGCAGAGCGCGGGGAGGGGCGACCTTCTCGGTCATCGCCCGCACCGAAGAGAGGGTGACCGTGGCGATTCCGGCGGCTTCGAAGACGTGGGCGAGCACACACACGGTGCGCGTGCACAACGGTCAAACCGGTGTCAGCAGGACGACGTCCACGCCGTCGGCCCGCAACGCGGCGGCGGCCGACGGGCCCGAGTCGAGACGGATCGTCGCCACGTCGTCGGGCTGGTTGCCGGCGAACGACACGTGGCGCGGCGCAACAGCACCGATGACACCCTGCGCGGCCAGCTCGGTGAGACGATCGATCGGATAGACGACGTTGAGATCCATGGCGATACCGACGCGGTCGAAGTTCGGGCTCCAATGGCCCAGCACCAGGTCTCGGCGATCCCGGTCGATCAACCGGTAGCTCGTATCACCGGCGGCAAACGCCTGTGCGTCGGGAGTGTGCAACGCGGCCGAGGTCACGATCGCCACGATCGACTCGTTCAACGGTCGTGGCGTCACCCACGCCGGGTTCGGGAATTCGGGGCCCGGCAGTGTCGAGGCGTACGCCCGCATCGCTTGGTCGCCATTCATCGTGGGATGCCCTCCTCGGGTGCGCCGAGACCTCTCGTCGCAGCGGTTGCGACCGTAGTGGTGGATTGGTCCATGATGGCGTGATGACCGAACTCGTAGACCAGGTAGCCATCATCACCGGAGGTGGGCAGGGCATCGGCCAGCGCATCGCCCTGGCCTTTGCCCAGGCGGGAGCGGCGGTGGTCGTCACCGGCCGGACCGCCGAGACGCTCGCCGCGACGGTGGCCCTCGTCACCGAGGCGGGGGGCCGTGCCCTGGCCGTGACGGCCGATGTTGCCAAGTCGGCCGACTGCGACCGGATGGTTGCCGAGACGATGGCATCGTTCGGTCGACTCGACATCCTGGTCAACAACGCCGGCATTTCCGGAGCGACCAAGTCGACGTTGGAGATGACCGAGGCCGAATGGCAGGAGGTGATCGACATCGATCTCACCGGCCCGTGGCTGTGTACGAAGGCCGCCCTGCCGACGATGATCGCCGCCGGTCGGGGCACGTTGCTCAACATCTCGTCGGCGGCGGGTCGCACCGGATACGCCATGCGCTCGCCGTACGCGGCGGCCAAGTGGGGGCTGATCGGGCTCACCCAGACGTGGGCACGAGAGTGGGGCCCGGCAGGTATCCGCTGCAATTGCATCTGTCCGGGGGCGATCGAGGGCGACCGGATCGAGCGAGTGATCCGCGCCCGCGCCGACTCCCTCGGCATCAGCTACGAACAGACGAAGGCCGGTTTCGTGGCCGGCTCGTCGTTGGGGCGGATGGCGACCGAGGACGAGGTGGCCAAGGTGGCCCTGATGCTCTGTTCCCCGGCCGGGGCCGGAATGACCGGCCAGACCCTGAACGTCGATTGCGGCACGAACATGAACTGAGAGTCACGGTTCACGGTTCACGGTTCACGGCGATCGGCGCGCAGGCGATCCGTGGCAATCTCATCGGCGGCGGCGAGGCTGCGTGGGTGGCCGGTGACGGCCTGCAGGAAGTCTGCCCGGTTGATGGTGTAGAGGCCGACGTCGCCGATCGCCGTCACCGTCGCCGTTCTCGCGCATTGCCGGAGCAGGGCGATCTCTCCGAATGACTCGCCCGGCCCCATGCGACGCAACTCGTCGCCGAGTTGGGTGACGACGACCTCGCCGTCGACGATCAGGAAATAGCCGTCGCCCGGCTCGCCCTCGGTGATGATCGCCTGGCCGGGCCGGGTCTCACGGAACGCGGCCGCAGCGGCCAGCCGCTCGATCGTCGGCACGGGCAGCGGAGCGAACAGCCGGTCGCCGACGATTCGGTCGAACAGCTCCGCCGGCGGCGGGGCGGCACCGGCACCCAACCAGCCGAGGCGGATGAGGCACACGCTGAGCGCAGCCGCCGCGGCGACGCCGAAGATCACCGACCCGCGTCCCAACGACGTGGCGGCGATGAGCTGGGCAATCGCCACCGAGCCGATAGCCAGACACAGTGCGGTCAGGCTTTCGAGCACCCCGAAGATCCGGGTGAGCACGCGCAGCGGAGCGAGGCGTTGCAACGCCACCATGGCGACGAAGCGGACGAGTGACATTCCGGCGCCGATGGTGGCGAACACGACAACGGCGCCGACACCGGAGTGCATCGCCCCGACGGCCAGGAACGGCGCGGCCAACAGGATGGTGGCGACGACAAGGAATCGCAGGACACGAGCGCCGCCGACGAGACCCGTTCCGGCAGCCGCGCCGATGAGCGCTCCGGCCCCGAAGCCGCCCTGCAGGAGACCGGCCTCACCCTGGCTGCCCAGACGCTCGATGGCGAACGTGACGACGAGGATGTCGATGGCGCCGACCACGAGCACGCCGACCGAGACGGTGGCGATCAGCCAACGCACGACGACTTCGCGACGGAGCGCCCGGAACCCGCCGAGAACCTCGCCGACCACGTCGGAGGCATGCATCGTCGACGGCTCGACGCGATCGACCGAGACGCGGGCGACGGCCAGGGCTCCGAGCAACAGTCCGGCGCCGCAGACCCACATCACCAACGCCGGGGACCGGATGGCGATCAACAGCCCGGCGACCAGCGGACCGAGGCAGCGACCGATCTGCTCGTTCAGATTGCTGACCACATTGGCGGCGATCAGATCGCGGGGTGTATGGGTGACCACCGGCAGGATGGCCCCCATCACCGGCCGGACGACGGTGAACGCGCACATCGTCAGTGTCGAGGCCCACGTACACGCCCACCGACCGGTCGAGGCCCATCATCAGAGCGCTCGCGCCCATGCTCACACCCTGAACGACGTAGCCCGTGGTCAGCGCCCGACTCGGCAGGAAGCGGTCGCCGGCGAACGCGGTGAACGGGGCGACGATGGCGGCAGGGCACAGCATCACCAGGGCGACGAGGGAGGCCTGGGTCGTTCCGCCGTGGACGAAGGCGAAGATGAGTACGGCCAGCCATGTGGCGTACTCGGCGAAGTTGAAGGCCAGGTAGGCGGACTCGAGCGGTCGGAGCTGCGGGTGGCGTACCGCGGCGACGACGAAACTCAATCGGCCCTGATGTGACACCGTTCGCTCCCGTTGCAGACCCTGGTCGCTCCCCGTTTGCAGACCCTGGCGAGGCACGCTAGTGCAGCGGATCAATGGCGGCGAACCGCCAGCCGGCTCAGTCGGGACTGTCGACCCGCCAGCCGCGCCGTTCGAGTTCGCCGGCGAGGAGCTGAGCCGGCATGCCTCGCAGTGTCTCGACACGCTGTGTTTCGAGCCGGATCGCCGCGGCGATGCTCTCACCGGTGTCGTTGGTCACCGTCGACCGGCCGGTCTTCGATCCGGGGTCGGGCCCCGCCTCGGACCCATCGTCGGATCCGGGTTCGGCGAGTAACAGGTCGATCAGCGCCGATGCCTCCAGCCGGCTGAACTTGCCGGCGGCTTGGCGTTGGGTGAGGCCGAGCGGGCCACGCGCGTCGCGAAATCCTGTATGACCGGCCTTTTCGACGAGGGACAACAGGTACTGGACCTGCTTGGTTGTCGCCGGCGGCGCGGATTGACCAAAGCTCATGGTCGACATCCTCGCACCGGCGTGTGTCAGAGAAGCCGGTTGTTCACTCGGTACATTCGGTCGAATGCCGTTCACCCGGGTCCGCGACATCGACGTCTACTACGAGATCCATGGAGGCGGGGAGCGCCACGCCGGCGGGTCTCGCGTCGTGGTGATCAACGGGACCGGAGGCGATCTCCGGGCCAACCCGATGCGCGGGAACGGTGTGTTGGAACAGCGGTTCGAAGCGTTGATGTTCGACCAACGCGGACTCGGTCAGACCTCGAAGCCCGACACGCCCTATTCGATGGCCGACTACGCCGACGACGCCGCGGGGCTGATGGACGCCGCCGGTTGGCCGAGCGCCCACGTCATCGGAATCAGCTTCGGGGGGATGGTCGCCCAGCATCTCGCCGTGCGCCACCCCGAGCGGGTGGAACGACTCGTGCTGGCCTGCACCTCGTCGGGCGGAGCAGGCGGTAGCTCATTCGACCTGCTGGCGGTGCATGACCTGCCGGCCGCCGAACGGGCGCGGGTCACGCTACCGATCCTCGATTCGCGCAACGATCTCTCTACCGACCCGCCCACGCTGGCGCCGTGGTTCGACGTGCTCTGGCCGATGCTCGCCGGCGGGCGAGCCCTCAACGCCGACGACCCGGGGGCCGAGATGGGTGCCCGGCGCCAACTCGTCGCCCGCGCAGCCCACGACGTGTTCAACCGCCTCGGTGAGATCCGGTCGCCGACATTCGTGATCGGGGGTCGCTACGACCGCCAGGCGCCGGTCGTCAACGTCGAACGTCTGGCGGCCGCCATTCCCGGCGCCGAGCTGCGGTTTTTCGAGGGGGGTCACCTGTTCCTGGTACAGGATGCCGAGGCGTGGCCCGCCGTGGCGGCGTTCTTTGCCACCGCGGCCGACTGAGCAGCGCCAGGCGGGGTCCTCGGATGGCCCGCCCGCCCCCGAGCAGTTCGAACTTGACACAAGTGTCGAGTAGCTTCGGCGTTGCTGGATCGCAGCACCAGCGACCACGTCGAGCCGTGGGGGGCGTTGATGAAATTCATCCTGCAGTACCCGGATGTGCACGGGACCGCCGTCGATCTGCTCGACGCCGGGCCGATCACCGAGTTGGCCGTCGCCGCCGAGCAGGCCGGCTGGTCGGGCATCTCGTTCACCGAGCACCCGTCACCCGGCGCCCGTTGGCTCGAGGCCGGTGGTCACCAGACGCTCGACCCGTTCGTTGCTCTCGCCGCCGCGGCGGCGGTGACCTCGAAGCTGCGGTTGCTCACCTATCTGGCGGTCCTGCCGTACCGCAATCCGTTGTCGCTCGCCAAGACCGCCACGACGCTCGACCGGGTGTCCAACGGCCGCTTCATCCTCGGCGCAGGTACGGGCTATCTGAAGGGCGAGTTCCGCGCCCTGGGCACCGAGTTCGACGAACGCAACGAGGTATTCGACGAGGCGTTGGAGGTGATGCCACTCCATTGGAAGGGCGAGCCGTTCAGCTACGAGGGCAAACACTTCTCGGCCCGCGACGTGATCGGCCGACCCCGGCCGATTCAGGATCCGATCCCGATCTGGTTGGGGGGCAACTCCACGTTGACCCTGCGGCGTGTGGCTGCCGGGGCGCAGGGATGGATGCCGTTGCTCGGGCCGGCTGAGATGGCCGTCACCACCCGCACCCCGCACCTCGACTCGGTGGAATCGATCGCGGAGCGCTTGGCCATCCTGCGCGAGTACGCCGGTGATCGGATGAGCGAGATCGAGATCTCGGTGCCCGACTTCGGGGGATCGAACGACTACACCACCGACGTCGAACGCAAGCGCGACTACTTCGGCCGGCTGGGCGAACTCGGGGTCGGATGGGTGAACTCGGCCGCTCCATGGGCTCCCTATCCGGCGGCGTTGGACTACATCACCCATTTCGCCGAGGCGTATATCGAATGACCGTTCCTGGCCCGCCGACGTTGAGCGTGGCGACGTTGACCGCGTCGACGTTGAGTTCGTCGACGTTCGGCTCTCCGGCGGCTTACAAGGCCGCCGTTGCCGAGTTCATTCGCACAGATGTACGTGCGTCGATCTATTCGGGCTACCGCCCGGCGAGCATCGAACATTCGGCCGAGCATCTGCGGACGCTGCAGCAGTTGTTGTTCGACGAGGGCTGGTCGCGGCTCGGCTGGCCGCCGTCCGCCGGCGGCTTGGGCGGCGACCCGCTGTGTCGGGCGGCGCTGTTCGAGGCGTTGTGGGAGGCCGACATCGTCATTCCCGAGCCGTATACGACCCTTGAAATCCTCGTACCGGTGATGTTGGCGTACTCGCCCCATCTCGCCGAGGAACTGTTGCCGGCGATGCTGCGTGGCGACGACTGGTGGTCGCAGGCGTTCTCGGAGCCCGATGCCGGCAGTGATCTCGCCTTGTTGCGCACCAGGATGGAGCCCGACGGCGACGGGTACCGCATCACCGGGCAGAAGGTGTGGGCCAGCTTCGGGCATCTGTCGCAGCGCTCCGTGCTGTTGGCCCGCTCGGGCGGGCCCGGGCATCGTGGCTTGACGATGGTGCTCATCGACCTCGACCAGCCGGGGATCGAGGTTCGACCGATCCGAGCCGAGGACGGTGAGAACCATTTCTCGGAGATCTTCCTCGACGACGCCTATGTGCCCGCCGAGCGGATCATCGGGCAGCTCGGCGGCGGCTGGACCGTGGCGATGTACATGCTGCAGTGGGAGCGGGGTGCCTGGGGCTGGCTGCAACAGGGACGATTCCACAGTCGAATGCAGCACGCCCTGGCCCTCGGTGGGTCGGATGCGTCGTCGGCGGCCGCGTCGCTGGGGCACGCCTATGTACTGACCAGCGCGCTGCGGCTGCAGACCCGCGACACCGTCCGGCGATTGGCCACCGAGGAGACGCTCGGTCCAGAGGTGTCGGTCGACAAGTTGCTGCTCATCGACGCCGAGTTGGCCACGTGGAACGCCATCCGCGAACAGCTCGGACCTCGTTTTGATCTGGATGACGACCTGGCCTGGCTGCGCCACGAGTACCTGTTCAGTCGTGCGGCGCCGATCTACGGCGGCTCGCAGGAGATCCAGCGCGGTCTCGTCGCCCAGCGTGTCCTCGGCATGCCGCGCGAGGGTTGAGGGAGTCGTGATGGATCTCGAAACCACCGAGATGTTGCGCACGAGCCTGCGCCATGTCCTCACCGAATCGTCGAACACCCCGCTGGCCGATCGACTGGCCGAACTCGGCTGGGACGACGTGGTCGCCGCCGACGGACCGACCGCGCTCAGGCTGCTCTTCGACATCAAGGGGGAGACGCTCTCGAACGCCGACGCCATCGGCCCCAGGCTGGCCGCCGCACTGGCCGAGGCGACCGGAGAGGCGTCCGATCGGGACGTGATGATCGTCGTGCCGACCTCCGCGATCGCCGGAGTCGCCCCGACGGGCGAGTTGGCCGTCTGCGGCGTCGTCACCTCGGCACCATCAACGGAAGTGCAGTTGGTCGTGCCGGTACGAGCTGACCAGGGCACACGCCTGGCGCGCGTCCCTGAGGCCGCAGTTCGCAGCGCGCCTACGGACGGCATCGACCCCGACCTCGGCTTGTTCCACGTGACCGGCACCGTGGCCGGCGCGGACGTGACGTGGATCGCCGACGAGCGCAGCCAGGGCTGGGGCGCCGTTGTGGCCCACGGCCGATGGTTGCTCGCGGCCGAGCTGATCGGCGTTGGCCGCCATGTCGTCGAGTCGGCCGTCGAGTACACCGGCCAGCGGGTGCAGTACGGCCGGCGGATCGGCACCTTCCAGGCACTCCAACACCGCCTGGCCGGCGCCCATGTCCTGCTCGCCGGTGCGGCGAGGATCGTCGAAGAAGCAGCCGAATCGGGACGGTCGTGGGATGCGCAAGTCGCCAAGTGCCTCGCCGGCCGGGCGGCCGAGATGGCGTGCACGCAGGCGCAGCAGTGCTACGGGGCGATTGGCTTCACGTGGGAGCACGAATTCCATCGCTACCTGCGCCGCACCTACTTGCTCGACCAACTTCTCGGATCGTGGCGGACGCTCGAGCACGAGATCGGGGCCGAGTTGCAACGCACAGGCCTGGTTCCCCGAATCGGCACCCTGTGAGCGACCCGCCGCGGGCCGACGGCGCGATGAAGCTACAGTCTCGCTTGAAAATGCTGTTTTCAGAGCAACGGGGGTAGCGGATGGGTCCGCTTGCAGGACTGCGAGTGATCGACGTGTCGCCGAATCGGGTGGGCGCCCAGATCAGCCAGTTGTTCGCCGACTTCGGCGCGGACGTCGTCCAGGTGGAGCCGCCGGGCGGGGCCGTCATCCGGGATCACGCGGCGTACCCGTTCTGGGCGCGGGGCAAGCGCAGCATCGTGCTCGATCTGGGCGACGAGGCCGATCGTCAGGTGTTGCGCGAGCTGGCCGCTGGTGCCGACGTGCTCATCGAGACACACCAACCGGGCGCCCTCGATGCCATCGGACTCGGCTACGAGGACCTCGGCGCGCGGAACCCCCGACTGGTGTACACCTCGGTCACCGGGTTCGGCCGCCAGGGCCCGTACGCCGATGCGCCGGGTTACGAGGGGTTGGTGATGGCCAAGCTCGGCGTGTTCCAGACGTTCCAACGGATGAGCCCCTGCCCCGCCCCGCCGTTCGTCAACGTTCCATTCGCCTCGTTTCCCGCCAGCCAGCTGGCGATCCACGGGACGCTGGCGGCGTTGATGGAGCGCGAGCGCAGCGGCACCGGCCAGTGGGTGGAGACCAATCTGGCGCAGGGATTCCTTACTCTCGACACCTGGGCGTGGTTCGAGCATCTGATCGCCGATCGGTGGCCCGAGGCGTTCATCAAGGCGAACCCCTACGACGCCCAGGGCCGCCCCGCCAGCCCGCTGACGTTCATGCTGCTGGTCTGCCTCACCAAGGACGGCCATTGGTTGCAGTTCGCCGCCGTGGCCGCCCACCTGTTCGCCGCCCACATGAAGGCTTTGGGACTGGCGTGGATGTTCGCCGACGACGAGTGGAAGGGACTGCCGGTCTTCGGCGAGGATGCCGACAAGCGGATGGCGCTGTGGACCAGGATGTTGGAGGCATCTCGGTCCAAGACGCTCGCCGAATGGGAGCGGATCTTCGACGAGGATCCAAACGTCTTCGCCGAACAGTTTCGCACCGGCCCGGGCGCGCTCGATCATCCTCAGTTGGACCACGACGGCATGGTCGTCACGATCGACGACGCCGAGCGCGGCCCCGTACGGCAGCCGGCGGCTCTCGTCAAGGCCGCGAAAACGCCCGCTGAGCTGCGGACAAGTGCGCCGACGCTCGACCAGCACGGCGACGAGATCCGCTCCCTCGCCGCGACACCGGCGATTGCAACCGCCGGTACCCTCGCCGATCCCCCGAAGCGGGCCGCGGCCGGACTCCCGCTTGCCGGGGTGACGATCGTGGAGCTGGCGACGATGTTCGCCGGTCCGCACGGCACGACGATGCTCACCGACCTGGGCGCCACCGTGATCAAGGTCGAACCGCTGGCCGGCGACAACATCCGCAGGATCCTGCCGTTCCCGGAATCGGGTGGGGCCAAGGTGATGCAGGGCAAGGAGTCGATCGCCGTCGATCTCGGCACCGCTGAAGGAAAGGCGCTGGTCCAAGGACTGGCGGCTACGGCCGATGTCGTCATCCAGGGTTACCGGGCCGGGGCGATGGCCAAGCTCGGTCTCGACTACGCCTCGGTGCGCGTCGTCAATCCCGATGTCGTCTACGTCAACGCTCCGGGCTACGGCGTCGACGGACCATACGGATCCAAGCCGGCCTACGCCCCGAGCATCGGCGCAGCGAGCGGCATCCCCCTGGCCAACGTCGGCCTCACGGTGCCCGAGCGGGCCGACCTGACGATGGAGCAGATCCAGGATGGGGCCCGGCGGCTCTCGGCCGCCAGCGCGATGTCCAACGCCCAGGCCGATGGCTTTGCCGCGCTGGGCGTGACGACGGCCATCCTGTTCGGTCTCGTCGCCCGTGATCGCGGGGCGGGCGGTCAGGAGTTGTTCTCCTCGATGCTCAACACCGGCGCCCACGCCATGTCGGCCCAGGTGGTCACCTATCCCGGCGCGCCGCACGAGCCGGCCCCCGCCGCCGACCTGCGTGGGCTGGGCGCGCTCTACCGGGTGTACGACGCGGCCGACGGCTATGTGTTCCTGGCGGCACCGTCGTCGGACGACTTCGCCCGTCTGGCCCGTGCTCTCGCTCCCTACGTCGATCTGGCCGGCCTCCATGGGGACGCGGCAACGCGAACAGCCCATCCCGGCGCGGTGATTCACGCGCTGAGCAGCGTGTTCGCGCTGAAGTCCTCCTACGCGTGGGAGGACGAGCTGCTCCCGCGGGGCGTCGGTTGCGTGGCGGTGAACACCGAGTCGATCGAGTCGATCATGTTCGACCCGGCGTTCGGGCGGGCCAGTGGTTACGTCGCCGACACCGTGCACCCGACGTTCGACGAGCATCCTCGCCTGGCGCCGTACATCCGCTTCTCCCGGTCGGCGACCCACGCCCCTGCCGGCGTGCTCGCCGGCCAGCAGACCGATCTGATCCTGGCCCGACTCGGCCGGACCGACCACGAGATCGCCGATCTCCGTGCCCGCAACATCGTGGCCTAGACCCAATGCCGTTCCGTTTGCGATCCGGCAGCTCGGCCACCGGTTCTCCACCGTCGGTCCTGGGTCCGCTGAGCAGCGGGTTTGCGCCAGCACATAAACCGACTGTCGCTTTGTGCGCTGGCACAAACCTGGGTTCGGCCGTAACTGAACGGTACTGGGCGTAGATCGGTCATGCCCTCGACTGACCGCTCCGAACGACAGGACACCGAACGCGACGCGATCGTTCGCGCCGCATTCGGGTTGATCGGCACCGGTCGCGATGGGGCGGTCTCGGTGCAGCAGATCCTCGACGGCGCAGGGCTGTCGACACGGGCGTTCTACCGACATTTCAGCTCGAAGGACGAGCTGATCATCACGATGTACCGCACCGCCGCCGACCGCGTGGCGGCCGAGCTCGCCGTAGTCGTGGCCGCCGCATCCGGTCCGGTCGAGGCGTTGGAGGCGTGGGTGCATCACCTGCTTGCCGTCGTCTACGACGCACGGCGATCGCGCCAGGCCGTCGTGCTCTCCTCGATGGAGGCGCGGGCCGCGGCCGGTTTCGACCGGGCCAATCACGACGCCGAAATGGTACGCCGAACGATCCTGGCCGGGGTGATCCGCTCCGGTCGGGACCGCGGTGTGTTCCCTGGGTCGACCGACCCCGACGAGGACGCCCGGGCCGTGACCAGCGTCGTCGGCGGGATCATCCAGGCCCGCCTCGCCGGTGAGGAGACCCCCGACTGGGCCACGGCCACCGCCCACACCACCGAACTGTTCCTCCGCGCCCTCGGCGTCCGGTGACAGGCGAATCGGAACGGCGTCGACTCGGCGGTATCGACGCAACGGGTGAGACAATCGACCATGGCAACGGTTCACACCGCGATGACGTCAAACCTTGAGATCACCTACGAGGACTCCGGGCCGGTTGACGGGCCGGCCGTCGTGCTCATGCACGGGTTTCCGTACTCCGTGCGCGCCTATGACGACGTCGTCGTTCGGCTGACCGCAGCCGGTGTACGCGGCATCGTGCCCCATCTGCGCGGCTATGGCCCGACCCGCTTCCTGCGCCCGGCGACGGTGCGGTCGGGGCAGCAAGCCGTGCTGGGCAACGATCTGCGTGAATTGCTCGATGCCGTGCAGATCGACGGGGCGGTGCTCGCCGGCTACGACTGGGGTGGTCGGGCGGCCTGCATCGTGGCTGCGCTCTGGCCGCAACGGTGCATCGGGTTGGTCACGGGTGGCGGCTACAACATCCAGGACATCGCCGCCTATGCCAACCCGGCCCCAGCCGAGGTCGAGCATTCCAACTGGTACCAGTACTACTTCCACACCGAGCGTGGCCGGGCCGGGCTTGCCGCCGATCGCCGTGGCATGGCGCGGCTGCTCTGGCGGCTGTGGTCGCCGTTGTGGAGGTTCGACGAGGCGACCTTCGAGGCCTCTGCGGCGCTTCTCGACAACCCCGACTTCGTGGACGTGGTCATCCACTCGTACCGGCACCGCTACGGCTACGCACCGGGGGATCCGGCGGTCGAAGCGATCGAGCACGCTCTTGCGGTCCAGCCCCCGATCACCGTGCCCACGATCAGCCTCGACGGCGGCGACAGCATCTGGCCGGCTGATCGATCGGCGGCCGAGCGGGCTCACTTCACCGGCCCCTACGAGCAGCGCGTGCTCCCCGGTATCGGCCACAACATTCCCCAAGAGGCACCCGATGAGTTCGCCTCGGCCGTACTCGACCTGCTTCGGACCGCAGGCGACGGGTTCTGAGAGGCCGGCGATCCCTCGGCCGCAAGGGCCAGCCTCAGTCATTCAGCTGGGTATGCTCAGAGCATGTCCACTCAACTGGCGGTGAAGCTCACCGATGACGAGATCGCCACGATCGACGAGATGGTCGCCGGCGATCTCGCCCCGACGCGATCTGCGGTCCTCCATCTGGCATTGGCTCAGCTCGCGGAGTCCGAGCGGCGGCGGCGCCGGCGACAGCAGGACATCGCGGCGTATGCCGCGGTTCCCGACACGTCGATCGATGATGGCGCGGACTGGACGAACCTGCGGGCGCGGCGGTGAGCGACATCGTTCAGGGGGACATCTGGCTGTTGGAGACGCCCGATGACAAGCCGCGCCCTGCGTTGGTGGTCACGAGGGGCTACGCCCTCGGTTACCTCGAGAAGGTCACGGTCGCCCGGGTGACGACGACGTTGCGGTCGTCGCCGACCCAATTGCCGCTCGGTCCGGCCGACGGCCTCGACCGCGAGTCGGCCGCCAACTTCGACGATTTGCTCGTGGTCTCGCCCGTCCATCTCACCGTGCGACTCGGGAATATCGGGCCGCGACACCACGAGATGGGCGCGGCGATCAGCGCTATGGTCGACTGCTGAACTCGACTGAAAATACCATTTTCAATTCGACGGGGCCAATGGTACGGTGACACCTCTGGGTCGACCGTGGGAAGGGGAGGGTTGCGCATCGGGATCGTGTCCGACATCCATGGCAACGCCGCCGGCCTGGGGGCCGCCCTCGACCGCATGGGCGACGTGGACATGCTGCTGTGCGCCGGCGATGTCGTCGAGGAGTTTCGATTCTCCAACGAAGCGATCGAGTTTCTCCGAGATCGCGATGCATTGTGTGTCCTGGGCAATCACGACATCGGGCTGCTGAGCGCGCATGGCGAGCGCGCTCGAACGGCGCCATTTGTGCAGCCTGAGCTGGTCGAGTGGCTCGCCTCGCAGCCGCTGTCGCGCACGTTTGACGTCGATGGCAAGCGGATCGTGATGACGCACGCCAGTCCGTGCCCACCGCACACGCAATACGTGCTGCCCGGTTCGGCCGAGATGAAACGTCTACGTGAGGTTGAGGCCGACTACATCGTCATCGGCCACTCCCACGCCCAGATGGTCGAGCGAGTCGGCCGGGCGACCGTGATCAATCCGGGCTCGGCCGGCCAGGCTCGCGACCATTCCAACGGCAGGCGCTTGTCATACGCGGTCCTCGATCCAGCCGCGGGAACGGTGGAGATCGACAACTACGAGATGCCGGCATTGAGCACGGCGGGAGGGTTTCGCAGCGCATGAGCGACCGCACGATCAGGGACAGGACGGCCATCGTCGGCGTCGGGGCGACGCCGTACTTCAAGCGCGGCCAGTCGTTTCCCGAGAGCGAGTTCTCGATGGGCTGCACCGCCATCCTCGCCTCCCTCGCGGATGCCGGTCTGACGATCAACGACCTCGACGGCTTCTCGATCTACTCCGGCTCGTGTGATCCGGCGGCAGTGGCCGCTGAGCTGGGTGTTCCCGAGGTGCGCTGGGCCACGACGACGACGTCGGGCGGTGGTGGATGCGTCGGTGCCCTCGGGGTGGCGGCGGCGGCGATCGACGCGGGAATGGCCGACGTGGTCGTCACGCTGATGACGCTGCAGCAGCTCAACCGACGTCTCGGCGGCTCGGCGGTCGGGGGCATGTTGGCCTACGCGATGATGTCGGAAGGGGGCTCGAGCCCGTACGGCGGGGGAGGGATTCCTCCGTCGGGGGCGTTCACCGCCAACAACGGCCTGCTCTCGCCGGGACACAGCTTCGCCATGCTCGCCCAGCGCCATATGCACCTCTATGGCACCAAGCGGGAGCACTTCGCCGAAGTCTGCATCAGTCAGCGTGACAATGCGATCAAGCGTCCGACGGCATTGCGCACCGAGCCGCTGACCCTCGACGACTACTTCAACGCCCGGATGATCTCCGATCCGCTGTGCCTGTTCGACTACACGATGGAGTCCGACGGGGCGGTCGCCGTGATCACCGTCGCCGCCGACCGGGCCAAGGATCTGCGCCAACCGCCCGTGTACATCATGGCGGCCAACCACGGCGGCACCGGCCGCTGGGGCCCGGCACTGTTCCGCTACTTCCAGGCGCCCGACGACGAGTTCGCCTCGTCGGGCCATCGTCCCGTGGCAAAGCGGATGTACGAGATGGCCGGCGTCGGACCGGGTGACGTCGACGTCGCCCTGCTCTACGACCACTTCTCCCCGATGGTGATCATGCAGTTGGAGGACTACGGCTTCTGCCCGATCGGCCAGGGCGGACCGTTCGTGGCCGACGGCAATATCCGCTACGGCACCGGTTCGATCCCGGTCAACACCCACGGTGGCAACCTGTCCGAGGCCTACATCATCGGGATGACCCACGTACGTGAAGCCGTCGAACAACTGCGCGGCAGTGCGGTCAATCAGGTCGAAGGAGCCGAGATCGCCCTGGTCACGGGTGGTCCGGCGAGCCTGCCCGTGTCCGGTGCCCTCTTGAGGAGATGAGCTGACGATGAGCATGGAATTCGGAACCCTGATACCCGGCGTGTTTCCCAACATCCTGACCGAGACCCACGCCGACCCGACGACACAACCGTTCTGGGACGCTGCCCTCGACGACCGCCTGGTCGTGGCGAAATGCACCAACTGCGGCACCTTCCGCCTGCCGCCCTCGGCCTTCTGCTTCGTCTGCCAGACCCGCGGCGTCGAATGGGTCGAACTGCCGGGCACGGGCACGATCTACACGTTCACGATCATCCGCCACCCGCTCCATCCCGACCTGGCCCCGGTCTGCCCGTACGTCTCAGGAGTCGTCGAACTCGACGGGACGCAGGGCGCCGGCGCACGAATGCTCGTCAACATCATCGATTGCGACCCCGACGCAGTGCGCTGCGGCGACCGTGTCGAGATCGTCTGGGACCACGTCAATGACGAGATGACCACACCCCGTTTCCGGCCGATTCCGGCCGCCTGACAACCCTCGACAGGAGATCGACATGAAGTTCTGGGCCAACTCCGGCGACTCGCATCTGGTCGAGCCCGACGATCTGTTCACAGCCAGCCTCCCGGCCGACCTGGCGGAGCGGATGCCGCGCAGCGCCAAGGATCCCGACGGCTCGCACGAGACGATCTACGTCGATGGCCAGGAGTTTCGCCGTCGGATGCCCCGCGCTCTCGACCTGCGGGACGAAAATGGGCTCACCGTGTTCGAACGGGCGCCGGGGGCGAACGACAAGGCGTTGAGGTTGGTGGACCTCGACTCCGAGGGAATCTGGGCGGAGTTGGTCTATCCGTCGATCGGCATCTGGATGTCGTCGATCCAGGATCCCTCGCTGATGGCTGCCGGCGCTCGTGCCGTGAACGACTGGGCGATCGAGTACCAGCGGTTCAGCCCGCGTTATGTGCCGACGGCCACGATCCCCCTGCTCGATGCCGAGACCGCCGTCGCCGAAGTCCGCCGAGCTGCCGATCTGGGCTTTCACGCCGGATATCTGTCGGTCACCCCGGCGCTCGGCGTGAAGGACTGGAACTACGACATGTGGGAGCCGCTGTGGGCGGCGATGGAGGAGAACGCCATGGTCGTCGCCTTCCATATCGGTACCGAGGCGCACGATGCGGCGTCGTTCCATGGTGGCTACTTCCGGGGTCCCGGCGGTGCGTTGATCAACTACACCGAGACCACCTACGGTGGTCAGCGGGCCGTCACCAAGATGATTGCCGCCGGTGTCTTCGATCGTCACCCGACGCTGAAGGTGATCGTGTCGGAGGGAGGGGCGACATGGGGTCCGTTCATCGCCGACCGACTCGACGAGGGCTACCGTCAGCATTCGTCGATGGTGTCGCCGCAGCTGCGCCGTCTGCCCAGCGAGTACCTCTACGAGAACGTCTACGCCTCGTTCCAACACGACCGGTCCGCCGTCAAGGCGATGACGGCGATGGGCTGGCGCAACGTCTGCTGGGGGAGCGACTACCCCCACATCGAGGGCACGTTCGGGCACACGCAAAAGACGCTGCACGAGCTGTTCGGTGATCTCGGCCCCGCCGATCGACGGCGGATCACGATCGAGGCGTTCGAGGAGTTGTTCCCCCACGTCCCGTCTGCTCCCGCCGACGAGGACTGACTCCCGCATCCGACCGGCGTTGATCAACAGCCGGTAGTTGCGGCCAGAACGTCGCAGATCTCGTGCAGGCGCTCGGCCGAGAGTCCGCCGAGCCGTCGCACGAGCAACGATTTCGGAACCGGGCGGATGTTGTCGAATGCGGCGCAGCATTCGAACCGCAGGCGGTCGCCCTCGCCGAGAGTGAGTTCGCTTCGGATCATCCGCCGCTGCGTACGCGTCACGGGAACGACCAGGATGCGCTGCATCGAGGCGATGGCCTCCGACCTGGACACCACAAGAAATGGTCGTCCCTTCTCGTCGGTTTCCTCACCCCACCAGATCTCACCTCGTTGCGGTGTCCCTCGTTGCAATGTCCCTCGCTGCGGTCTCATAACCACTCTTCGAGTCGGGAGGGTTCCTCGTCGATCGACGCGAGGGCCAGACGGTGTGCGTCGGCGAGCTCGGCGTCGGTCTCGGGAACCCGCGCATAGCCATCGCGATAGCTCCGATCGATTGCCTCGTCGTCGGCCCGCTTGATCGCTTCGGCGATCGCTCCGCGGATCGCTTCGGCCCGATTGGCGTAGCCGCGAAACACCGCGTACGCATCCAATGCTTGCAGTTGAGGATCTGAAATTCGTACTGCCAGCTGGGTTGATATGCACAGGAGCATACATGATGGGTGTCACCGACTCCTGAACTCGTCACCATCGGTGCCGACGGACGCCACGTGTTCGGCTCGTTCGTCAGCCGCTGTCGCCGGAGGTGGCGAGGTACTCATCGCGGAGGTTGCGCTTGTACAGCTTGCCGGCCTCGGTCCGCGGGAGTTCGGTGCGCAAGTCCCACCGGCGGGGCCGCTTGTAACTCGCCAATCGATCGGCGCAGAAGGCGCTCAGTTCGGCGATCAACCGGTCGTCGGCATCCACCCCATCGATCGGTTGGACCACGGCGACGATCGACTCGCCCCAATCGGCGTCGGGAATGCCGAAGACGCCGGCGTCGTGCACTTTCGGATGGGCCAGCAGCGTTGCTTCGATCTCGGCGGGGTACACGTTGACACCACCGGTGATGATCATGTCCTTGGCCCGGTCGGAGATGAACAGGTAGCCGTCGGCATCGAGATATCCGATGTCGCCGAGGCTGAACCGCTTGCCCTTGTACGCCGAGCTCGTCTGGTCGGGGTCGTCGTGATAGGTGAAACCGACGCCGTTGTCGATGTAGATGTTGCCGGGCTCGCCCACCAGCAGCTCATGGCCGTCATCGTCGAGGATGACCAGGTGCACGCCGCGAACCGCCCGCCCAACCGTCCCGGGCTTTTCCAACCAGCGCTGAGGTTTGGCGATCGTCGCCGCGCCCTCCATGCCCCCGTAAGTCTCCCAGATGACCGGCCCCCACCACGCCATCATCTGCTCCTTGGTCGCCCGCGGGCACGGTGCGGCGGAGTGGACGATGGTATGGAGACTGGAGACGTCGTACCTCTGGCGGACCTCGGAGGGAAGTCGAAGCAGACGGTGGAACTGGGTCGGCACCATGTATCCGCTGCGCACACGATGCCGTTCGATCAGCTCGAGTGTCATTTCGGGTTCGAACTTGGCCATGATCACCAGGCCGTGGCCGACATGCAGTCCGCCGATGTAGAAGCTGTGCGAGCCACCATGGAACATTCCGGTGGACACGAGCATCGGTCCGGCGAAGGGCTGCATGTCGAACGCCCGGCCGAACACCGCCGAGTCGTTGGCGATCTCGTCGACGTCGCCCGGAGGGATCGGTCGCCGGATTCCCTTGGGCTTGCCGGTGGTCCCCGAGGTGTAGACGAACAGGCTGCCCGGCGTCCGATCGGGAGGGCTGGTGCGCGGGTGCCCGTCGCGGGCTTGGGACAGCGAGGTGGTCGCTGCGGCCTCGCCGAGGGTGAAGACCTGCACGCCGAGGCCGACGACGTCGAGAGCGTCGAGCAGCGGGGTGAAGCGGCTGTCGATGACCAGCACCTTCGCCTGCGAGTGCTCCATGATCGAGGCCAGTTCGTGGGCGGTGAGGTGGGTGTTCAGCGGGATGAAATGCCAACCGGCCTCGTGGGCGGCGAGGGAATGCTCGATCAGCGCGTTCCCGTTGTCGGCGAGGACGGCGATCGCGTCGCCGGCGGCTGCGCCCACCGACCGGTAGAGATGGACGAGTTGGTGGGCGTCGCCGGCCAGTTCGGCATAGGTGCGAGACCCATCGGGGCCGTCGATGATCGCCGGAAGCTCGGGGTGGTCCTCGGCAATCCGCCAGAAACCCAAGCGGCGGTCCCACGGATTCGTCATGGATAAAATCGTAACCTATTTTATTCGCCGACTCCGGTGTCGTCGGCGAAGGTCGATAACGTCCGAATCGATGACGCGCCTGATCGACACCGGCACCGACACGGTGCGAATCGAGGTGACCGATCGGGTGGGTGTGATCACGCTCAGCCGGCCCGATCGTCGCAATGCCCTGCACGACGACATGTATGCGCCGATGATCGCCGCCGTCGAGGCGTTCGCCGCCGACCCTGGTGTCGGCTGCGTGGTGGTCACCGGGGCGGGAAGCGCGTTCTGCGCCGGCGGCGACGTCCGCCGGGGCAGTGGGCGCACGACCGACGGTACGACCCCGCCCGCCGATGTCCGTGCCGCCAATCTGGCCGCCAACTCGCGGATCACCGTGGTGTTGCACGAGGCGCCGATCGTCACGATCGCCGCGGTCAACGGTCCGGCGGTCGGTGCCGGGTTGGCGATCGCCCTGGCATGCGACCTACGGATCGCCGCGCCGGCGGCCCGGTTCGTCACCGGTTGGGCGCGTCTCGGGTTCTCCGGCGACATGGGCGGGCCGTGGCTTCTGGCCCATCGCCTCGGTCCGGCCCGGGCCTTGGAGCTCCTGGCTCTGAACGGTTCGCTGTCGGTCGCCGAGGCGGCGGCCCTCGGTCTGGTCGACCGGGTGGTGGCGGACGGCGACGGTTTCGAGTCGGCTTGGCGGGCATGGGCGCACGAGTTCGCCACCGGGCCGCAGACCGCCATCGGTTACATGAAGGCCAACGTGGCCAACGCCCGTCGATTGTCGCTCGCCGAGGCCGTGGTCGTCGAGGCCGAACATCAGGTGGCAACGGCGATGACGGCCGATCACCGCGAGGGCGTGCGGGCGTGGCTCGACAAGCGGGCGCCGCACTTCGTCAACCCGACCCCACCCGGATGACTTCGCTACGGGTTATCGGTGCCTGGGCGGCGCCGGTGTGGCACGGAGGGGCGGCCCGGCCGTGCAGCGCGGTGGGAGGCCGTCGAACGACCGGCTCACGTGCCGGTGAACTCGGCGGGGCGTTTGGCCATGAACGCCTTCATTCCCTCCTTGAAATCGTCGCTGCGGACGGTGAGTTCGACGGCCATCGACTCGGCATGCATCGCCTGGTCGAGAGTGATCGCCCCGCCGTCGTGCAGCAGGCGTTTCGTGGCGGCAAGGGCCTGCGTCGGCCGCGACGCCAGGCGCTCGACACGCGTTCGTGCCGTGGCGTCGAGTTGGTCGTCGGCGGTCACCTCGGCGACCAGCCCCCATGCAGCCGCGGTGGCGGCGCCAATGCGCTCGGCGAAGTAGAGCATCTGCTTGGCGCGGCTCAGGCCGATGAACCGGGGGAGGAGCCAGGAGCCGCCGCTGTCGACGTTGAAGCCGCGGTCGCTGAACGGCTCGGCGAACGTCGCCCCCTCCCCGGCGACGATGAAATCGGTGGCCAGGGCAAGGTGAAGCCCGAAGCCGATCGCCGCGCCCTGTACGGCGGCAACCGTCGGCACCGGGCAGTCGAATACCGAGGCGACCAGGCGGTGGTGGCTGCGGGCCAGGCCGCGGACCATGTGGCCGTTGACCGGGCGCTCATGGCGAGGCGGTCCGGACAGGTCGGCACCGGTGCAGAAGTGGCGCCCTTCGGCGCGGATCAACACGGCCCGCACGTCGCCCGACCCGTAGGAGATTGCATCGAACACGTCGGCCAGTGCGGCCGCGGCGTCGCCCGAGAGGGCGTTGCCGACCTGCGGCTTGGTCAGGGTGATCGTGACGACAGCCTGGACGCTCTCGATGCGGAACTCGGCCTCGCTCATCCGGTCGATCGTACGCGACCGGGCTGTCGCCTCGTCCCCTGGCCCGCCCGCCGAAGTGGTCACCGCCTCGCTCGGCCGGCCGCGCCAGATCGTGACCACTACGGCTTGGCCGGACGCCTGCGACGGACGACGCCTCGTTAACGTGCGGGGGCATGCGCGCAGTCTTGTGTCACCAGTACGGCTCGCCCGATGGTCTGACGGTCGAGGATGTACCGACGCCGACTCCGTCGCCGGAGCAGGTGCGGGTGACGGTCACCGCCGCGTCGGTCAACTTCCCCGACGTGCTGATCATCGCCAACAAGTACCAGCTCTCGGTCCCGCCCCCGTTCATCCCCGGCTCGGAGTTCTCGGGTGTCGTCGACGCCATCGGCGACCACGTCACGATGTGGAAGCCGGGTGATCGGGTCTTCGGTGCGGCGATGGTCGGGGGGTTCGCCGAGCAGATCGTCGTGCATGCCGCCGGGTTGCGCCGCGCCCCGGATGGTGCCGATCTGGTGGCGATGGCCGGCTTCTGGGTGGCGTCGGCCACGGCCTACCACGCCCTGCGGTCGGTCGCCGAGGTCCAGGCCGGCGACCGGGTTGTGGTCCTGGGTGCGGCCGGCGGAGTCGGACTCGCCGCGGTGGAACTCGCTGCGCTGCTCGGTGCCGAGGTGATCGCCGCCGCATCGTCGCCGGAAAAGCTGGCCGTGTGCCGGGAGCGGGGCGCCTCCCACACCATCGACTACACGGCCGACGATCTGCGGACCGGGCTACGAGCGGCCGCGCCCGGCGGTGTCGACGTGGTCATCGACCCGGTCGGCGGTCCGTTCGCCGAGCAGGCATTGCGGTCGACCAGGTGGGGCGGCAGATTCGTGACCGTCGGTTTCGCCTCGGGCGAGATTCCCCGCATCCCCCTCAACCTTGTGTTGCTCAAGGGCGTGATCGTCAAAGGGTTCGAGATCCGCACCTTCGCCGAGCATGCTCCCGAACTGGCTGCCCGTGATGAGCAGGAGCTGCTCGCCCTCGTCGCCGACGGCCGATTGGTGCCGCGCGTCTCGTCGGTCCATCCCCTCGAGCGGGCCGCCGAGGCCCTGCGGGAGGTCGCCGACCGCCGGGCCATCGGCAAGGTCCTGGTCACGACGTAAGCCACGGGTCCAGAGTTCGACGGCGGAAGGCGGCTCCGTCGGCCCGGCTGCGGGCCGACCTCGACGCCGACAGGCGTCCGACTGGAACAC
>JANMJD010000491.1:0-7132 GCA_031371195.1 Actinomycetes bacterium | reverse complement strand
CGGCGGCTGTGTGCTCGTCGACGACCTGGCCACTGCCGCGGTCGTGGCCAGTGCCTTTGCGCCTGAGCACCTGCAGTTGGTCGTGCGGCCGGCGGACGAGGGGGCGGTCGTCGACGCGATCCATCACGCCGGCGAGATCCTCCTCGGTCAGGACACCCCGTTCTCGGCCGCCAACTTCGTCATCGGCTGCCCGGCATCGCTGCCCACGTCGGGCTTTGCCCGCGTGTCGTCGGGGATCACGGTGGAGACGTTCCTCAAGCGAACGGCCGTCGCCCGCGCGGATCGGTCGGCACTGGCCCGAATGGCGCCGTCGATCGTGGCCCTGGCCGAGGTCGAGGGCTTCCCGGCCCACGCCAACGCCCTTCGCCGACGATTCCCGGAGGCCGTCGGCACCGTTCACCGCCCGACGTGAGCCATTTGACCCGCCCGCACCACTCTCGGTGTGGGTCAAGTGACCTAATGAATGGCACGTGACGTAGAACACGCGTATTTCGCGAACGAAAGTGGGCTCTGAAACGTTGTAGAGATCAAGCAACCTGAACCAACGTCTTGGGGAACCACCATCATGAACACCACCTACATCTCCGAAGCCCGCAGCATCGGCATCGCCGCCGGCGATGTCATCGAGTTCGAGAACGAAGGCGAGACCACCACGGGCCTCGTCCTGCTCGCCGCCGACGAGTCGATGATCCTCGACCTGTGCGACGACTCGATGCCGCTCGTCGTCCGCTACGACGAGATCGGTTCGTTCCGTCGGTTCACCGCCGATTTCGACACACTTCTCAGTCTCGCCGCCTGATTCCCCCCAATCGGGCTGCGAAGCCCGGTTGCCGTCCGGTCTCACCGGGATCACGAAGCGCCGCCCCCCGTCGCTTCTCTCCCGTCGCTGAGCGACGGCACCGGGCTAGATTTTCACCCGTGAGCAACGAAGCGGGCGCCGGTCCGACGACCAGCCTGTACGAGGCGGTCGGCGGGATGCCGTTCTTCGAGCGGCTCGTCGACGCGTTCTACGTGGGAGTCGCCGGTGATCCGGTGCTGCTCCCGCTCTACCCGGAGCAGCCCGATCTGCGAGGCGCCCGGCACCGTCTCACCCTCTTCCTCGCCCAATACTGGGGAGGACCGACGACCTACAACGACGAGCGGGGCCATCCCAAGTTACGGATGCGACACTTCCCGTTCCACGTCGGCCCGCTCGAGCGCGACCGCTGGTTGCATCACATGACCCACGCCATCGACGTGGTCGATCCGCCGGGCGAGGTACGTGAGGCACTCGCGGGCTATTTCGGCCCGGCCGCCGAGCACATGCGCAACGACACCGGCCTGCCGATCTCGTCACCTCAACGACGCAGCTGAGCGCAACATCGCCGTCGGGCCGATTGCCGATGAAAGCGCGCCGGCCCTAGCGAAGGGCATAGAACGCCACGGCGGCCGCCGCGGCGACATTCAGCGAGTCGATACCCCCGGCCATCGGGATGCGCACATGGCGGGCGCCCGAGGCCAGTACCGCGGCGCTCACACCCGATCGCTCGCTGCCCAGGACCATGGCCACCCGCTGGTCGGCGCCGATCCGGATGTCGTCGAGCGACTCGGCCGTCGCGGCGGGCGTCAGCGCGAAGACGTCAAATCCCTCGGCCGCGAGGGCGGCGATCTCATCGCCGACGTGTACGACCCGTGCTGTCGTCAGACGCAACGAGGTACCCATCGACGCCCGTACGCACCGCCGGGCATAGGGATCGGCTCCCTTCGCCTCGACGATCAAGCCGTCGACGCCGAGGGCGACTGCCGAGCGGATGATGGCTCCGAGGTTGGCCGGGTTGTCGACGGCTTCGACCACGGCGATCCGCCGGGCGCCGGCTCGGACTTCGGCCACACCGGGGAGTGGGCGGCGATGGAACAGGGCGATGATGTCGAGCTGCACCCCATAGCCGGTGAGGGCCTGGCGTACGGCCGGTCCGCCGAGAAAGACCGGTACATCGTCGGCGAGTCGATCGAGCGCGGCGAAGTGCCGTCGGTCGTCGGCAAGTACCGAGTCGATGCGGTAGCCCGCGTCGAGGGCCCGCTCGATCACCAGGTCACCTTCGGCCACGAACAACCCGTCGGGGGCGGTCGGATCGGGCAGGGTCGGGGCCAACTGGCGATCGCGCAGCCGGTAGCGGCTGACGATGGGGTCGTCGGCCGCCGTGATCAGGATCGGGTGGCTCATCGAGCGTCGCCGACCCTCGACCCGGCGTGCATCACGGTCTGTGGGCCGCGGATCAGTCGTCCGGGGAGTTCGCCGGTGAACAGGTCGTCGATCACCGTCGGCACGCCAGAACAGATTGTCGCTGCGTAACCCTGCGCCCGCTGGACCAATCGGCGCGCTCCGGCGGGGAAGTCGTATGCCATCCGAGGCGCGTCGAAACGCAAGGCGTCGTAGTCGATCACATTCAGATGGGCCTTCATTCCCGGCGCGATCAGACCCCGATCGCGCAGGCCGTAGAGCTCGGCGGTCTGGCGCGTCTGGCGGTGGATCACGTGTTCGAGGGCCAGCAGCGGACCGCGCGTGCGGTCGCGCGTCCAAGGGGTGAGCATGAACGTGGGGGTGCCGCCATCACAGATGGCCCCGCAATGCGCACCGGCATCGCTGAGACCCATGCGGGTGGCCGGATGGCGGTGGAGTTCGTAGCTGAACGAGAGATCGCCGTAGGCGTAGTTGAAGATCGGCGTATAGACCATGCCGCGGCCGTTGTCGTCGAGCAATGCGTCGAGCAGCACCTCCGTCGGCCGCGCCGCTTGGCGCCCGGCGATCGCGGCGACCGATGCCTCGGGGCCCGGTTCGTAGTCGATGGCGCCATTGACCACCGGATACATCCGCGAGGCGCGCTGCACAACGACGCGGTCGTAGAAACCGCCGTCATCGGGCACGTCATCGATGATGCGTCGGCGCAGTTCGGGGTCGCCCAGCGCGGCGACAAGTTGGTCGTGGGACAGTCCGGCAAGCTCGCCCCAGACGGGGTGGAACATGAGCGGATGCATCGAGCCCTCGAGACAGGCCAACATCCCGATCGATCGCCCGGCGGCTTGAGCGACGATCGGCACGCCGTCGAGCGCTGCCTCGTCGAGGAGCAACAGCACGTCTTTCCAGATGTCCGGGGCGTCATCGGGTTGATTGAGATTGACACTGACCGTGCACCCGGTGCGAGCCGCCAGCGCCCGCATCCAGCCCCATTCCCGCGTGGGCAGAGCGGTGTGCTCAGGGGCGTATTGGAAGACGCCGTGCCCGACTTCCCGCAGCGCCTCGCCGATTCCGAGCAGCTCGTCGGCGCTCGCCATGGTCCCGGGCACCAACTCGCCGGCCTTCGATCGGTGGATTGGAGTGCGCGAGGTCGACACGCCCAGCGCACCGGCGCGCAGCGCCTCGACGGTCAACCGCCGCATGGCGGCGATGTCGTCGGCGGTCGCCGGTTCGTTGGCGGCCCCACGCTCACCCATCACGTAGGCGCGCAGCGGTCCGTGGGCGAGTTGTGTGCCGTAGTCGAGCACGAGGGGTCGCCGGGCAATGGCGTCCAGATACTCCGGAAACGACTCCCATTCCCAGGTGATTCCCTCGACCATCGCCGAACCAGGGATGTCCTCGACCCCCTCCATCAACTCGATCAGCCAGGCGTGACGCTCAGGGGCGACCGGTGCAAAGCCGACGCCGCAGTTGCCGGCGACCACCGTCGTCACGCCGTGCCACGACGACGGCGTCATCCATGGATCCCACGAGACCTGCGCGTCGGAGTGGGTGTGGATGTCGACGAATCCCGGAGTCACCAGCCGGCCATCCGCGTCGATCTCCCGGCGGCCGCGGGGCAGATCGACGCCGACGTCGACGATCCGGTCGCCGTCGATGGCCACATCGACATGCTGACCGGCTGCACCCGAACCGTCGATGACCAGTCCATCCCGAACCACCAGGTCGTGCATACCGGCCGAGCGTAGCGAGGCCGTCGACCGAGCGACCGCCAGGGAGCCGGGCGAGGATGGGGGCCGGGGGCGCAGCCCCCGAGTGGTAACGGCCGAGCGTAGCGAGGCCGTCGACCGAGCGACCGCCCGGGAGCGGGGTGGATCGCATACCGTAGGGGTATGGGCCAGCGTGAGATCGGATCGAGTCGACGCCGGTCACGATGGTCGCACCAGTCGGTGTCCCATCCGTGGCCGACCCTGGGCAGCCTTTTGCTGATCGCCACTGTCGTCGGCTGTGGTGTGGTCAAGCCGCCGGCGATCACCGTGACGACGACGCTGCCGCCGCTGGCGGTCGACGAAACCGTCTTCCCGACCGCCGTTCCCGCACCGCCGACAGATGCACCGCGACCGTTGGTCTATGTGTTTCCGTTCACCGGCAAGGTCGTCAGCTACCAGCACGAACACCACGACTATCCGGCCACCGACGTGTTCGGTTGTGGAGCCATGGTCGTGGCGCCCATCTGGGGGAGGATCACCGAGACGCGGACCGAGGACCCGTGGGATCCCGCGGTCGACAACCCGGCAACCCGCGGCGGCAAGTACGTCACCCTCGTCGGCGGCGACGACGTGCGCTATTACTTCGCCCATCTCGACTCGGTCGCCGTCGCCGTGGGTGACGACGTCGACGCCGGTGCGTTGTTGGGCGTGATGGGGCAGACCGGCAACGCCCGAAAGTCGGAGTGTCACACCCATATGGGTATCTCGCGTCGCTGTCCCAATCCGGAATGGGCCGTGCGGCGCGGCGAGGTGTATCCGTGGCCGTTCCTCGACGCCTGGCGCAGCGGCGATACCGGGTCGTCGCCGTCGCTGGCCGTGTATGCCGCGATCCAGGCCGCGCCCGGGGCATGCGAGTTCTCGGAAAAGTCGCTCGACGCAGCCGATGCCTGACGCGTTGCGCCGGGCTCGTGTCGCGGTCTCCCCGTGGGAACCGGACCGATGATCGATGCCCGCTCCATCACCCGAACCGTCGGCCAGTAGTCGCTCGAGGCGTAGTGCTGGACCGCTCGGTTGTCCCAAAAGGCGATCGAGTCACGCTCCCAATGGAAACGGCACTGGTATTCGGGAATGTCGGACTGGCGACAGAGGTGGTCGAGCAACGTGGCCGATTCCGCATCGGGAATCCCCACGATCCTGGTGACGAAGTTGCGGTTGACGTACAGATGCCGTCGACCGGTGCCCGGATGGCAGGCCACCACAGGATGCCGCACGACCGGATACAGGGACCGGATCTCGTCGAACTTGTCGGCGGGGACCTGGCGGCCAAAGCTGGGGACGAAGTCGTGCTCGGCCCCGAGCCCGTCGATTCGGGCCTTGACCTCGTCGGACAGCCCTTCGTAGGCGGCGTACATGTCACAGAACAGTGTGTCGCCGCCGACGGCGGGCACATCGATGGCGTGGAGTACCGCACCCATCGACGGGGCGATGCGCCACGTCACGTCGTGATGCCACGAGTTCTCGTAGCCGGCCACCTCGGCCGATTTGGCGAAGCGGACCAGCGCCGGTTCGCCGGTGTTCGACGGAATGAACGGATGGATCTCGAGCTCACCGAACTGCCGGGCGAACGAGACGTGCCCGGCGGCGTCGAGCGGCTGATCGCGAAAGAAGATCACCTTGTAGGCATACAGCGCAGCACGGACCTCGTCGACGACATCGGCGGCCAACGGTCGGGAGAGATCGATTCCATCGAGTTCGGCGCCGACCGTGGCGCCCAACTGCCGGACGGTGAAGTGGTGCCACGTGAGGCCGACGAGTCGTTCGCGTTCGACGGCCAGATGGGTCAACGGGCCGACCATCGTCGGCGAACCGCCGATGGGGAACCGGGCCGTACGCAGACGGGCTCCCGGGTCGGCAGTGGCAAGTACCTCGGGGGTCTCGACATTGGTTGTGGTCATCTACGGCCTCCCTCAACGACGTCGGAGCAGACTAATGCCTCGTGGCGCAGGGGTAACAGGCCACGCACGCACCCGTCCGGCCAAACTCGACGACTTCGGCGCCACGTACGATGGCGGGCATGACCGCCGTCGACCTCGACCCGGGGCTGTTCCTGCCCGAGCCGCCACGAGCCGAGGTGCGGTACACGATCATCTCGGTCGACGACCATGTGGTCGAGCCGCCGCACACCTTCGAGGGGCGGATCCCGTCGGCGTTGGCCGACGGCGCGCCGCGGATCGTCGAGACGGCCGAGGGTCGCCAGGTGTGGACCTTCGAGGGCGATCTCTACACCCAGGTCGGGATGAATGCCGTGGCCGGCCGGCGGCCCGAGACGGTGAGGCTGGAGCCGTTCCGCTTCGACCAGATGCGCCCCGGCTGTTACGACCCGGTGGCCCGAATCGCCGACATGGACGTGGGCGGCATCTGGGCGTCGATGAACTTCCCCTCGCAGATCACCGGATTCTGCGGGCGGGTATTCTTCAACGCCACCGACCGGGCGCTCGGCGCGGCGTGTATCCGGGCGTGGAACGACTGGATCTTCGAGGAGTGGTACTCGCCGTATCCGCAGCGGATCGTTCCCCTCGGGGTGGCGATGTTGTCGGATCCGGTCGAAGCGGTGGGCGAGATCCGTCGGAACGCCGACCGCGGCTTTCGTGCGCTCAGCCTGCCCGAACGCCCCCACGCCGTGGGATTGCCGTCGCTGTGGGAGCGCGATCACTGGGAGCCGATCATCCGGGCGTGCGACGAGACGGGCACGGTGATCGCCCTGCATGTGGGCTCGTCGGGCACGCATCCGGCTCCGAAGGGCGCGCCGGCGCTGCAGTTGGGCGCGACCCTGTTCGGGCAATTGGCGCTCGGCGCGTGTGCCGAGTGGGTGTGGTCGGGCTATCCGTACGCCTACCCGGGGCTGAGGATCGCCATGAGTGAAGGGGGGATCGGCTGGGTGGCGATGCTGCTCGACCGGCTCGACAACATCGTCGACCGCTCCGGGTACGGCTTGGGCTGGGACGTTCGCCCCGCCGATCTGCTCAAGCGGAACTTCTGGTTCTGCACGATCGACGACCCGTCGACGATCGATACGCGCCACCGCATCGGTGTCGACCACATCATGGTCGAGACCGACTATCCCCACGGCGACTCCACCTGGCCGCGGACGCAATCGGTGATCGAGCGGGCCTGGGGGCATTTGCCGGCCGACGAGTTGCGGATGATG
>JANMJD010000234.1:0-10011 GCA_031371195.1 Actinomycetes bacterium | reverse complement strand
GGCCGGCGGTGTTCGACCTGTAGACCTCGACCTCGCGGATCACCGCGCCGGCCGGGAGTTGCATCGACAGCCGGGCGTACCCCGAGCTGCCGGCCAGGAAGTGAAAGCTCCCACCGTTCGCGCTGTACGCCTGGGTGCTCGTCAACGTGTCGAAGTCGTAGCCCGAGAAGTAGGCATACCGCAGCGCCGGCTGGACCGGCGTGGGTACGGCATTGGGGTGGCCACCGCCTTCGGATTGACCGACCTCGGCGTGGGCGGCCTCGGGCGACAGCAACATCGCCGCGCCGCTTATGCCCGCCAACGCCGTCATTCCGCCGATCAGCCGACGCCGGCTGACGCCCTCGGTGATTGAATCGTCCATAATTTTCCCTTTCTTAGGCAGGGTCCGAGCCTTCGGACCAACCCGCATGTGCCACGGAGGGTGTTCCCCCCGCACGGAATGTACTCCTCTCCCAGAGCCGGTGGAACGCGCCCTGAATACACACCAAGGCGCAGTTTTTTGGTCGATGATCCTGGGGCGTCAGGCAGTGATTCCCGTGGCACGCAGGCCTTCGAAGGTGTGCTGGTCGACGACGGGCCAGCCGAAGTCCTTGCGGATCGCCTTCGATGCCTTGTGGTACGCCTGCAGATTGACGTACGCAGCATGACGGTCGGTGGCCTGGTGCTTCACCCCGCCCGACACATCGGGATCGGGTCCGGCGAAGCGGTCGCGTAGGCGGGCGAACTGGTCGCCGTCGTGCTCGGCAGCCCAGGCGGTGCGAGCGATCATGTCGGCCATGTCGTCGAACAACTCGTACGCGCCACCATCGCCCTCGGTGAAGCCGATCGCCGCCAAACCCGGCTGATCCTGGCTGAACAGCCGCAGGTGGAGGTTGGGCCGGTTGCCCTTCCAACGGAACATCGATTCGTCGAGATACGGCACCTTCGTCTGATAGCCCGTGGCCATGATCACCAGATCGAAGCGCTCGCGGGTGTCGTCGGTGAACACGACGTCGCCACGGTCGAACCGGGCGATGTCGCGACGAACTTGCAGATCGCCATGGCGCAGGTGGTGAAGCACCTGGTCGTTGACGATCGGATGGGTTTCGAACAGCTTGTGGTCGGGGGCGGGCCACCCGTACCTGGTGGGCTTGCCGACCAGCACCCGCAACAGTGGCGGGAAGATTCGTTGGGCCCACCGCATCGGCAGGTGCGGGCCCGAGGCGGCGAACACATCGGCCGGTTGACCAAATATGTGCTTGGGGATCAGGTAGTAGCCCCGCCGCACGCTGATGGCGGCGAAATCGGCGAATCTGGCGGCGTCGCAGGCAATGTCGACGCCCGAGTTGCCGGCCCCGACGACGAGCACCCGTTTGCCGGTCAACTGACGGCCCTCGCCGAATGCGTTGGAGTGGATGACCTCGCCGGCAAACGAATCCTGACCGGGGTAGGCCGGCATCGAGGGGAACCATTGCGTGCCGTTGGCGCACGTGAGCGTGAGATACGGCCTGGTCTCGCCATCAGAGGTGCGCACCCGCCAGTGGGTGCCGTCCCACTCGGCGTGCTCCACCGATGTCGACAGACGAATCTGCTGGTCGAGTCCGTAGGCGGCGGCGAACCCCCGCAGGTAGCCGAGGATCTGGCGGTGGTTCGGATAGTCCGGATAATCGCTCGGCATCTTGTAGCCGTGGTACGACGACATGTCGCGCGACGAGATGAAATGTGCCGACTCGTACATCGGCGTGCCCGGGTTGGTGCGGTCCCAGATCCCGCCGATCGCCGAGTGACGTTCGTAGACGTCGACCTCCAATCCGAGATTTCGGAACGCTCGGGCGGCGGCCAACCCGCCGGGCCCGGATCCGACGATGCAATGACGTTCGCTCACGATGAGTCCTCCAATGTCCTGTCGAACGTTACGCACCGGTCGACGCACCCGCCCGCCTCACGCGCCGCGCATCGCCGACTCGGTTGTTCAGGTCGGAGTCAGCGGCGCGCGATCATGCTCCGAGCCGAACGTTCAAAGGGGATGCGGGTGAAGGTGCTCTTGGTCGAGGACGACGAGCGACTGGCGGCCACGGTGAAGCGCGGCCTGGAAGCCGAAGGCTTCGCCGTCGAGACCGCCTTCGACGGCGACGAGGGATACTGGCGGGCATCCGAGGGGGCCCACGACCTGATCGTCCTCGACATCATGCTGCCCAAGCGCAACGGCTTCCTCGTCTGCCGCGACCTGCGGGCGATCGGATGCTGGACCCCGATCCTGATGCTCACGGCCAAGGACGGCGACCTCGATGAGGCCGAGGCGCTCGAAGATGGGGCCGACGACTACCTGACCAAACCGTTCTCGTTCCCGGTGCTCGTCGCCCGGTTGTGGGCGCTCTCGCGGCGGGCAGGCGTGCGTGTTCCGACATCGATGTCCATCGGCGACCTGCGAATCGATCAGCGTCGCCGTCAGGTCTGGCGCGGCGACACGCGGATCGATGTGACCGCTCGGGAGTTCGATGTGCTCTCGCTGCTGGTCCGCCGAGAGGGCGAGGTGTTGTCGAAGGCCGATCTGCTCGCCGGAGTGTGGGAGGACGACTTCAACGGTGACCCGAACATCATCGAGGTCTATGTCGCCCGCCTGCGCCGCAAGGTCGACGACCCGTTCGGTCGCCAGACGATCGTGACCATGCGCGGCGCCGGCTACTGCGTGGTCGACGATGGCTGAACGTTGGCCCCGCTGGGGCAGCCTGCGAATGCGCATCACTGCGGTGGCGGTTGCCGGGGTCAGCCTCGTGCTGCTCGTCGCCGGCGCATTCCTCGTCGCGGTGCAGCACCGCACGCTGACCAACAACCTGCACGACGCGCTCGAGCAGCGCTCCGACGATGTCGTCGGACTGCTTCGGGCCGGACGCGAGCCGCGTGACGCCGCCGTCGCCGGAGGTGACGACGTCCTGATCCAATTGGCCACCGACGACGGCCAGTTGTTCTCGTCCGCGCCGTCGTCGCCGATCACGACCGGCGTCCGCACGTCGGCCCTGACCCCATCGTTCGCAACGATCACCCTTGATGCCGGTCACTACGTGGTCGCCACCCGGCCGGTGGCGACGATCCATGGCTCGGCTGTGCTGCGCGTCGCCGGACTGACCGACGACGTCCGCGAGGCCCGCCGGGTGCTGGTCGCAAGCCTGGAGCTGGGCATACCGGTGGTCGCCCTGCTTCTCGGCGCCCTTGTCTTCGCCCTGGTCGGGCGGACGTTACGGCCGGTCGAGGCCATCCGTCGAGAGGTCGACGAGATCGACGGTTCGCGGCTCGAACGGCGGGTTCCCGATCCCGGCGGCGACGACGAGGTCGCCCGGCTGGCGGCGACGATGAACCGCATGCTCGATCGGCTCGACGACTCGGCCCAGCGCCAGAAACGTTTCGTCGCCGACGCCTCGCACGAGCTTCGCGGCCCGCTGGCGCGGATGCGCGCCGGATTGGAGGTCGACCTTCCCCGCGCGGAACGGGCCGGGCTCGGCGACGTGCAGCAGGCTGCGCTCGATGACGCCGCCGAACTCGAACGCCTGGTCGACGACCTGCTCGAACTCGCCCGGCTCGACGAAGGGCGGGGGCTCGAGCGCCGGGTCGCCGTCGACCTCGACGACATCGTGCTGCGAGAGGTTCCAAGAATGCGCGACGCCGCCGGGCCGCAGTTCGATCTGACGCAGGTCTCGTCGGCGCAGGTGGTCGGCGACCCCGCCCAACTGGTGCGGGTGATCCGCAATCTGCTCGACAACGCGGCGCGTCATGCCAACGGGCAGGTGATCGTCTCGTTGGGCGAGGTCGGGACGCGGGCCGTGTTGACCATCGCCGATGACGGGCCGGGCATCGCGCCGGCCGACCGGCAGCGGATCTTCGAACGGTTCACCAAACTCGACGACGCCCGCACCGCGGGAACCGGATCGGGGTTGGGCCTGGCGATCACCCGCCAGATCGTCGGAGTCCATGGCGGAACGATCAGCGTGGACGGCTCGTCGATCGGGGGCACTCGGATGGTCGTCAGCCTTCCCGCGGCGTCGGCCGAGCTGTGAGACTGGCCCGGTCCGCGCCGGCCCGGATGCGGCGAGATGATGGGGGAAGTCGATGAGCAACGACCATGCCGCGATCACACGGCTGTTGTACGCCTACGCCGACGCCGTGCTGACCCACGACGCCGACGCCTGGGGCGCGACGTGGACCGACGACGCCGTGTGGGAGCTCGGTCCGGGCCGCGAGGTGCGGGGCAAGCCGGCGATCATCGAACTGTGGGTCGGAGCGATCGCCAAGTACGACCACGTCGTCCAGCTGTATCAGTCCAACGAGGCGACGATCGACGGCGACATTGCCTCGGGTCGCGCCTACCTGGTCGAACTGAACGATCCGATCGACGGTCCACCGCGCACGATGGCCGGGTACTACGCCGACGAGTACGCCCGAACGGCCGACGGCTGGAAGTTCACCAGCCGCCGCCTCCGCATGCTGTACGCCGGCGCCCCCGACCTCTCCGGGCGTTTCTTCACCGGCAGCTGAATCCGGGCGGCGTCGGATTCACACCTTCGAACGCGACGGCCCGGCCGGGGAGTTGCGGAACATCTGCTCGGCGTCGAACCCGATGCGGGTGTCGGGGACGATCTCGATGACCACCCGGCCCGGGGAACTGAGCCGTTCGACGAATGCGGCCTGGCGCTCAGTGCTCTCGGGACGCACCCGGGCGGCGAGCGCCGGGTAGAACCATGCCTTGGTCGGCTCATCCTCGTGGACGACCGCGGTGCCCTTGTAGGTCACCGCCTGACTGATGCCGATGTCGGTGCCACGGCTCGACACGGCGATGGCGACCCGCGGCCGGGCCTCGATCGCCGGTACCCGCTTGCGCCGCCGGGTGCAGGTCAGCCAGAACCGGCCCTCATGGGCGAGGAAGTTCATGATCACCCCCACCGGGTCTCCTGCCGAGGTGCTCCACATGAACGTGCACTCCGTCTGGGCGTCGAGCAGCGCCTGTTCACGCTGGTCATCGAGCGTGAAGATCGACACGTCCTCATAGTCGTCGGCGCTTTTCGGCGGGACGTTGTTCGGCGGGACGGTGGTCATGGGGATGTGGCCTCCGAGGGCGGGTCGGTGCGAGGTTGATACTGATAGCTGCGCTCGGTGCGCCCGCCGGCGACGAGCAGGTTCTGCCCGGTCACCCATGAGGCGGCCGGCGAGGCCAGGTAGACGACCGCCGCGGCGATGTCGTCGGGTGTACCCATCCGCCCGAGGGGGATGGTGCGGGCGAGGGCGTCGTACCGGTCGGAGATGCCGAGCACCTCGGCGTAGGCCTCGGTCGCCACCGGGCCGGGCGACACGGTGTTGACCCGGATCCCCCGGTCGGCCAGTTCCAGGGCAAGCGTCTGGGTCAGGTTGATCATCCCGGCCTTGGCCGCGGCGTACGGCCCGGTCGACGGCGAACCGCGCATGCCGGCCCCCGAGGCGATGTTGATGATGACGCCACCTCCGAGCATCCGGTGAGCGGCGGCCTTTGCCCCCTGAAAGGCGCTGGTCAGATTCAACTCGAGCTGCGATCGCCAGATCTCGTCGGGCGTGTCGACCAGGTGGCGAACGGTCTTCTCGTCGGAGCCGCCGACGTTGTTGACCCAGACATCGATCCGCCCGAACGTCTCGATCGCCCGGGACGCCAGGGTCTCGGAGAAGTCACGGATGTCCCCGTCGACGATCAGCACCTGCCGGCCGCGCTGCTCGACCCCCGTGGCCGTCACGGCGAGATCGTCGACCCGCCGGGCATTGATCACCACATCGCATCCGGCATCGGCGAGGCCCCAGGCGATCCCTCGGCCGATGCCCTGCCCAGACCCGGTCACCACGGCAACCTGCCCATCGAGGTGGAACCGATCGAGCAGGCTCATGCCGCCGTCCAGCGGATCGGCAGGCTGGTCAGGCCGCGCAACACGAACGACGAGTTGCGCGTCGCCTCGCCGGCCAGAGTGATGCCGGTCATCCGGTCGAGCACGCGCTCGAAGGCGACGCGCAGTTCGAGTCGGGCGAGCGGCGCACCGATACAGAAGTGGATGCCCCACCCGAACGCCAGATGACGGCGCACCTCGTCGAGTGGTCGGTCGAGGCGGAATTCGTCGGGCCGCTCGAAACGATGCGGGTCGCGGTTGGCCGAGGCGTACAGCAGTTGCACCTTGGTGCGCTTGGCCAACTCGACATCGTGGACCGTCTCGGGCTTCGCATTGGTGCGGAACAGCCCCTGGACCGGGGAGTCGAACCGCAACGCCTCCTCGATGGCCAGCGGAAGCAGGCTGCGGTCGTCGCGGAGCGCCACCATCAGTTCGGGGCGCTCGATCAGCCGGTAGAGCATGAAGCCGAGCAGGCTCGTGGTCGTCTCGTGTCCGGCGACGATCAGTTGATGACCGAGCCGACGGGCCTCCAGCGTGGTCAACTCGCCCCGACGTCGGGCGTGCACCATCAGGCTCAGCGCATCGTTCGGAATCGTGTCCGCGATCACGTGCGCCGATCGGTCGTCGGCGGTCGCATCCAGCAGCGCATCGCGCTCGTCCATCCGCGCTTCGATGTAGTCGCCCGTCAGGGCCTTGGCCACCTCGTAAGCCGCGAGATCACCGCCGGTCAGCGCCTCGACAGTGGTCGTGGTCCACGCCCGGAAGTCGTCACGATCCTCGTAGCGCACTCCGAGGATCTCGCCGATGACCATCGCCGGGAAGGGAAAGGCGAACAGCTCGACGAAGTCACCCTCGCCATCGGCGACGAACGAATCGAAAAACGAATCGGCCATCGCCTCGACCTGCGGCGCCAGCGCCGAAATCGCCACGGGCAGGAAGGCCGGGCGCAGGATGCGGCGCTGCCGGGCGTGGTCCGGGTCGTCGGCCGAGCCGAGGACACCACCCTCCTGGTAGAAGACGCCCGGTCCGTCGGTGTTGCCCCATCGACCCGGGGCCTTCAGCGCGCACTGCACGTCGGCATATCGACTGAGCACGTAGAACGGAGGGTCGTGGGCCGTCTCGTGATGTACCGGGCACTGCTCGCGCAGACGGGCGTAGGCGTCGGTCGGTTCGAACTCCGCGGCTTGGTCGACGTGCGAGTACGGCTCCATCACCCCCACAGTAGGCCCGCGCCGCCAATCCGGAATCCTCGTGATGAATCGGGGCTTGCTACCGTTGGCAAGGGGGCTGTCAGCGAGGCGGCCGGAATGTCCGCGATGGGGGAGCACCATGCTCGGTGACAAATGGATTTGCGATCGCACGCCAACGGAGCGATTTCCGAACTACACCCGGGCGAATGCCGGCGAGGTGCTGGCCAACCCCTGCACCCCACTCGGCTGGACGTTCGGTTGGGAGAACGGCCTGGTGCTCGGCTGCCGTGACGGGTTCGTCGGCTTCGGGGTGTTCGACGCCGACGAATACGGCTCGCCTCCCGAGACATTCGGGCTGTTCGGAGGCTATTTCTACAACTCTTTGACCCAGGCCCGCCTGATGGGCGTGCGCATGCCCGGAGCGAGCCCCGAGGCGATCGACCAGGCGTACTTCGACGCCCGCCCGGATGTTCCGCCGTACAAGGCCGAGGACTGGCACGAGAGCGAGCGCCACGCGGCCAAGCTCGGCGAGACGATGGGCATCGTCCTCGGTTCCGACTTCTATCAGCCGATCGAGGACCAGAAGGTCGAAACGATCGCCCTGCGCGACGGCCGCCCGAATCTGGCGTCGTTGTCGAGCGCGGAATTGGTCGCTCGGGCCCGCAGCGTGCAGCCGCTCCTCGTCGCCCTGTTCGACTCCCACGTGTGGGCGTCGCTCGGAGCCTCGTTCGGCCCGGGAATCGTCACTGCCACATGTACCGAACTCGGCCGGGCAGCCGACGCCCCGCTGCTGTTGTCGTCGATCGGAGGCGTCGATTCAGCCGAGATCGCCGTCGATCTCTGGGCGATGTCGCGCACCATCCGCGCCTCCGATTCGCTGACCGCGGCCTTCGACGCGGGCACCGACGGTGTCGCCGAGGCGATTTCCGGCAGTCGACTCGCCGATCAGATCGAGGCGTTCGTTCACAAGCACGGCTCACGCGGCCCCGATGAGTGGGATGCCGGCGCCGACAGCTACGAGACCAGTCCAGGGTTGATCTACGCCCAACTCGATGCCATGCGCCAACAGGGCGACCATGCCGATCCCACCGCCGCCACGGCTCGCAACCATGCGGAGCGCGAACGCATCGGCGAGGAGATCCGCGCCGCGCTGGCCGGCAACGACGAGGCGCTGGGCATGTTCGCCGCCGGCATGCACGCCGCCGATGTCTGGCAGGTGGCCCGGGAGCGGTGCAAGACCAACAACATCCGCGGCCTGCACGAGGTGCGGATGTGCTTCGACGAAATCGGTCGTCGGATGACTGCCGCCGGCCATCTGGCCCATGCCAAGCAGATCTACATGCTCCTCGACGACGAGGTCGAGGCATACATCGCCGATCCTGCGTCGTTCACCGACACACTCGCCACCCGCGAGGCCGATTTCGCCGAGTTGGCCACCTTGGAGCCGCCGTTCATCGTCGACAGGGTCTGCCCGCCGCTGTCCACATGGATTCGTCGCGCCGATCTGGTAGTGCAGGCGGTCGACGTCGGCGATGTGTTGAACGGCGTTGCCTGTGCCCCAGGGGTGGCGTCAGGCACCGCCCGCGTGCTCCTGCGGCCCGATGATCCGGGGGCCCTGGAGCCCGGCGACATCCTGATCACGGACCACACCGACCCGTCGTGGACCCCACTGTTCCTCGTCGCCGGAGGCGTGATCACCAACGTCGGGTCGTTCGGGAGTCACGCGTCGATCGTCAGCCGGGAGCTGGGGATTCCGTGTGTGGCGAGCATTGCCGATGCCACCCGCCGTATCCCCGAGGGCGCCACGATCACCATCGACGGTTCGACCGGGCGGGTGTCGATCGATCGGCTCTTCGACTGACAGCCACCACCCGGCGACGAGCGGGCGGCGCCACCCGCCTAATCGGCTGATCAGCGCGCCGCCACGCGCTTGATCTGTCGACGCATGCGGCGAATGCCGAGCACCGTGCCCAGCACCACCCAGGCGAGCACGGCGATGTACACCGATTTGGGCACATGGCGGGCGGCGATGATGACGTAGGCGTCGGGCGCGACGAAACCGGCGATGGCCAGCATCACCCATCGAAGGCCCAGCGACCGGCGCCTGTCCATCATCGCCCGGACCCCGCGCGACGTCCCGATGGCGTATATCGGTGTGGAAAGCAGTTCGATCACGGCGAACACGACGATATTGAGTCCGTATTCGGCCAGGAAGGCGTCGGCCAGCGCAATCCGCAGTCCGGCGTACAGCATGGACAGCACGAACCAGATCCGCTCAAGGACGTCACGCCGTCGCTCGGTTCCGGCGGCCTCATTGAGCTGTTCGACTGCGACCGAGGGATCTCGTTCGCCGGCCACCGATGGGTAGGATACTTGATGTGTCCAACGACGTCCCCCCATCTGCCTGTTCGCCCTGTTCACCCGCTGAGCGCCGTCAGGCTTGGGCGGTGCACATCTTCACGGCGAGCGGCATCGTGGTCGGCATGTTGGCCCTGGAGGCAGTGTTGTCGGGTCGCCCTCGTCAGGCAATCCTGCTGCTGATCGCCACCGTCATCATCGATGGCGTCGATGGTCCGATGGCCCGGGTCTGGGATGTGAAGGGCCGTATCCCCCGTATCGACGGCTACGTGCTCGACCTGGTGATCGATTTCGTGACCTGCGTGATCGTCCCCGCGGCGTTCCTGCACCAATTCGGTCTACTCCCCGGCCGCAACTTCTCCTTAACGCTGCTCAGCCTGATCGTCTTCACCTCGGCGATATGGTTTTCCCGCACCGACATGATGACTGAGGATCACTGGTTCCGCGGGTTCCCGGCGATGTGGAACCTGGTCGCACCGACGCTGTTCCTGCTCCGGGCCAACGCCGCGATCTCCACCATCGTGGTGGTTGCCTTGTCGGTGGCGTCGTTGACCGACCTCGAGTTCCCCCACCCGTTGCGCGTGTCC
>JANMJD010000233.1:0-11880 GCA_031371195.1 Actinomycetes bacterium | reverse complement strand
GCCATCCGGCCCGTCGAGCGCAGGGCCTGCGTCATCGCCCGGAGCACGGCCTCGTCCTCCCCGTCGCCGATCAGCAGGCCGAATCCGCCTTGGCAGAGTGAGATCACCGCGTCGAACTCGTGGTCGAACGACATCGCTCGTGCATCGAGTCGCTCGAACGTCGCGCCCGGCGGCGCCGTGGCCCGGGCGATCTCGATGAAGCGGTGGCTGATGTCGATGCCATGGACGGGAATCCCGCGCCGGGCCAGTTCGTGGGCATGCCGACCCGGGCCGCAGCCCACATCGAGCACGCGCGTGGTCGAGTCGAGTTCGAGGACCTCGACGAGGAAGTCGATCTCCTGCTGCGTCCCCTTGGTGAACGAGTACCGCAGGTACGCATCACCCATGTGGTCGGCCAAAGGCTCGAACCAGTGTTGATGGTCGGGACTGGCCTCCGCTGCGCTGTGACCGCTCCCTCCGGGCTGGTGGTCCGCTGCGCTTTGGCCGCTCCCTCCGGGCTGGTGGTCGGGCTGGTCGTCGGGACGGGTCATCCCTTGGCGGCGGCCCAGGTGGTGCCCCAGGCCACGTTCACCTCGAGCGGCACGCTGAGCGACGCCGCCGATCGCATGATCGGCAAGACCAGGTCGGCGACCTGCTCCTTCTCGCCATTTGGGACCTCGACGATGATCTCGTCGTGCACCTGCAGAATGATCTGCGATTCGAGGTGGGCCGACTCGAGCGCCTGGTCGACGCGCACCAGGGCAACTTTGAAGATGTCGGCGGCGAGACCCTGGATGCCGGCGTTCATCGCCTGTCGCTCCCCGGCCTGGCGGATGCGGAAGTTCGGATTCTGCAGTTCGGGGATCGGCCGACGACGCCCGAAGAGGGTCTCGGTGTACCCCCGCTGGCGTGCCTCGGCCACGGTGCCCTCCATGTACGCCTTCACGCTCGGGAAGGCATCGAAGTATGCGTTCAGAATGAGTGCGGCATCCTCGGTGGCGATGCCCAACCGCTGGCCGAGGCCGTATGCCTCCATGCCGTAGGCGAGGCCGTATGAGACCATCTTCGCCTTGGAGCGCTGCTCCACAGTGACATCGCTCGAAGCGGTGCTGAACACTCGCGCCGCTGTGGCATTGTGGATGTCCTGACCACCGGCGAATGCCTCGATCAGCCCCGGATCCTGGGCGAGGTGGGCAATGCAGCGCAATTCGATCTGGTTGTAGTCGGCGATCAGCAGCTGATGGCCCGGAGCCGGGATGAACGCCTTGCGGAACAGGCGGCCCTCGTCGGAGCGCACGGGAATATTGTGCAGGTTCGGCTGATCCGACGAGAGGCGTCCCGTGCGGGCCACCGTCTGGTTGAAGGTGGCATGGATGCGGTGGTCCGGGGCCACCTCGGCCAGCAGTCCCTCGCCGTACGTCGAGCGGAGCTTTTCGACCTCGCGATACGCGAGCAGTGGTTCGATGAACTCGGGCCATTGATCGCGGAGCTTCTCGAGGGTTGCCGCATCGGTCGAGAAGCCGGTCTTGGTCTTCTTCCCCGGAGCCAGACCACGCTCGCCATACAGGATCTCACGCAGCTGGATCGGCGAATTGATGTTGAACGGCCGTCCGGCCACTTCCTGCAACTCGACGCCGAGCCGCTGCACCTCGGACGTGAGCTTGTCGTTGAGCGCCCGCAGCTCGGCAACGTCGACGGCCACGCCAACGTGCTCCATCTTGGCCAATACCCTGACCAGCGGATTTTCGATCTCCCGGTACAGGCCGGCCATGCCCTGGGCCTCGAGCGCCCGCTCCAGAGCCGGCGCCAGATGGAAGACGGCCAACGCTTCGCGAGCAGCGCGGACGGCGTCGTCGGTGCCCGTGTCGCCGAAGTCGAGCTGACCGGTGGCCCCGGCGTCATCGGCCGGCCAGCGCAGCTCGGTGTACTTCTCGGTCAGTTCGGCGACGGCGTAGCGCGCCTCGGCCGGATCGATCAGATAGGCCGCGATCGCCGTGTCGAGGGCGAGTTGCGGGATCTCGAGGCCGAGATCGAGCAGCGATCGCATGAGCCCCTTGGCGTTGTGGGCCCGCAATGCCCGACCCGTGAGGTCGGCGCCTCCGAGCAGCGACGCCGGAATCCAGGCGACGTCGGCGGCCGCCCCGTCGACGACGACGGCCAGCCCCAGCAACTCGCTTCGACCGGGCTCACCCGTCCACCGACCGGCGACGTCGAGCGTGTTCGCGGAGATCGCCGCGGCCACCTCATCCGGTGTGGCCAGGCGGCGCACCTCGGGGTGGAGCACCTCGCCCGTCGGAGCCTCGGCCACGACGCCTGCGCCGGCGAGTGCCTCGTGCAGACGCTCGTACAAGGATCGGAACTCGAGGAAGTCGAACAATCGCTTGAGTTCGGGCATGTTCGGATCGAGGGTGCTGATCGGCGGCAGGTCGACCGGTGCATCGTGGCGGAGCAGCATGAGTTCGAAGTTCAGCCGGGCCTGGGCCTCGTTCTCGATCAACGAGGCCTTCAACTTCGGGGTCTGAGCGTCCACGTTGGCGAAGATTCCGTCGAGCCCGCCGTAGGCGACGATCAACTTCGCCGCGGTCTTCTCCCCTACTCCGGGCACGCCGGGCAGGTTGTCGCTCGGGTCGCCGCGCAGTGCGGCGTACTGCGGATACAGCGCCGGGGTCACCCCGGTCTTGGCCTCGATACCGGCCTCGTCGTACAAGGCGTAGTCCGACACGCCGCGGCGGTTGTACAGCACCTTCACGTGCGGGTCGCTCACGAGCTGGTAGCTGTCGCGGTCGCCCGTGACGATGATCACCTCGTCGCCACGCCCGGTCGCCATGGTCGACAGAGTGGCGATGATGTCGTCGGCCTCCCATCCGGCGAGATCGAGAGCCGGGATGCCGAATGCGTCGACGACCTCGCGGACCAGACCCATCTGCTGACGCAGGATGTCGGGTGCGGCCTCGCGCTGAGCCTTGTACTGCGGGTTGCGATCATGGCGGAACGTCGGCTCGGGGCGATCGAACGTGGCGACGACGCCATCGGGTTGGTGATCCTTGATCAGATTGATCAGCATCGACGTGAATCCGTACACGGCGTTGGTCACCTGACCTGCGGCCGTGGCCATGTCGGTAGGCAGGGCGAAGAAGGCGCGGTAGGTCAGCGAGTTCCCGTCGAGGAGCATCAGCTTGGCCATCGAAACTCAGTTCGGCCGGAGGTCGCCGGCCAGGATGCGCTCGGCCACGGAGCGCATCCGGCCCCGTTCGCTCATCGCCGTGCGCTGGATGTATGCGAACGCGTCGGATTCCTTCATGCCGAAGTCATCCATCAAGAGGCCCTTGGCCCGATCGATGATCTTGCGGCTCTCCAACTGCTCCTCGAGCTTGTCGCGTTGGCCCGAGAGCGTCTGCAGCTCACGGAAGCGCCCAAGGGCGACTTCGATCGCCGGAATGAGATCGCTCTTCTGGAACGGCTTGACCAGGAACGCCAGCGCTCCGGCGTCGCGTGCCTGCTCGACGACCTCGCGCTGGCTGAAGGCGGTGAGGATGAGCACGCCGCAGATGCGTTCGTCGGTGACCACGCGTGCGACCTCGAGGCCATCCATTCCGGGCATCTTGATATCGAGAATGGCCAGGTCAGGGCGCTGTTCGCGGATGATGTCGACGGCGAGGTCACCCCGCCCCGTTTCGCCGACGACCTCGTAGCCCTCCTCTTCGAGCGTCTCGCGCAGATCGAGACGGATGATCGCCTCGTCCTCGGCGATGACCACACGGATCGTCATGACCGACCCCCTTCGGGCTTGTTGGACGCATTCAGCGTGTCGAGCAGCTCGTCCTGGCGGCGCTCCAGCCCGGCAATGGCATCGCGCAGCTTTTGACGGCGCCGCGCGTGCGCATCGGCATGCCGCTTCGATTCCCGCGCCTCGACACCGTCGAAGTGCGGCGTATCGGACACGATCGCCCGGGTGTAGGCGTCGTCGGCATCGTCGACCAACGACGGAATCTGTTCACTCAGCACAGCGAGTTCCTGACGGGCCGCGCGTAGCTGCTTGCTCACGCCGGTCAATCGTCGTCGCACGAGCCAATTCGACATCGCCCGCAGTGTAGGGGAAGCCTCCCCGTCGCCCCGCCCTGCTTCACGGGTCGGCTACTAGGGTGGGGGGCGATGACGACGGGGAGCTCGCACACAACGGACCCCTCCGCCCCGTCGGGTCGGCGCAGCCTGGCTGAACTCGCTCGACGCGCCGCCGAACGGGCGCAGCAGTCGGCACGCATCCTGCGCGAAGAGTTCGACAAGGGTGCCCGCGGTGATGCACTCGACGAGCCCACTCCTGTGCTGTGGGACCGGCCGACGTTCGAGCACCTCAAGGCCCTGGTGCGGGCGGGGCGTCCGGCTGCACCGGTGACCGGCCGTCCGGCCGATTCCGAACCGGCAAGCGACGACTACCCGCCCGCCCCCGCCGGGCCGATGTCGCCGGAAGCGGCAGCAGCCGAGGTCTCCGGCGTGTTGGAACGGATCGATTGGCACGATGTCACCACGACCGCCGATGAGCGGGGAGCCGACGTCGCCGAGCGGCTGCGCTCGCTGGCCGCCGAGGTCGATTGGGAACGGATGAAACCGGTCGCCGGCAAGGTCGCCACCGCCCTGATCGCCGCCGCGGCGACGGGGCACCTCGGCCGACTCTCGGGACCCACCGCCCAAGCGGTGGCCCGGGCGATCAATGGTGATCACGGTGTTGGCGAGGCAGCCGCGTCGATCATCTCCCGGCGTCCCGGCGGGGCCGCTGCGGCGCAGGTGATGAAGAACTTCCTCGGTGACGGCCCTGCTGCATGGGCTCCGCCGGCCGAACAGGCAGCAGTCTCCACGGCTGTGTCATCGGTCCATGTCGGCGAGGTCGAGGTGATCCCGGCGGGCGGCTTCGAGGCCCGGCTCGCCGAACTCCGCGCCCTTGCCGACCCTCTCTAGTCGCCGACGCAATCGGGTGCCCGAGGTGGGACTCGAACCCACACGCCCTTTCGGACAACGGATTTTGAGTCCGTCGCGTCTGCCATTCCGCCACTCGGGCTTGAGTATGCGCTCCGCGAGGTTACATGGCCGATTGCTCGATGACGCCAGCCGGATTGCCGATGGTCACGTGCCCGGCACAGGCCTGCGGGGCCGACCACGGAGCGTCAGTCTCGTTACCGGCGGGTAGTACGTGACCGACCCGTCGAACGGTCTAGCCTGGCGTTCGGGCATACCGAACGCCGCCACAAATACTTCCAGGGAGACCACCGACCACCATGCTTGCCTTCACCTTTCCCGGTCAAGGATCGCAGCGGCCCGGCATGGGACGTCCCTGGGTAGACCACGAGAGCTGGGAGCTCGTCGTCGAGGCGTCCGAGGTTGCCGGCCGAGACGTCGCCCACCTGATGCTCGACGCCGACGCTGAGGAACTCAAGGACACCCGTAACGCCCAGCTGATGACATTCGTCTCCAGCCTGATGGTGCTCGACGCCGTGGAACGGCTGGGTATCGAGCCGAGCTACTGCGCCGGGCACAGCCTGGGCGAGTACACCGCCCTGGCCGCGGTCGGGGCGCTGTCGTTCGACGAGGGGGTTCGCCTGGTTTGCGAGCGTGCCGAGGCGATGCACGATGCCGGGCTCGACAACCCGGGAACGATGGCGGCCGTGCTTGGGCTCGACGACGACCAGGTCGAGGTGGCCTGTCGGCGAGCCGACAGCGAAGTGTGGGTGGCGAACTTCAACGCACCCGGGCAGATCGTCATCGCCGGATCCCCCGACGGCGTCGCCCGGGCCTCCGACGAGGCGCGGCAACTCGGGGCGAAGCGGGTCATGCCGCTGCAGGTCGCCGGTGCATTCCACACCCCGTTCATGGCCGGCGCCCGCGAGCGCCTGCGCAAGGCGATCGCCGAGGCCCATCCGCGCGACACCGACGTACCCGTCGTGTCCAATGTCGATGCATTGGCCCACGACCAGGGCAGCGAATGGTCCAGCCTGTTGTCGGCCCAGCTCACCAGTCCGGTTCGCTGGAAGCATTGCCTGCTCACGCTCGAAGCCGCCGGAGTCACCGAGTACGCCGAACTCGGCCCCGGAGGTGTGTTGACCGGCATGGCGAAACGTACCGTAGATGCCGCCCGCACCATCTCGGTGGCAACCCCGGAAGACCTCAACAAGTTGCTCGATTGGGTGGCCGCGGCGCGGCCGATGATCCCCGCCAAACACGAGGGCGAACATCTCTTCGCCTCGGAGCGGATCGTGGTGAGTCCGGCAGCAGGTGTCTTCACCCCGTCGGTGTCGATCACCAATGGCAGCCGAATCGAGGTCGGCGATGTGCTCGGCGTCGTCGGTGAGGCCGAGGTGCGCTCCCCGTTCGCCGGCGTGATCGAGAGTTACATCGCCGTGGCGGGCGAGCGAATCACCCCCCGCCAACCGATCGCCTGGCTCAGGACGGTTTGACATGCCCAAGATTCCTGCCGGTCTGACCGGCGCCGTGATCACCGGTTGGGGCTCCGCGCTCCCGCCCAAGATCGTCACCAACGAAGAACTCGCCAAGACGATGGACACGTCCGACGAGTGGATCCGTGACCGCACCGGCATCGCCGAGCGTCGCGTCGGGGGTTCCACGGCCGGCCTGTCCATCGAATCGGGGCGTAAGGCGATCGAGATGTCGGGCGTCGACCCGGCGACGATCGACGGCCTGGTCCTCTCGACGACCACTCCCGACCGCACCGTGCCGGCGACGGCGCCGAGCGTGCAGCACGGACTCGGCCTGCGCTGCGGCGCCTTCGACATCAACGCGGCCTGCTCCGGCTTCATGTATGCCCTGGTCACCGCCCACGGAATGATCGGCATGGGCGCCAAGCGCATCCTGGTCATCGGCACCGACACCCTCGCCCGCATCACGGACTGGGAGGATCGCAACACCGCCATCCTGTTCGCCGACGGATCGGGCGCGGTGATGCTCGAAGCCTGCGAGGGACCCGGGCAACTGCTCGGGTGGGATCTCGACGCCGACGGCTCCGCCGAGCGTTTCCTGTACGCGGAAGTCGGCGGGTACATCCAGATGGACGGCCGCGAGGTGTTCCGCCGCGCCGTGCGGATCATGGTCGACTCGGCGACCAAGTCGTTGGATGCGGCGGGGCTCACACCCGACGACATCGCTCTCGTCGTGCCGCATCAGGCCAACATCCGGATCATCGAAGCGGCGTGCCAACGGCTCGGCGTGCCGATGGAACGTACGGCGACGGTGCTGCACTACACCGGCAACACCTCCTCGGCGTCCATCCCGTTGGCGCTGGTCGACGCGCTCGATGCCGGACGGGTGAAGCCAGGTGACAACGTGCTGCTCGTCGGTTTCGGCGCTGGGATGACGGCTGCCAGTGCCGTGCTTCGCTGGGGCGGTGTCACGAGCTGATGAGCCGAACCGTGTTGATCACCGGTGGCTCCCGAGGCATCGGCTTGGCCTGCGCGCAGCGGTTCGCCGCGCTCGGCGACCATGTCGCCGTCACCTACCGCGGCTCCACCCCACCGGAAGGCTTCTTCGGCGTCAAGTGCGACGTCACATCGGTCGACGAGGTCGACGCCGCATTCTCGGCGGTCGAGGCCGAGTTCGGCCCGGTGGAAATCCTCGTCTCGAACGCCGGAATGACCAAGGACACGTTGCTCCTGCGGATGGGCGAGGACGACTTCACCTCGGTGATCGACGCCAACCTCACCGCGTCGTACCGCGTCGCCAAACGGGCTGCTCAGGGCATGCTTCGGGCCAGACGGGGCCGCATCATCCTGATGTCGTCGGTGGTCGGCATGCTCGGCTCGGCCGGTCAGGCCAACTATGCCGCATCCAAGGCCGGTCTCATCGGCCTGGCACGGTCCTTGGCCCGCGAGCTCGGCTCGCGCAGCATCACCGTCAATGTCGTCGCCCCCGGACCGGTTGAGACCGACATGACCGCCGCGCTCGGCGAGAAGCGGCTCGGCGATCTGACCGCTGCCGTGCCGCTCGGGCGAATGGCCACGCCCGATGAGATCGCCGGGGTCGTAGCCTTCCTCGCATCATCCGATGCCGCATACATCACCGGCGCCGTCATACCGGTCGACGGTGGCCTCGGCATGGGACACTGACCGCCCACATCGTCTGAAGCCTCAGACAACGATCAATCTGAAAATCAAGGAGAATCCCTGTGGACCAAGAGCTTTTCGCCCGCTTCCAGAAGTGTGCCGTCGACGTGTTGAGCGTCGACGTCGACAAGGTCACGCCCGACGCCAGCTTCGCCGACGACCTCGACGCCGACAGCCTGGACCTGGTCGAACTCGTCATGGCCCTCGAGGAGGAGTTCGATGTGACCGTGCCGGAGGACGAACTCGACGGCATCACCACCGTGCGCCAGGCATACGACCTGGTCGTCAACAAGCTCTGATGCAGGTCGGTGGCCGCCGGGTCGTGATCACCGGCTTCGGCGTCGTTGCTCCGTGCGGGATCGGCAAGGATGCATTCTGGAATGGCCTGCTCGGCCCGGCATGGACCGGGGGCAGCGTCACGCGCATCGCCGGCTGGGATCCGTTGCCGTGGTTCGACAGCCCGAAGGACGCTCGACGGGCCGACGCCGTTCAGCAGTTCGCCCTGGCCGCGGCCGCCGAGGCGATGGAGGATGCCGGCGAGCTGACGGCGCTGCCGGGTCGCAAGGGGGTCATCTATGCGACCGGGGTCGGCGGGCTGGGCACGCTGGAGGAACAGATCGAGATTCGACTGACGAAGGGTGAGCGGCGTGTCTCGCCGTTCCTCGTGCCGATGATGATGCCCAACGCCTCGGGCGCAGCCATCTCGATGCGTTATGGCCTGCAGGGCCCGAACGAGACCGTATGCACCGCCTGCGCCGCGTCGACTCACGCCCTCGGTTACGCGGCGCGAACCATTGCCTGGGGCCTGGCCGACGTGATCGTGTCGGGTGGGTCGGAAGCAGCGGCCACGCCCAGCTCGATCGCCGGATTCGGCAACATGACTGCGTTGTCGTCGTCGGGCCGATCGATGCCATTCGACGCCGCGCGCGACGGTTTCGTGCTCGGCGAGGGAGCCGGGGTGATCGTGCTCGAGGAGCGCGAGATGGCGCTTGCTCGGGGAGCCACCATCTACGGCGAGATCATCGGAGCGGCCAGCAATGCAGATGCTCACCACATCACTGCTCCGTCACCCGGTGGTACCGGGGCGATCACCTGTATGGAACTCGCCCTTGCCGACGCCGGTCTCTCGCCTGGCGATATCCGCCAGATCAACGCCCACGGCACCTCGACCCCGTTGAACGACGCGGCCGAGGCCGAGGCTGTGGCCAAGGTCTTCGGGGAATCCGCCCCGCCGATGGTCTCGATCAAGGGTGTCACCGGGCATGCGCTCGGCGCCGCCGGCGCACTCGAGGCCGTCGCCGTGCTCCTCTCGATGCAGCATCGGTTGATCCCGCCAACGGCGGGAACCACCGAGTTGGGCGAGGGCATGACCATCGACCTGGTGACGGGTGCACCGCGTGCATGGGAACCCGGCCCCACGATCTCGAACAACTTCGGCTTCGGTGGCCACAACGGCTCGGTGATCATCGCTCCCCCGTGAATCCGGGCTGAGTTGCTCGATCACCGAATCGTCTTGATGGTGGCTCCTGTGCTGCCCGGGCTGGGCACTACGCGGCGGCGGCCCAACCTCGCGACGTGGCGACGAGCGTGCATTCGGGGCAGGGCCGCGCCGCCCGCGCCGCCCATACCGGCACGGCGTAGCCATGGGCCAGAGCCAGTTCGATGATTCCGTCGTAGTCGGTGGGATCGGCACCGAGAGCGACGAGATGGTCGATTAGGTCGCCGTTCCAATCGCAGGTCAGCGAGGCATGGGCGACGTTGGCGTCGTAGAGGTCGAGAATCACGTGGCGGTTGAGCATGCCTTCATCATGGCGAAGGGGTGTTACATAGTTTGCTGGTTCAAAAGACACAACTGATAGCGCGATTGTAAACGCCTCACGTGGCCTATCGGTCGGCAAGCACGAAAAGCAGGTCGCACTCACAGGCGATCTGGCCATCGAGCACGGCCTTGCCACTGCCCCGGCCCGCCCGGCCCGATAATCGACTCAACTCCGCCGACAACACGAGCGTGTCTCCCGGACCAACCTGGCGGCGGAACCGCGCGCCGTCGAGTCCCCCGAACAGGGGCAGCTTGCCCGCATACCGGGAGTCGGCGAGCACGGCGAGGGCACCCACCTGGGCGATCGCCTCGCACATCAGCACACCCGGGAGCGTGGGCCGGCCGGGAAAGTGGCCCGGGAAGAACCACTCATCGCCCGACAATGACCATGTGCCGGTGGCCGATTGGCCGGGCTCCAGCGCGGTGAGTACATCGACGAACAGGAATGGCGGCCGGTGAGGCAGCAGCGACGACGGCGCAGGCAGACTCATGTGTTGATCGCCTCGAGCAGGCGAATCGCCGTGTCCTGGTCGAGCAGAGAAATGTCTGGGGCGGTGTCACCGATCGAGAGCACGGGGCGAGGCTAGCCCGCACCGTCAACGCGACGCTCGACGGTGGACACCCCGCCCCATGTACCCGGAGCGGGATCGGGCATGCGCGTGGTAGTGGTCGGGAATGTTGCGCATGTTGTCGTCGATATAGAGCCCGTTGTCGAACTCGAAGTGATGTTCGGCGACGGCGACGAGTCGCTCGTGCAGGAGCGCCTTCACCTCGTCGGATGGCTGGGGGTCGTGATTCCGCCACACCACCATCGGCACCGAGCACACCTCGCACTCGGCGATCCAGCAGTCGTCATCCTCGTGGAACCACTCGGTCATCCGCGCCTCTTCGCACAGATCGCAATGCTCGCTTCGGCTACGGCCCGGCAGGGAATCCCATGTCATCGCCCAAGTCTCGTCGGCACGGCGACGACCTGACGACATCAGATGGCGGCTCGCACCTCGCCGACGTAGTCGCCGACGGCATCGGCTCCGCTGTCGAGCATGCGACGCATCACCGAGGCACCCTGAATGACCCCGTCGGCAACCCGACATGCCTCGGCGGCCTGCGCGGCGTTCGACACCCCGACCCCGACGAGGACAGGCACATCGGTGATCGCCTTCAACCGCTTGGCCAGGGCGGTGGCGGTGGTCGCCAGTTCCGAACGTTCTCCGGTCACACCGAGGAGGCCGACCGAGTACACGAAACCTCGTGCCCGGGCGCAGATCCGCGGCAGGCGATCGTCGGGCGCGGTGGGCGCGGCGAGCATCACCGTCTCGATGCCGATGAAGTCGGCCGACTCGCACCACGGCCCGCTCTCCTCCAACGGCAGGTCGGGGATGATCGCTGCAGTGATGCCCGAGGACTGGAGCCGTTCGGCGAAACGTCGATGGCCGAATCGATAGACGATGTTGTAGTACGTCATCACGGCCAGGGGGATGTCGACGTCGAGTTCGCGGGCCTCTTCGAGGATCGACACGGGGGTGGCTCCACCGTCGAGGGCGATCTGCGACGCCTCCTGGATCACCGGTCCGTCCATCACCGGGTCGGAGAACGGTAGGCCGATCTCGACGCCATCGGCACCGTTCGCCGCGCAGGCCCGTACAGCGTCCGCCCAGCCGGGGAAGCCGCCGGTGATATACGGGACCAACAGCTTGCGACCGGCGTCACGCTTCGCCCGGAAGGCCGGTTCCATCTTCGCTGCGTCGCCCATCAGCCCAGGATGTCCATCATCTGGGCGACGTCCTTGTCGCCGCGGCCCGACAGGTTCATCAACACAACCTTGCCCTGCATCGAAGGGGCCTCGCGCAGAATCCACGCCAGTGCGTGCGCCGGTTCCAGCGCGGGGATGATGCCTTCGGAGCGCGACAGAGCCTGGAAGGCGACAATCACCTCGGCATCGTCGACCGGCTCATAACGAGCCCGGCCGATCGACGC
>JANMJD010000224.1:0-7408 GCA_031371195.1 Actinomycetes bacterium | reverse complement strand
GAACGACAGCGATGGATCTGGCCAAGGCGATGGAGGCGATCAAGACGATGGAGAGCTACCGCCGGGCGATCGACTCCCAGGACGCCCTCGAAGGCCCGGCCTCGTTCGCCGAGAAGCGCCCTCCGGTGTGGAAAGGCCGCTGATTCCGCCCGCCGTCGCGCCGGCGGATCGCTGCCACGCGTGGGCCGGGGGCGGCGAGTCCCGAATCGCCCGCACCTTCGCTCGGCGCTCGAGCACGCCGAGTATGACGGGCCGCGATGCCCGGCTGAGGGAGTCGGAGCCGGCCAGCAACAGGTTGATGCGCGCCACATGGCCCGGTGCCTGGGCGACCGACACACCCCCGATGGAGTTCCCGGGCGCGCTCCGGTTCAGGCGACCGATGGAGGTTCGAAACGTACGACAGGATGGACCCCGGTATCCCGAAGCGCACCACCGCCCACAGTAGCCAACGCCAATGGTGTGCGGCAGGCTGCTCCCAGGTATCGGAATTCGGGCGTCATATCTCGCCCACACGCCATTCCTGGGCGCGATCGGCCGGGGCGGGGGAAGCGGTCTGGTCGGCGGGGGTATCGTCGGCGGGGGGTATCGTCGGGGTGATCGACTCGCGCCCACCGGCCTCGTTCCACACCCGCCCCGCCACCGATCCGGACGCCATCGCTCCCGACGGCAGCTCGGTGCATCTCCTGGGCGGACTGGCCCGTGGTGGTATGGCGTGTTTCGACGTCGGCCCCGACGAGGTATCGATCGCCGTCCGTCACCGAACCGTCGAGGAGCTGTGGGTCTTCACCGGCGGATCGGGTGAGATGTGGATCAGTCTGTCGGGCGATGTCACCGATCCGCCCGCGGCCGTGGTCGAGGGTGACGCCATACGGATTCCCGTCGGGGCGACATTCCAGTTCCGGTCGTCGGCCGGTGGTCTGCGCGCCGTAGGCGTGACGATGCCACCCTGGCCAGGCGATGGCGAGGCCGTTCGCTCCACTGGGCCGTGGACGCCGACCCTCGGGCCGGGACCAGGCCTCGTCGACGAGCCCTGACAGAGACTTGGGCACACAATGTCTAGCGACTCGCGCGGACCTCGAACCAGGTGAGCGATGTGGGGTCGGCGAGCGCACCGCGGCTGGCGGCCACGTCGGCGGGGGTGCCCGTGAGGATGCGTTTGATGGGCACTTCGAGCTTTTTGCCCGACAGCGTTCGCGGTACCACCGGCACCGCCTCGATCGAATCGGGCACGTGGCGGGGGGAGAGTTCCGTTCGCAGCGCGCCGACGATTCGACGACGCAGGTCGTCGTACAGTTCGGCGCCCGCGGCGAGTGAGACGAACAACAACAACTCGTCGCGGCCGTCGGCGTCGAGGTGGACGACGACGCTGTCGGCCACCTCGGCGAACGCTTCGACCACCGCATAGAAGTCGGCCGTGCCCAACCGCACCCCGCCCCGGTTGAGTGTGGCGTCGGAACGTCCCGAGACGATGCATGAACCGTCGTCGTGGAAGGTCACCCAATCGCCGTGGCGCCAGACGCCGGGGAAGTCGGTGAAGTAGGCGTTGCGGTAGCGCGCGCCGTCGGTGTCACCCCAGAACCCGACCGGCATCGACGGCATCGGCGCCGTGATCACCAATTCGCCCTGCTCATTCGGTCTGCACGGGTGCCCCGAGGGGTCGAAGCCGGTCACTGCGCAGCCGAGCAGCGCCCCCGAGATCTCCCCGGCGCGCACGGGTGTCAACGGGTTCATCCCCAGGAAGGCGGTACAAACGTCGGTCCCTCCGGAGATGGAGTTGAGCAGCACCCGCGGTCCGACCCGGTCGTAGATCCACTCGAAACCTTCGGCGGGGAGCGGAGCGCCGGTCGAACCGATCTCACGCAATCGCCCTCGCCTCGGGGTCAGTCCGGCCTTCCGGCAACTCATGATGAACGGAGCCGACATTCCAAAGACGCTGCAATCGACGTCCTCGGCAATGTCCCACAATGTGGCGAGCGAGCCGGCGGCCGGGTCGCCGTCGAACATCACGATCGACGCGCCGACCGCGAGGCCCGAGGTCAGGTAGTTCCACATCATCCACCCGGTCGTGGTGAACCAGAAGAACCGGTCGCCTGGGCGCAGCCCGTGGTGGAGGCCGAGGACCTTGAGATGTTCGAGTGTGATGCCGCCGTGGCCGTGGACGATCGGCTTGGGCAATCCGGTCGTCCCCGAGGAGAACAGCACATAGAGCGGATGATCGAACGGCACACGCACGAACGATGCCGGGCCGGGATCGGGTCCGGCCAGCAACGAGGTCCAATCGTCGGGCCCGACTCCCAGATAGCGCAATCCGACGACGTGCTCCACCGACGCCAACCCGGCGCGGATCTCGGCGACCTCGGCGGTGCGGTCGATCCGCTTGGCCCCGTAGACATACCCGTCGACGGCGAGCAGCACCTTCGGCTCGATCTGCGAGAGCCGGTCGATCACCGAGCGGACCCCGAATTCGGGGGCACACGACGACCAGACCGCCCCGATCGAAGCCGTCGCCAACATGGCGATCAGCGTCTCGGGGACGTTCGGTGCGTAGGCGCCGACCCGGTCGCCGAACCCGACACCGAGTCGCCGTAACCCCCGCGCGCACCGGGCCACTGCGTCGAGCAGATCGCCGCCGGTGAGCATGATTTCGGCGCGGGTTTGGCTCCGGGCGATGATCGCAATGTCAGGGGGTGCGCCCCGGACGACGTGCTCGGCGTAGTTGAGTGTCCCCCCGGGGAACCACTCGGTGCCGGGCATCAACGGGCCGTCGGCACCAAAGGTCGCGGAGGGAGGCATCCCCCAGCGGACGCTGAAATGGTCAGCGATAGCGCCCCAGAACCCACCCAGATCACCGACCGACCAGGCGTGTAGCGACTCGTAGTCCTCGTGGCCGTGGGCCGTTGCGAACCGACCGAGAGGAGTGTCGGTCAGAGCCGAGGCCTGCGGAGTCCACAGCACGGAGCCGCGTGGTGATGCCGTCATGGTCGCCATCATGGCTCAGACCCGGCAATCTGTGCGCTGTGTTCTGTGGCGGGATACCCGGTGCACAATCACGGTGCCTGTGCCGCGTGCCGCGACCTTCAGTAGCGTGGTCGGCCCGTCGCCGATCCGGCCCAAGCCGGGCTCGGGGTGGCGAAACATGGAGAGTGGAGAGGGATGGCTGAGCGCTACGACTACGTGATCATCGGAGGGGGATCGGCGGGCTGTGTGTTGGCCAACCGGTTGTCGGCCGACCCGTCGACCAGCGTGCTGGTGTTGGAAGCGGGGCGACCCGACTACAAGTTCGATGTGTTCATCCACATGCCGGCCGCGTTGTCGTTCCCGATCGGGTCGAGATTCTACGACTGGAAGTACGAGTCGGAGCCCGAGCCGCACATGAACGGCCGCAAGATCTATCACGCCCGCGGCAAGGTGCTCGGTGGGTCGTCGTCGATCAACGGGATGATCTTTCAACGCGGCAACGCCCTCGACTACGAACGCTGGGCTGCAGACGAAGGAATGGCGACGTGGAGCTACGCCCACTGCCTGCCGTATTTCAAGAAGTCGGAGACCTGTCTGGCTGGCACCGATGAATACCGCGGCGGCAACGGTCCGTTGGTGCTGGAGCGTGGCCCGGCGACGAATCCGCTGTTCACGGCGTTCTTCGAGTCGTGCAAGCAGGCCGGCTATCCGCTGACCAACGACGTCAACGGGGTGCAGCAGGAGGGATTCGCCGCCTTCGACCGCAACGTGCATCGAGGACGCCGGCTCTCCGCGTCGCAGGCGTACCTCAAGCCGATTCGCGGTCGCAAGAATTTGACGGTCACCACCCGTGCACAGGTGACGAAAGTCCGATTCGACGGCAAACGAGCCGTCGGCGTCGACTATCAGGTTCGGGGCACGAAACACAGTGTCGACGCCGGCGAGATCATCTGTTGCGGAGGCTCGATCAACACCCCTCAGCTCCTCCAACTCTCGGGCGTCGGCAACGCCGCGGAGTTGAGGGCCCTGGGGATCGATGTCGTGCACGACTTGCCGGGGGTCGGGGAGAACCTGCAGGATCACCTCGAGGTGTACGTGCAATACGCCTGCACCAAACCGGTGTCGATGCAGCCCAACCTGGCCTTGTGGCGGCGTCCGATCATCGGGTTGCAGTGGCTGTTCCGCAAGGGTCCGGGGGCGACCAACCACTTCGAGGGCGGCGGGTTCATCCGTTCGAATGACCAGGTCGCCTACCCGAACACCATGTTCCACTTCCTGCCGATCGCCATCCGCTACGACGGCACCGCCCCGCCGGCCGGGCACGGGTACCAGGTGCACGTCGGGCCGATGTACTCCGACTCGCGGGGGTCGATCAAGATCAAGTCGGCAGATCCGTTCGAGAAGCCGGCCCTGCGGTTCAACTACCTGTCGACCGAGACCGACCGGCGTGAATGGGTCGAAGTCGTCAAGGCGGCCCGCACGATCCTGACGCAGCACGGGATGGACGAGTTCAACGGTGGTGAGATCTCGCCCGGCTCGTCGGTATCGACCGACGAGGAGATCCTCGAATGGGTCCGCAGGGATGCTGAGACCGCCCTGCATCCGTCGTGCACGGCGCGGTTGGGCGTCGACGACATGTCGGTCACCGATCCACTGTCGATGAAGGTGCACGGTCTCGATGGACTACGGGTCGTCGACGCCTCGGCGATGCGGTATGTGACCAACGGCAATATTTACGCGCCCGTCATGATGCTCGCCGAAAAGGCGGCCGACCTGATCGCCGGCAACACGCCGCTGCCCGCGGAGCACGTCGACTTCTACCGGGCTCCCGGCCACGACTGACCGCGCGGTCGGGGATCAGCAGTCGACGACGACCTTGTCATGTTCGGGTTCGTACCATCGGACCCCACCGCGGGCGGGCATGATCGTCCCACGAGAACCCGATTGCGGCATCCTCGGCGTCGAGTGATCCGGCGAGTGGTGGAGGTAATCGACGCCGGCTTCGCAGTTGAGGGCCGATGCAGGCATGAGGTTGGGGCCGGGGGGCACGGCTGCTTCCTCAGCATCGGGCGGGGTCACATCGTGGCGCCGATGATCCAGGGGGCGAATTCGTTGTGGCCGTAGCCGAAACGTTCGCTCTTGGTCGGTTCGCCCGAGGCGACTCGAAGGAACTCGGTGAAGATCCGGTGGCCCATCTCGGCCATCGTCACGTTGCCGTCGAGCAGCTCGCCGCAGTTGATATCGATGTCGTCGGACTGGCGCTCCCACAGCTGGCTGTTCGTCGACAACTTGATCGACGGTGATGGGATGCAGCCATACGCCGAGCCTCGACCGGTGGTGAAACACACCAGATTGGCCCCGCCGGCAACCTGGCCGGTGACCGAGACCGGGTCGTAGCCGGGGGTGTCCATGTACACGAAACCCCTGGTAGTGACCGGTTCACCGTAGCCGTAGACCTCCATCAACCCGGTGGTGCCACCTTTGGCGACGGCGCCGAGCGATTTTTCTAGAATCGTCGTCAGCCCGCCGGCCTTGTTGCCGGGGGAGGGGTTGTTGTTCATCTCGCCGTGGTTGCGGGCGGTGTAGTCCTCCCACCATTCGATGTGGCGGACGATCTTGGCGCCGACCTCAGGGGTGACGGCCCGGCGGGTGAGCAGGTGTTCGGCGCCGTAGATCTCGGGAGTCTCCGACAGGATCGCCGTGCCCCCGTGACGGACCAGTTCGTCGACCGCCGCGCCCAAGGCCGGGTTGGCGGTGATCCCCGAGTAGCCATCCGAACCACCGCATTGGAGTCCGATGATCAACTCGCTCACTGGGACCGGCACCCGCTCCACTTCGTTGGCCGCGGGAAGCATCTCCGCGATCCGGGCGATGCCCTCCTCGACACAACGCCGAGTGCCACCGATGTCCTGGATGTTGAGGGCGGCGAGTCGGCTGCCTTCCTGCAGGCGTCTGGCAGTGATCAGCGCGCCGAGCCCGTTGGCCTCGCACCCGAGCCCGACGAGTAGCACCCCGGCGATGTTCGGGTGGGTGGCGTAGCCGGCGATCGTGCGCCGCAGCACGTCGATGCCTTCGCCTCCCGAATCCATCCCGCAGCCGCTGCCGTGGGTCAGCGAGACGATGCCGTCGACGTTGGGGAACGCTTCCAGGCCGCCGCGGCTGCGCCAGTGGTCGGCGATCGCCTTGGAGACGGTGGCCGAACAATTCACGGTCGAGATCACGGCGAGGTAGTTGCGGGTCGCCGCCCGTCCGTCGGGCCGGCGGATGCCCAGGAAGGTCGTGGGTTCCGGCTCGAAGACGGTGGGCGCGTAGGCGGTGCCGAAGGCGTAGTCGGCTGAAAGGTCCCCATCGACAGGTTGTGGGTATGAACGTGGTCGCCGGGTTCAATCGGCGACGAGGCGAAACCGATGATCTGGGCGTACCGTCGCACCGGTTGACCGACGGCGACCGCCCGGACGGCGACCTTGTGACCGGCAGGAACGCGCTCGCGAGTATCGACCCCGTCAACACGGGTGCCGAGCGGCAGTTCGCGAACGGCGATCACCACATCGTCGTCATCGTGGAGTCGGACCGTGGACGTACGCAGGAACTGGACGGCAGCCATCCCGTCATTCTCGCGCCGATCCAGCGAGGTCACCCCGCTCACCTTCGACATCTCAGCCGCTGGCCCGGCGGTAGTGTTCGTGAATGTCTACGCCCGCCACGGCTTCGACGAGTTGATCATCGCCGAACCCGAGTCACAGCGCGTTCGCACCTTCGTACGTCACGCCGATGCTTTCGTCGAGGCACCACGAAAGCCACCCGTCGCCGCTCCTCGTCGATCGACTCGCAGATGCAGCGACAAGCGAACTTCTCGACCTCGACGCCGCGGCAATGACCGCCGCCGTGGTCTGGCCTAGGTGACCGCTGAGCAATTGGCCTGGCGGGGTGCTCGCGTTGGCGGGCGGCGCGTGGAAAACTTGGTGGGTGCAGGGGATTGCTGATCCGAACCGGCCGTTGATGGACGCTGGCGCGTTGGTTGGGCATCTGGTCCGCCCGGGCACGGTGTACGCGTTGCTGGCCGAGCACCGCCACCGACTGTTCCCCGACGAGCTGTTCGCCGATCTGTTCCCGTCCGGGCGGGGTCGCCCGTCGGTCCCGGCCGACGTGATCGCCACCGTCATGGTCCTCCAAGCGTTGGAAGGGCTCTCCGACCGCGACGCGGTCGAGGCGCTGCGTTCGGATCTCCGCTGGAAGGTCGCCGCCGGGTGCCGGTTGGATGACGAGGGGTTCCACCCGACGGTACTGACGTTGTGGCGCAACAAGTTCCGCCTCTCGGATCGGCCGCAGCGGATCTTCGATGCCGTCAAGCAGGTCGTCGCCGAATCGGGAGCGATCAAGGGCAAGACCCGGCGGGTATTGGACTCGACCGTGTTGGACGACGCGGTCGTCCGTCAGGACGCGATCATGC
>JANMJD010000200.1:0-3307 GCA_031371195.1 Actinomycetes bacterium | reverse complement strand
GGGGGTGGCGCGGTGTTGTGTTCACTCCCGGTCGGTGTTTGGGGGGGGGGGGGGGGGGGGGGGGGGGGGTCCCCCCCCCCCCCCCCCACGCCACCACCAGCCCGGTGACCCGTGAGCGGAACTCGCGGTAGGCGTCGCGTTGGGCGGCGCCGAGATCGGGGTCGCCGGTGGATTCGACGAGGAAGGCGACGCTGACCATCCAGTGCCGCCGCCGGTCGTCGTCGAGCGGCAGGGCGCCTTCCAGGCTGGCCCGCAGGGCGGCGAGCGGATCGCCGTCGAAGGTCGGCCGAAGCGCTCGCCGTCGATCCAACGAGGCGCGAAATGTGCACAGCAACAGCTCGCGTTTGTCGGCGAAGTAGTGGGTCAGGGCGCCCGTCGTCCAGCCGGCTTCGGCGGCGACATCCCGCATCGTTGCTGCTCCCAGGCCCGAACGGGCGATGAGCCGGGCGGCGGCATCGGTCAGGTCGGCCCGACGCTGTTCGACATCGACCACCCGCGGCATTGACGGGAAGATATCACAAGTGTTATGTATAAGCCTGTTCGTTGTCGAACCGGAGGTTGAAGATGGTCTATACGGCAAGTCGGGGGGATGTTCCGGTTCGGCTGGGTCCGGGTGCCACGCAACTGCCCGACTACGGGCCGAGTGTGCTCAATCGGCAGGTGTACACCGACCCGATGCAGTTCGAACTCGAGCGCGACAAGGTGCTCGGGCGCGGCTGGCTGCTCGCCGCCCGCAGCGAGCAGGTGAAGGATCCCGGCGACTGGATCAGCTTCGAGAGCCACGGCGAAACTGTCGTCATCACGCGGCAGCCCGATCGATCGTTGGCCGCTTTTCACAACGTCTGTCGTCATCGCGGCCCGTCGTTCGTCACCGAGTGGCAGGGGTGCGGCGCCCGCCGATTCTCCTGCCCGTATCACGGATGGGTCTATGACACGACCGGCAAACTCGTCGGCGTCCCCGAGCGTGATGACTTCGCTGCCGACCACCTCGAGGGGCAGCGCGCCCCGGCCGTGGCTGCCGGCGAGTGGGGTGGCTGGGTGTGGGTGAACCTTGTCGGCCCCGAGCGGGCCCCATCACTGATGGAGTGGATCGGTGAGGAGATCTCGGTCGATCTGGGGCAGTTCCGTATGGAGGACATGGTGCTCCTCGACGTGATGGAGTGGGACGTGCCCGTCAGCTACAAGGCGATCGTCGACGGCTTCAACGAGATCTACCACACCGCCGCACTGCACCATGTGAGCGCCGACTGGACGAAGTCGGCCCGCGATACCTCGTTCCACATCGTGGGTCACAACTACATGTGCTTCGTGCCCCGCCACGACCGACGTGAGCAACTGGCCGAGCAGTGGGATCACCATCAGCACGCCATCTGCCACTACGTCGTGGTGCCGAACACGGTGTTCAACTGCAACCCCGAGCACATCCAGGTGTTCAACCCGATCCCGATCGATGTCGATCGCACCAAGTTCCTGTGCTGGGAGATCGTCTACCCCGGCGACCAGGGCGATCCCGAGTACGCCGAGTACTGGAACAGGATGACCAAGCATTGGGACCACCTCAAGAAGGTGGTCGGCGAGGACATCGAGATCTACGACCAGTTGGCCCGCACCAAGCGGTCCAGTGCCTACACGCAGAACATCCTGTCGGAGCGGGAATGCAAGATCGCCCACTATCACGAAAACGTCGCCCGCCTGATTCGCGAACCGTAGCGACGTGGGCCGCCTGCTTTCGCTCGCCGCCGGCACCGTCCTCGACGTCGCGCCGGCGGCTGCCGTTTCGGTCGCCGCCGAGGCCGGCTTTCCGGCCGTCGGCGTGTGGCACGATCCGGCGACGTGGACTGCGCATACAACGGCCGAAGTCGGCAGGCGGCTCGCCGACAGCGGTGTCGTCGCGCTCGACGTCGAGCCGGTCATCTTCGGGCGCGGCGAACATCACGGCACGGCGGTGATCGACATTGCCGCTGCGCTCGGTGCACGTTTCGTCCTCGTCGCCAGTGGTCCCGCAGCGCGTCACGTGGTCGTCAAGGAGCTGGCGACGCTCTCGGCATACGCGGCAGCGGCGGCGCCGGGGCTGACGCTCGTCCTGGAGTTCCTGCCGATCTTCACCATTGGATCGCTCGCCACCGCGATTCACGTCGTGCACGACGTCGCCGCCCCGAACCTGGGTGTCCTTGTCGACACTCTGCATCTGGCCCGCTCGGGGGCCGGGCCCGCCGATCTGGCGCGCCACGACGCTCGACTCTTCCCGTATATGCAGTTGGCCGACGCGCCCGCTGTACCGGCGGACCCGTCACTTGCCGGACTTCGTGACGAGGCCCTCCATGGGCGACTCCTCCCCGGCCATGGTGCGCTCCCGCTTCGCGGGGTGCTGACGGCGCTGCCCGGGGTGCCGGTGTCGATCGAGCTGCGCTCGCGGGTGCTGACCGAACAGTTCCCCGACCCGGTGGAACGGGCACGCGCCGTGCTTTCCGCCACCCTCGCCGTCCTCGTGGACGAGAACTGAGCCTGATGGACATCGCCACTCTGCAGGATCTCGTCGACCGCCAAGCAATCAACGACACCCTTCAACGGTACGCCCGCGGCATCGACGAGTTCGACTTCGAGTTGGTTGGCGCGGTGTTCACCGCCGATGCGGTGGCCCGATACTCGGCGTACCCCGAGATGATCGGCGGTGCGGCGGTCGCCGAGTTCCTGCGACAGCACACGGCGAACACCACATGGCATCAACACATGCTCAGCGTGGTCGAGGTGACCATCAACGAGGACCGGGCAACGTCACTGACGTACTACGTCGCCCACGCCGTGCTGCGCAACCCCGATGGGGCGCTCAGCCTGAGCGTCGGCGATTACCGCGACGGGCTGGTGCGGACAGCCGACGGGTGGCGAATCGCCCACCGCGTCCAGCGGAGCGGCTACCGGGAGCGTCCCTGATCACCGGTCCGTCCGTTCTCGGGAGAGAAAAGCTGGCATAGCGGGACCATTCCTCCCCGGAGCCGGAGCCTTGACGCGCCCGTGCCCTCGACCGCTCCGATGGTGGAGCAGACGAGGGCACGTTGGACGTTAGGCGTCAGTCGTCGCTGCCGCCATCGCCGTGATCTCCGCCGCCGCCGCCGTTGCCACGGCCGCTGTCGTTCTGGCCGTGGTCGTCGTCGCCGGATCCCTCGTCATCGGGGACGGTGCTACGCGGCGTCGTGTTGCCGGGGGCGGTTGTCGCCGCGGCACCGGTGCATCGAGGCTCGTTGGCGTGCTCCGCCTCGGCGCAGTGGTCGTCGCTGCTGGTGTCCTCGCTGCTGGTGTCCTCGCCGCT
>JANMJD010000178.1:0-18788 GCA_031371195.1 Actinomycetes bacterium | reverse complement strand
ATCGGGGAAGCCGGTGGCCATGTTGGCGTACCGGGTGACCATCTCGAGCCCGCACCGCGCCGACCAGGCGAAGATGGCGTTGGCGATGGCGACACCATGACCGGCCACATGTCCCCAGCGGGCGGCCGGTACCTTCTTGCCGCGCAGAATGCCGTTGATGTCGGGCACGACCACGTCGATGGTGTGTACGCCGACCGGCAGTTCCGGCGCCGAATCTGACATTCCCAACCCCCAAGCGGCTTTCTGGCAAGCGGCTCTCTGGCGACCCCGCCGGATTGATCGTATACGGTATTTGGTGTGGGCCGCTACAGCACAGCCGTGGTCGTGGGGGCCGGGATCGCCGGGGCCTCCGCCGCGTTGAACCTGCGCCGTCGCGGCATCGACGTCACGCTCTACGACGCGTGGGAACCCGGCCACGCCGGCGCTGCGTCGGGCGGCGAACACCGCATCCTGCGGGCGTGCCATGGTGCCGATGAGTACTACACCCGCATGGTGCGCGAGGCCCGGCTGCGATGGCTGGAACTCGGGGCCGAGACCGGCCATGAGCTGTTCGTCGAGTGCGGAGCGGTGATGATGGCTCACGAACGCAACTCCGCCTGGGAGGACGCAGCGCAGGCGACGTTCGCCAAACTGGGCGTTCCCCACTTCGTGATCGACCCGGGGGAACTGGCCATCCGCCTGCCCGTGGTGGACACCCGCGGGATCAAGTACGCCCTGTGGGAGCCCGACAGCGGGTTCGTCTACGCCAAGAAGGGCGTGCTGGCGACCATCGCCCGGTTCACCGACTTGGGAGGGGTGATGCGCCGTGGACACATCACGACCGACTCGCGCGAGCGGCCGTGCGTGGATGACAAGCCGATCGAGGCCGACGTGATCATCATGGCGGCGGGAGCGTGGATGCCGGCGCTGTTCCGCCGCACACTCGGGCCGCTGCTCGAGATCGAACGCCAGGACGTGATCATGATCGCCCCGCCGCCCGGGGATCAGCGCTACGACCACACCCACTTCCCCGCCTGGATCGACCACGGCTACCCGGCCTACGGCATTCCGGCGGCCGGTGGCTACGGGTTCAAGGCCGTGATCACCTGGCATCACCTGCCGATCGACATGGACCGCGACGATCGCGTCGTCCACGAGACCGCCGTCGCCCGTACCCGCCGCTACCTGGCCCACCGCTTCCCCGGGTTGGTCGATCAGCCGATCACCCAGATGGCGGTCGGACAGATCTGCTCGACGCGCGACACCCACTACATCATCGACTTCCATCCCGATCATCCCAATGTGCTGTTCGTCGCCGGCGACTCCGGGCACCTCTACAAGCACGGCCCGGTGATCGGCGACCACATCGCCGACGTCGCCATCAAGGCCTCCCCGGTGGAGGGCCGATTCCGCTACGGCCCCCACGGCCCCGTCGCCCTGGTCAACCGCCCGCAGTGACCCGGCCCGGCAGCTTTCAATCGTTGACGAGCCGAGACCGATTCGGCGACCGTCACTAATCGACTCGCCTCGCCCTAGCCGCGAGCTGGCACGTTGCCGTAGATCGCCTCGTACTCCCCGGCGCGCACCAGGAACATCTCATGCCAGATTCCGGCCCGAGTGCCCTTGCCGACCCTGCGGCGGCTCTGCTGGACCGGTCTGTCAGCGCATGGTTCCGCGCGAACTAGATTTGTTTCATGAGTGCTCGAGAAGTGGTTGACAGGTTCGCAGCGGCGTGGGCGGAACACGATCTCGACGAGGTGCTGTCGATGCTCACTGACGACTGCGTGTTCGACGCCACCGGTCCCCCGCCGGACGGTACGCGTTGTGTCGGACGCGATGCGATACGTGCCGCATGGAAACCGATCTTCGACGACGCCACCAGCGTGTTCGATGTCGAGGAAACCATTGACGCCGGGGATCATGTTGTCGGGTTGTGGCGGTACTCGTGGACGGACGGTCACATCCGTGGCGTGGATGTCTTTCGTGTCCGCGACGGACTCATCGCCGAGAAGCTCTCGTATGTGAAGGGGTGAACGTGAACCCGGACGCAACCCGCGGCACGACGATCGACTCGCTGCACCGTCAGGCCCTCGCATCGACCCGCAGATTCGTCGTCGGCATCGAAACCGACCAATGGGCCAACCCGACACCGTGTGCCGACTGGGATGTCACGGCGCTCGTCAATCATGTCGTTGCCGGTAACTGGTGGGCGGCTGAACTCGCCGTCGGCCATACCATCGCCGATGTCGGCGAACGGCTCGACGGTGACCTGCTCGGTGCCAACCCGGTTCAGGCCTACGACGAATCGGCGCAAGCCGCCGCGTTGGCCTTCGAGGCACCCGGTGCCCTCGAAGCACCATGCGCCGTGTCCTACGGCCCGGTTCCGGGTTCGGTCTACGCCGGTCACCGTTTCATCGACGTTTTCGTGCACGGCTATGACATCGCTGCCGCCACCGGTCAGCACCTCGAACTCGACCCTTTACTGGCCGAGGCCTGCTGGGGAGTTGTCGAGCCGCAACTGGCCCTGTTCCGTGCCAGTGGCATGTTCGGATCGGAACCGCCCGGACCATTGCCGACCGATCCCCAGCGTCGGCTCTTGGTCGCGCTCGGCCGCGTCGGTCAGATCTGACCTCTCAGACTGGTCGTCGTCGACGCGGCCCGGCCCGACTCTCGGGAACTTCGTGCTCGGGCACGGCCCGTCGAGCCCGACACGAACGGTTGCCTCTTACCAGTAGTCGGCGAGGGCGAGCCAGGCTTCGGTGGTCAGGCCGAGGGAGTCGACATCGATGCGTTCGTTGTTGCCGTGGAAGCGGGAGGCGAACTCGCCGGCCGAGAGGGTCTGGTTGAACAGGCCGAAGCCGTAGGCGACAGTGCCCACCCGGCGGAAGAACGTCGCGTCGGTACCACCGGCGGTGATCCGCGGGACCAGGGTCGCCCGAGGATGAAACCGGCGGGTGACCTGCTGCAACGCGTCGAACAGCGGGGTATCGATCGGCGAGATCGTGGCGTCGCCTTCGTTGATCATCTCGGTTTCGACCCTCGCCGCCAGTTCCGGTCCGAGCGCGTCGATGAGCATCGCGTCGACCGCCGCCCGATCGACTCCGGGCAGGGTGCGGATGTCGACCTCGATGGCGACGTAGTCGGGGATCACATTGGTCTTCTGCCCGCCGTGGATCACGTTCGGCGAGAACGTCGTGTGGGTGCAGGCGTGGGCGAACTTGGCGGTACCGTGATCGGGAAGATGGCGGAGACCCTCATCGACCAGGGTCGGGTCGTGCAGCATCGCCACCACGTCGTCGGAAACGTCGAGCGCACTGGCGTAACGCTTCCACACATCGTTGATCACCGCCGCGGGCCGGTACTGGGAGATCCGCCGGACGACCTCGGCGGCGAGCACCAGGGCGTTGTCGGCCCCGTAGGGCATCGAGCCATGCGCCGGGGTCCCACGCACGATCAGCCGCCGCCACGACGTCCCCTTCTCGCCGACGGTCACCGTCACCCCGTGGCCGCGGGGACCGACCAATGAGATCCCACCCGACTCGGTGATCAGGTAGTCGCAGCGCGACAGATCGGCCTCGTGGTCGACAAGGTACCGGGCGCCGTGGTGACCGCCGGCCTCCTCGTCGGCGACGGCGATGTACTTGATCGTCCCCTTCGGCCGGTACCCGGTCGCGGCCAGTTCACGCATCGCCACGGCCATCGAGCAGGTGAGATTCAACATGTCGAGCGCCCCGCGACCCCACACCTCCCCGTCGGCCAACTCGCCACCGAACGGATCGCGTTCCCACCCAGCGGCATTGACCGGAACCACGTCGGTATGTCCGAGCAGGCACAGCGTCGGGGCATCACGATCGCTGCCGGCGATCTCGGTGACCAACGACCGGCGACCCGGGGTCGGTTCCACCCGCTGGAAGTCGAGACCACACCCTTCGAGGTAGCCCTCGATCAGGTCGCTGCTGCGGACCTCGTGGCCCGACTCCGCCCGTCCGTCGTTGACGCACTGGTTGCGGATCGCCGCCTGCAACAACTCGACCGTCTCATGGGTACGCCGCTCGGTGTCGGAAACTGGCATGCCCGCACCCTACCGAGCCGAGATACGCCCGACAGTTGCGTCCGTCGGCCGCGAGGACGCCGACGGCCGGGCGGACCGCTCAGCGGGTATTGCCGGTATGACCGAGCGAGAAACGGCCGGGCTGCGGCCACAGCGCCAGACCATGGGGGCCGCCATCCACCTTGATCCGCGCCAGTAGATGGCCGTCACTCGTGTCGAACACGTACACCTCGTCGTCGAAACGGCCCGACAGCCACAGCTGCGAGCCGTCGATCGAGACACCGCCCATGTCGGGTGAACCGCCACCGGGGATCCTCCAGGTGGCGACGATGGTGTCGGTCGTCGGATCGATCACCGACACCGCCCCCTCTCCGCTGTGCGACTTGCGCCCGTGATCCTCCTCACCCCGGCCGCGGCTCGAGACGTACATGTATTTGGCGTCGCGGCTCGGATAGATGCCGTGAGTCCCCGCCGGCGTGTCGATGGAGCCGGTGACCTCGGCGGTCGTCGCATCGACGATCCATACCTTGTCGGATTGCATGTCGGCGACGTAGAACTTCGTTCCGTCCGGGGTCAGGCGGACGTCTTGCGGCTGGGCTCCGGCGGCCAGCTTGATGTCCTTCATGATCTGCAGGGTCGACGTGCTGACCTGCAGCAACTCGCCGGAGAACTCGCACGAGGCCAGGAACCACGCCTGATCGGCCGTCCAGTCGGCATGGTTGATTCCTTTGCACGGTACGTCGGTCGAGGCGAACAACTGCCAGGTGGCGACGTCGTAGAAGTCCATTCGCTGCCGGCGCTCAGCCATCACGATCGCTGTGCGGCCATCGGGGCTGAAGTACAGGTTGTACGGGGCGTCGACCTTGATCGGTGACCCGGGTTTACCGGTCATCGGATCGACCGGGACCAGTCGGTTGACACCGCTGGCGTTGACGTACAGCGTCTTCATATCGAACGACGGGACCACGTGCTGGGCCAACTTCCCCACGTCGAAGCGATCGATCACCCGGAACGTCGCCTGATCGATCACCGTCACCGTGCCCTTGTCGGTGGACGGCACGTACGCATAACGCGGAACGTTGGCGAGATCGGCTCGCAGACCATCGGCGCCTGCCGCGCCATAGACATTGCCCGGGGTGGCCGCGGGCAGCGTCGGTACCGGCGGGTTGGTGGAGATCGGCGCGGCGGTCGCCGGAGCGGGGGCTCCGGGCAGCGTGGACGCCGCCGTGCCACCCGCCTCGGTCGAGACGCCCACCGAAGCCGTGGACGGCGACGTCGAGCTTCCGCAGGCGACGGCGACCAGACATGCGATCGCGACGCTCAACGTCGGCTTCAATGGCATCGTTGCAGTCTGGCGGGTCTTGTCAGGTGATCAAACGTCTCGAGGCGATGGTCACCGTCAGCCGCAGGTCAACTCACGCGCCGAGTTCACCAGGTGAACGGACGGTCGATACCGGCGAGCGACACCCCGGTGAAAGCGGAGGCTTCGAGCGTGAGCGCCCGCAGGTCTTCCGGTTCGAGGTTGTGGACATCGCTCTTCCCGCACGCCTTGGCGAGCAGGGTCATCTCCATCGTCATCGCCGTCAGGAAGCGGTACACCCGTTCGGCGGCCGCATCGATGTCGAGGCGTGCTTCCAGGTCAGGATCCTGCGTCGTGATGCCGACCGGACACCGGCCCGTATGGCAGTGGTGGCACGCACCGGGCTCGGTCCCCAACGCCCGATAGTCGTCGACGTACCGCGGCGAGTTGCAGCCGAGCGCCATCAGCGCGGCCGTGCCGATCATCACCGCATCGGCGCCGAGGGCGAGGCACTTGGCGGCGTCGACACCGGAGCGGATGGCGCCGGCGGCGACCAGCTTGACCTTGCCCGACATGCCGGTGTCGTCGAGGGCGCGGCGAGCCGCCGGAATCGCCGACATGATCGGCACGCCGGTGTGACCGAGCAACAACTCCGGCGACGCGCCGGTACCACCCTCCATGCCGTCGACAACCACGACATCGGCCCCCGTCTTGGCGGCCACGGCTACATCGAAGTACGGCCGGGTGGCACCCATCTTGACCAGGATCGGCACCTGATAGTTGGTCGCCTCGCGGAGCTCTTCGATCTTGATGGACAGATCGTCGGCGCCCAGAAAGTCGGGATGGCGAGTCGTCGAACGCTGATCGACGCCCATCGGCAGGTTGCGCATGCGAGCCACGCGTTCGGACACCTTCATGCCGAGCAACAGGCCGCCTGTGCCCGGTTTGGCACCCTGGCCGACGACGACCTCCAACCCGTTGGCCATCCGGAGGTGCTCCAGGTCGAGGCCGTAGCGAGCCGGCGACATCTGGTAGATCAGCGTCCTGCTGTTCTCCCGCTCCTCAGGGAGCATGCCGCCCTCGCCCGTGCAGGTCATCGTCCCCGCTTTCGACGCCCCCTTGCCAAGCGCCGCCTTGGCCGATGCCGAAAGTGCCCCGAACGACATCGAACCGATGTAGATCGGGATGTCCAACTCGATCGGCTGCTCGCATTTGCCCAGGCCATCGCCGAAGACCGTCCTGGTCGCGCACGCCTCGCGGTACCCCTCGAGCGGCAGGCGGGTCATCGTCGCCGGCTGGAACACCAGATCGTCGAAGTCGGGCAGGTTGCGTTGAAAGGTCGAGAACCCGCGCAGCTGATACCGCCCGAGTTGGGCCTTGGCGTGTATGTCGGCGATCGTTTCGGGGGTCCAACGCATCGAACCCCCGGCGGCGTACGACGACACCGACCCGGCCGGTCGCCCCTCGACCGCGCCGTCGCCGAACCACACCAATTCCTCATCAGCGGTTGTCATCTCATCCTCAGATCATCAGCCACGACTTGGCGTCGCGGGACTTGAAGTGCCATAGCTCCTGGCCCGACACGACCTTTTTCCAGTTCCGTTGCCCGTCGTCGAGACCGCGGGTGGCCAGCAGCGCCTCGACCTCGGCCACCTCGTCGGCGGACGGCTCGACGACCTTGGTGTCGACACCGAGCGCGCCGATCTCCCCGCCGACCCATACCTCGCCGTTCCACAACGAGTCACCGGTCGATGCCCCCGTACTACCGAGCACGATCAACCGTCCGACATGGGCCATGAACGCGCACTGGTAGCCCACGTTGCCCTCGACGATGATGTTGCCGCCCTTCATGGCGATCCCCGCCCGCGGTCCGGCATGACCTTTGACGTGAATCAGGCCCCCACGGATCGACGCCCCGACGGCATTGCCGGCATTCCCTTCGACGACACACGTCCCCGCCGACATCGACTCGGCCACCGACCACCCGGTGTTGCGGCGAATGACGACGTTGGCTCCCGACAGCAGGCCGGCGCAGTAATAGCCGACCGATCCCTCGAAGATCGCCGTGCCCGTCCCGGTGAGTGCCACTCCCAGGTTGTGGCGCGACAGGGTTTCATCGATGTGCACCGTCCCCCCGGCGTGCACGTGGTCGCGGATCTCCCGGTTCAAGTCGCGAAGCGCCCGGTTACCGGCAGCCAGCCGGATGACCTCGGTCGAGGCCACCACATCGCCGGTCATGCTCCGGCTCCGGCGAGTGCACCGTCGGGTGCGGCCCGCCAGGTGGCGACCATGCTCGGCTCGGCGTAGTTGACGACCTCGACCTCGTGGGGATACAGCGTGCGGAGCGCCTGCTCCTCGGTGGCCAGCGCTTCGCCATCGGGCTCGGAAACGGCGGCGAGTGCCTTGATGGCGAAGCGGTCCTTCGCCATCCCAAGATGGTCGATCGTGGCCAGCAGGTAGGTGAACACGCCGTCGAGATCGATGCGGCTCTTTTCCAGCGCCTGGGTGAGGGTGAGCCCGGCGGCCATTTCCACGGAATTCCACACGGCGATCAACTCGCTGTCGTTCTCGGTGGTGAACCGGTAGCCGGCCCGCTCCAGGCGGCGCTTCCACGTGTAGTAGTTGGTCAACTGTCCGTTGTGGACGATGGCGACATCGGGGAACGGACGGGCCCAGAACGGGTGGCCGGCAACCGGCGACACCAGCGATTCGGTGGCGAGACGGACGTGTCCGAGACCGTGCGTGCCGACGAACGACGAGATGTCGTGCTTGGCGTCGACATCATCGGCGTCGCCGACGTCCTTGACGATCTCCAGCGAGCGCCCGACGGACTGCAATTCGACCAGATCGACGTCGTCGCAGGCATCGATCCATCGTCGCAGATCGTGCGGTTCGGTGATCTCGAACCGCACCGACACGTGGATCTGGTCCGTCCAGTCCCATGTCGGGTCGGTCGTGAAATCGGCGCCGAAGGCTCTCGTACGGGCCAGCAACTCGTCGAGCGACGGACCGAGTCGATCACGGCGGTCGACCAGTGCTCGCACGACATAGCCGGACTCCCGTGGCACGCCGTACAGGGCAAACCCGGTCGAGTCCCACCCTCGATGACGCATCGCGCGCATCAACGACACCAGGTCGGAGCCGATTCGGCCCGGTTCGGCCAGGATGCGGCCGGCGATTCCACACATGTTCGCCACTCCCCTCGCGACGGTCCGGGAACCGACCCCCGAATTTCGTATACGGTACACCGTCGCCGAAGGGACACAAACCGTGCCGGACCGCCGGCTGTCAGGCGGCGATCGACTCGATGCTGATGATCAGGTAGTACGCCACATCGTCGGGCACGAAGTCCGGGATCCCGGCCTCCCCGATGGGGTACGTCACCACGCGCTCCTCGCCGGGCGATGCGCCGATCAGCGCGGCGTACAGCGCACTCGCAAGATCGTCGGTGCCGAGCACGACGGTGCGGGGTTGACCCGGGGGCGTGCCGTCGTAGTTCTCGTCGGAACCCCAGGCGTACATCTGGAATGAGAAGGTGACGCGATTTCCATCGGCGGCGACCGGGCCACCTTCACCGGGGTGTGTGACCACGATCGTCACATCGGTCGGCTCGGCTGCATCGAACGTGTGCAATAGCAACGGAGTGCGCTGCTGGATCACGGAGCCGAGATCGGCCGACCCCGAGACGACCCGTATCCCCGAGGCTGGTGACCCCGAGGCAGATGACGGGGCGAAGGACGGATCCACCGTCGTGGCGGCGACTCCGGGCGCGGCAGTCGCCGGGGATGGGACGGCGTTGACCGTGGCTGGGACCTCGGGTCCTGCGCTCGACCCGATGGTGGAACCGTCGGTAGCGGTCGCTGGTGGCCTGCTCGAAGCAGGGGGTTGTGGCGGCGCCGACACCCCGGTATTCGACGCAGAGCCGCCCGCCGGCACGACGTCGCCCGACGTGACGACATCGTCGGAGGTAACGACGGTCGGCGAGACACCGAGGGCGGAATCGTCGACCACGGGCGTCGTCGTGCCGGTGATCGAGCGATCGAGCGAGGAGGAGCCGGCCGTGGACGCCGAGTCCCCGGTGATCGAGTCGCTGCTGCAACCGGCGGCCGTCGCAACCATCAGCGCGATCGCCAGCCCACACCGCACCATTGCCTGCCCCCGTCGGATGCTCACGACACGAGGGTACGGCCACGACCGAATGAACAGCAGGTGGTCACCACCGGCCACTAGGCGATCTTCAGGTTGGGCATGCCGCGCCCGCCGTTCGACGTGCCCTGGCTCGACGGGTAGGACAACGTCGAGCCGAATGTCGTGGCGTACCCGAGATAGGTCACTCCAGCCGCCGGCGTCGCAGAACCCGACGACGCCTCACGCTCCCGCCCGGCGAAGACCTGCTGGCCGATCACGTAGGTCACCCCGGCCTGAAGGTCGATGGGCGTCGCCAGGTTGGTGTAGAACCAACCTCCCTCGGCCACGGCGTTGGTCGGCACGCTGACGGTGGCGATCAGCACCCGGTCGGACGCCCGCCACAGGCCGACGGCCGTCGCTGAGGTGTTGTCGAGCACGCCGTTGCGATTGGTGTCGCCGACGCCCAGCGCGTACACCTTCGAGTTGGCCGCCAGGGTGAACCGGTACCCCGAGGTAAGACCGAAGAACGTGGAGTTGCTCGAATACCCGGCATAGGCGGTGACCGCCGGTCGGGGCACCGCAGCAGGCGCGATCGTGAACGAACGCATGGCCGTGGTGACGTTGCCGACGCGGTCGCGGGCCGTCACGGTGACGGTGTAGGCCCCATCCGGCAGCGACGGACCCGTGTAGACGAACGAGACCGCGGGGGTATCGAGTCCGGCGATCGTCATCTTGAGATCGTTGCTGATCAGGCTGAATGCCCCGTCGTCCTGCATGAACTGCCCGGCCGAGTCGGTGATGCGGGCGACGACGGAGGCGACTGCGAGGTTGTCGGTGACATTCCCGCTGACCGGAACCAGGGTGCCCGAGGTCAACTTGGCCGCCGGGGCGACGATCGTCACGTTGGGCGGTACGGCGGTGATCGAGAAGGTGCCGGTCTTCGAGGCCGGATTGCCCGACGAGTCGGTCATCGCCATCGTCACGCTGTAGGTGCCCACCGGGAGCAGGTTGCCCAGGTCCGCCGACCATGTCACCGAGACGGCGTTCAACTGCGATGTCGTCAACGGGTAGTCGGCCGGTGTGGCACCGAAGGTCTTGTCGGCCTGCATGTACATCCCGGCGGCGTTGGTGATCCGCGTGGTGATCGTCGCCACCGCCGTGTTGTCCGTCGCGACACCCGAGACGATGACCGGGTTCTCCGACGGGATCGGGGACGCCGGAGCGGTCGTAATCGTGGTGGTGGGCGGGATCACCTCAATGCCGGTCTCGGTGAACGCCACGCCGGCCCACGCCGCTGAACGAAGCCCGACGGTGTCGATCGCCTTCGCCTGCGCGCTGTACGTACCGGCGATCGCCAAGGGGATGCCGATCTGGAACGAGCCGTCGCCGCGGACGTCGGCCTTGAATTCGTAGGTGGTCGCACCGAGGGTCGCGTCGGCCTGTAGGAACCGTCCGTCCGCCGCCTTGATCCGGACGCGGTAGCCCACCACGCTGGTGTTGTCGGTCGCCTGGCCGGCGACGACGAGAGGATTGTTGACCGTCGCCCCAGCCGTCGGCTGCGTGAAGGTCACGTTGGTCGGCGGCGTGGAGTCCTCGACCGCCGGGCCGAAGTCATAGAAGGCGACCGCACCCACACGAATCGAATTCGAGCGCTGGCCATCGAACCCGACCAGCAGCCCGCGGGTCGTGACCGTCACGACCTCGCCGCCGAAGCCCGAATCCTGACCGGGATTCCAGGTGAGGGGAGTTCCATCGGTCAACGACATCGCCGAGATGTGGGTACGCCACGCTCCGTTGCGGAACGTCCCCGAGCCGGTGCAGGTGTTGAGCCCCATCATCGGCGACATGACGTCGGTGGTTCCCGGGCCAGTGTTCATCCGGCAGAAGTGGCCGGTGAAGTACACCGCATTGTTGGAGATGGCGACGCCGGTGCTCGAGTCGCCCATCGAATGCGTCCACCGCAGCGGCTGGTTGCCGGCGACGGCGTTGACCACGTATGTGTAGTCCGAAACGGTCGCGGTGCCGTAGGCCAGCGCGAAGGCGGTGCCGTCCGGCGAGACGGCGACATCCTGGAGGCTCTGGCCCACCGGACGATTGTTGGCCTCGGGATGCGGCTGCACGAACCGGTGATCGATGAGCTTCGGGGCGACCGCCGGGTTGCTGATGTCGGCGATCACCGTCTGGGTCGTCAGGGTGAGCGCTCCGTCGCCGACGGTGCCGAACCGACCGCCGAACAACAGCCGCGAGCCATCCGGATTGACGCCCATGCCGCGGATCTTGGTGGCCAGTGACGTTGATCCGAACGTGAAGCGAAATGCTGGGCGGATCGCTGCGGTGATCGGATCGAGTTCGGCCAGGTAGCTGACCGCCTGCGCGTTGATCGAGGTGAAGTCCCCTCCGACGAAGAGGCGGGCGCCGCTGAGCACGAGATCGGTGGCCTTGGCGTTCGTACCGGTGACCACGAACTTCGTATCGACCGTGCATGTCGTGAGATCGAGCATCGCCAGCTTGTTGCGGGTGCGCTGCACGCCGTCGGCGCCGGTGATCTTCGTGAAGTCACCTCCGACGTATACCCTGCCCGACATTGCGGCCGGCTCGATCGAACGAACGTTGCCGTTGAAGGTGAACTGGCCGGCGCAGGCGATCGCTTTGGTGTCGATGTTCCATGCGGCGAAGTACTTCTGCTGCAACACGGATCCGTCTTGGAGTTCCACCTCGTAGAAGTTGCCTCCGGCGACGATGAACCGGCCGGCCTGGTTCACCCCGAAGACGGCGCGGTTGAGAGTGCAGCCATTCGGGCAGTTCTCGTTGGTCGTCGTGTACTGGGGAGTGCCGAGCACGATGGGGTAGCCGGTCGCCGGAGTCTGGGGCACGAGCGAGGCATGCGGCAGCGGAGCCGCCGAAGCGCTGGTGTCGACGACGGGGGACAACCCGACGCCCAGGCAGGCCACAGCCAAACCGATCCGCATTGGTCTCAACCGCGCCACATCACTCCTACTTGTCATCCGACGCCCGGGCTCGTCAACCGACGCCCACACTTGTTCACCGACCGCGTTCGCCACTTTCAGATCAAGGCGCCGAAAGTGACCATTACCGCACCTATGGCACTCAAAGTGGGAGACACTCCATTGAACTCCGTAACTCACGAGCAAAGCACTGAGCTGAACGGCTCATCACTACGCTGAGAGTTGCTCACCGTGTTCACCGATTGACCACACCCGGTGATGGACCGAATCCGTCAGCCGAGATTCCGTCGGAGACCGTCACGGATGTGATCGAGCGCAACCTGCTCGGCAAACACTCCATCAGTCGACCTCAGCGCAGCCAAAAGCTGCGCATGGTCGGCGCGCACGTCGGGGTGTTCGACCTCCATGCCGAAGAGTTCGGCGTACGTCAGGGCCGCCGCGCTCTTGCCCCAGATGTCGTCGAACAGCTCGACGAGATACGGATTGCCGACCGCAGCGACGATCGCCCGGTGGATCGATTGGTTCGCCGCGAACGAGCCGCTTGGAGTAGAGGAGTCCATCGCCGCCGCGGCGTCGATGACCGCGGCGATCGCGTCGTGCGCCGCGACGTCGAGGCCGGCGACGACCCGGGCCGCATACCCTTCGACGGCCTCGCGGGCCTGGTAGATGGCGGCGATCTCGGCTTGGCCGACGGAGCGGACGACGTAGCCCCGCGGCGGCGATGAGGCGATCACTCCGTCCTGTTCGAGGCGCTGCAGCGCGTCTCGCACCGGTGTGCGCGAGATGCCCAGCTCCGCCGCCAACCGGTCCATCACCAGGCGGTCACCCGGCTTCAACGACCGGTCGAGGAGCGCGGCCATGATCGAGGCATATGCCGCGTCGGCCAGTTTGTTGGTGGTGTTGGCCAGGGGCGACAAAGCCATCGGGTCTCCCGAGGGTGCCGGGCGTACAGTGATCGGGTGAGTGCGTATACGGTACACGGAGGGGGTCGGTTCGAGGAGCTGGGGTCGTATGCCCGGGGTCGACGGGTCGGCGATCACGTCTTCATCGCCGGCACGACGGCGATCGAACCGTCAGGCAGGTTGCATGCCCCCGGTGACACGTACTCCCAGACGTTGTTCATCCTGCGACGCGTCGACGAGATCCTGCGCCAGATGGACGCCGAACTCGCCGACGTCGTGCGAACCATGGCCTACCTCACCGACATGGCGACGGCCGGCGACTTCGTCAAGGCCCACGGAGAAATCTTCCGGGGCGTGACCGAGCCGGTGTCGACGGCGGTCGGTGCAACCTTGACGACACCGGGGATGATGGTCGAGATCGAGGTACAGGCCATCGCGCAGCCCCGGCCATGACCATGGGTAGCCATGACCATGGGTAGCCCGGTGACGAAAGTCGCCGTCGAACCGGTCCGTTCCGAGCGGCCCGACTGGCTGGGCGCGCTGTTGTGCTTCATGGGGGTGACGGCGTTCAGCCTCACCCTTCCTGCCACGCGCAAGGCGGTGAGCAACGGCCTCAACCCGTGGTTCGTCTCGATGGGACGGGCGATCATCGCCGCCACGCTGGCGATCATCGTCCTGTCGATCACCCGGCTCCCGCGACCCACCCGTCACGAGGCGCGATTGTTGGCCGGAGTGGCCTTCGGGGTAGTCCTGGGTTTCCCCGCGGCATCGACGCTCGCCGTGCGCCACATGCCGTCGAGTCACGCGGCGATCACCAACGGGCTGCTCCCGCTCGCCACCGTCGGTCTGGCGATGGCGACCACCGGCGAGCGGCCCTCGCGGCGATGGTGGGCGGCCACGCTGTTCGGCGTCGCCGCACTCGTCACGTTCGCCGTAGGCACCGGCGGTACGAAGATCTCCATCGGTCATCCGCTGATGGTCCTCGCCGTGCTACTCGGGGCCGTCGGCTACGTGTGCGGCGGAGTGCTCTCGCGGACCCGGCCGGGCTGGTGGGTGATCTCGTGGGGCCTGCTGTTCGCGCTGCCGGTGACCGTGCCCGTCACCGTGACCCACCTGCCGACCGTCGCCAATGTGACCACTTCGGCGTGGCTCGGGTTCGGCTATGTCTCGGTGGTATCGATGTATCTGGGGTTCTTCGCCTGGTACGGCGGTCTGGCGCGCGCCGGACTCTCCCGAGGCAGTCAGATCCAACTGATTCAACCGATCGAGTCGTTCGGATGGGCGGCCCTGCTGCTCGGAGAACACCTCGGTCCGGCTGAGTTGGCCGCCGGCAGCGCAGTGATCGTGGCCCTGGCCATCGGCCGGCGCCGCAGCTGACGAATGCCACTCCATCTGATCAACTCGAAGCCGAGATCGCGGCCCGGCGATCCGGACCGATCGATCCTGGTCTCGATCGATCACCAAGCCGAGATCACCGAGCCGATATCACCAAGCCGATAGGGAGTCACGATGCCCACCCATGCCGAGAAAGTCACCTTCCCGGGGAGCCAGGGCCTGCTCGCCGCCCGGCTCGATCGGCCGGCCGGTCCGCCGGTTGCCTATGCCTTGTTCGCCCATTGCTTCACCTGTACGAAGGACATCTTCGCCGCCTCGCGTATCGCCGCCGAACTGGCCGAGCAAGGGATCGCCGTGCTGCGCTTCGACTTCACGGGCCTCGGATCGAGCGAGGGTGAGTTCGCCAACACCAACTTCTCGTCGAACACCGAAGATCTTCGCCACGCCGCCGACTGGCTTCGACTGCACCATCGTGCGCCCCAGCTGTTGATCGGTCATTCGCTGGGCGGAGCGGCCGTCCTGGCTGCCGCGGCCGACATTCCCGAGGTCAGTGCGGTGGCGACGATCGGCGCACCCGCCGATGTCGCTCACGTGACCCACCTGTTCGACGGGTCCTTGGACGACATCCTCGCCGCCGGAGAGGCACGCGTCGAGTTGGCCGGACGGGGGTTCACGATCCGCCGCTCGTTCATCGACGATCTCCAACGTCACCGGATCTCCGATGCGGTCGCCGTGCTCCCTGCCGCCCTGCTCGTGCTGCATTCCCCCCAGGACGCCACGGTGAGCTTCGACAACGCCACGGCCATCTACGCCGCGGCGCGCCAGCCGAAGAGCTTCGTGACGATCGATCACGCTGATCATCTGCTCAGCCACCGCGCCGACGCCGTGTTCGCCGCCCGGATGATCGCCGGCTGGGCGATGCGGTACATCGCCGATGAGAGCGGTGCCGCGCCGGTCCCGAAGGCGAGCGATCAGGTGGTCGTCGCCGAGACCACCCAGGGTGCGTTTCTCAACCATGTCGTCGCCGGCGACCACCGATTCCTGGCCGATGAACCCGTCTCGATCGGAGGATTCGACGCCGGGCCGTCGCCCTACGACTTCCTCGCCACTGCGCTCGGTGCGTGCACATCGATGACTCTGCGAATGTACGCCGACCGCAAGCATCTGCCGCTCGACCGGGTCATCGTCGAGGTGTCCCACGCCAAAGTCCATGCCGACGATTGTTTCGAATGCACCGAGGGCCGGGTCGGCCAGGTCGATCGGTTCGAACGGCGCATCCGTCTCGAGGGAACGCTCAGCGACGACGACCGCCGACGCCTCCTCGAGATCGCCGACAAATGTCCCGTACACCGAACACTGGAGGCTTCCTCGGTGATCGTCACGCGTCTGATCGACCGGTAGGAGCGCTATATCGGTGGCACGCCCAGACGGTCCGGGCGGAGGACCCGGGCGTGCCACCGACAACTGACCCGCCGGTGATCACACGACCCGCACCCGACGCCGCCGACCGATGACGATGAACGCCAGGCCGAGGAGCGAAACACCGACGCCGACGCCCAGCGGTAGGTGGATGTTGCCCCCGGTCTTGGGCAGGGTGCCCTTCCGAGGCGGAACGTCACCGAACAGGTAGCCGGTGAGCGTCAGACCCGGTCCGACAGTCACCGCAATCGTGTTGACTCCCGTCGTCCCTCCGGCGGTGCCCGGTGTCGACTTACCATCTCCCAGGCCCGTCGGCTGGATTTCGGTGACGGTGTAGTCACCGGCCACCAGGTCGGAGAACAGATACCGGCCGTTCGCGTCGGTGATAGCCGTGCGATTGACTGGGTTTCCGTTGACGTCGGTGCCCGTCAGGGTGACGGCAATATCAGCCTCGGGTGATTCCGCTGCATCGAATACCCCGTCGTCGTTCGTGTCGATGAACACGACACCTGCAAGCGATGCCGCAGTCTCGCTGAAGTAGTTGCCGGACGAAGGGGCTCCGCTGAGCACAAGATCGAGTACATCACCGGGGGTGACCTGGCCGGGATTCATGCCCGGAGGCTGCGATTCGACGATCGTGTAGGTGCCGGGCGGCACATTGGAGAACTCGTAACCGCCGGGCACGCAGTTCACCGCCGCCTGCCCGTCACACGCCTGCGTCGCCACCACCCGCTCGACCGGATTTCCGAGTACATCAGTGCCCCGCAACGTCACCGTGACGCCGGGAACCGGGGTACCGGTGCCGTCGATCGAGACAGCGCCACTGACCGGCCATCCAAGTTCCCCGAAGTGCACGCCGGTGACCGGTGTGCCGCTGACCACCACGATGTGGCTGACCAGGTCGGTGCCGGCGATCGCCCCGGGTGGCGCCGTCTCAGCCCCGTCGGCCCACGCCGGCGGCTGGGTTTCGGCCACGGTATACGTGCCGGGCAGCAGGTCCGAGAACGAATATGCGCCACCGGGACCGGTCGTCGCCGTGCGCGTGATCGGATCTCCCGCCCCGGTCGTGCCGGTGAGGGTGACTGTGACTCCCGGGATGCCGGGCTCGCCGGTCGTCAACGAGTTGCCGGCATCTGCGTCGAAGTAGACAACACCCGAGATCGTTGCCGGGACATAGAACCCGGTGTCGATGCCGAGGTCGACGGCGCCCGACGTCAAAGTGATTCCGGTGGTCAGGCCGTTGGAGTCGAGACCGGCATCGCCGCCCTTGCCATTGGCCGTCGGCAGGTAGCCCGCGGGCGGCGACACCATGATGGTGTATTCACCAGGCGGGACATCGACGAACAGGTAGTGCCCGGCGCTGTCGGTCGGCACCGAGATGTCGACGGCGTTGCCGAGCCCGTCCTGGCCGAGCAGGCTGATGGTCACACCGGCGATTCCCGGCTCGCCCAGATCCTGGATGCCGTTGCCGTTGAGGTCGTTCCAGACGAAGTCGCCAACGGTCGTCGGGACCTGCACCCCGAAGTCCTCAGTGTCGCTCGTCGGTGCCACCGCCGTGAGTCTGACCGCCGACATGTTCGGCGTCGCCGTGCCATCGCCGTCATATGTCGGCACGAATCCGGCCGGCAGATCGGTCGTCGTCAGGGTGACGGCGAAGTCGCCCAGCGGCAGACCCACGACCGTGTAGATGCCGTCCGGGTCCGTCGTCACCGGATAGGTGACCGTCGTTCCGTTGATCACCGTGGTGACCGTGAGATGGACACCCGAGATGCCGGGCTCGCCGGGATCCGGAATGCCGTCGCCGTTGGCGTCGTTCCATACCAGATCGCCGATCGAACCGGGACCCTGATAGCCGAAGTCCTGGGTATCGGACACCGGATGCGAGTCGTCGAGCGTCACGACCGAGACATGCGGGGTCGAGATGACTCCGCCGGCCGGATCGTCGCCGTCGAACGTCGGCAGGACACCGACGGGGAGGGTGGTCGGATCGATCGTCACGGTGTAGGTGCCGTTGAGCAGGCCCGTCACGTGGTAACTCCCGTCGGGAAGGGTCGTGGTCGTATATGTGACCGTGCTCCCGGCAACGGTGGTGGTGATTGTGATCTTCACCCCGGGGATTCCCGGCTCGCCCGGATTCTGCACCCCGTCACCGTTCAGGTCGTTCCAGACGACATCGCCGATCGAGCGCGGCCCGATGTAGCCGAAGTCCTGGAGGGCCGAAGCCGGTGCCCCCGCGGTCAGGGTGACCGACGAGGTGTTCGGCGTGATCAACGTGGCGCTCGCCGGATCATCGAAGTCGAACGTGGGCAGATAGCCCGGCGGGAGAGTGGCGGTGTCGACGGTCAGCGTGAAGGCGCCCAACGGGAGCCCGCTGACCGTGTAGCCGCCGCTCCCGTCGGTCGTGGCGGAGTACGACACCGTGCTGCCAGCGATGGTGGTCGTGATGTTGACGATCACGCCGGGGATGCCCGGTTCATCGAGCGTCTGGATCCCGTCGTGGTTGAGATCGTTCCAGACGTAGTCGCCGAGCGAGCCGGGACCCTGATACCCGAAGTCCTCCACCGTCGTGGTCGGCACCGCCACGGTCAACGTGACCGCCGCCATGTTGTCATTGCCACCATCAGAATCACCCGACGGCACCACACCAGCCGGCAACGACACCGGATCAACCGACACCGTGAAATCACCCAACGGCAGACCATCGATCA
>JANMJD010000158.1:0-8137 GCA_031371195.1 Actinomycetes bacterium | reverse complement strand
GCCGCGTCAGGGTGCTGGTGATCTGATCCACACCGCCGTCGAGCCGACATGCCTGCTCACCGCCCGGGTGCGTCATGCTGCTGTGCTCGGACGGTTCAATCGAACGCCGCGGGGAGATGCCGGACCTGGATTGGACCGATTAGCATCGCCGGCGGCTGCGGGTGGGCAGATCCTTCTGGCCGCCAGCACCGACCCGAAGGCCTGTCCGTGCCGGGATCGAGCGCAAGCGCCGCCCGCTACGGTTCGCGGGATGAACGCGCGTCAACGCCAGGCCATTTACCTCGCTCTTGCCGTCATCGGCTTGATCGGGTGCTGGTACTTCAACTTCCAGTGGATCGGATCGGACACCCTGCCGCAGGGGGCGAAGGGGTTCGTCGAGTCGGGATTTGCCAACTCGGCATCGTCGTCGATCAGCTGGGATCTGACGTTCGGCAGCCTGGCGATGTTCCTGTTCATGATTGTCGAGGGCCGACGGATCGGGATGAAACGTCCGTGGCTGTACGTCATCGTCGGGTTTGTCATCGCCTTCGGTTTCGCCTGTCCGCTGTTCCTCGCCATGCGCGAGCGTCACCTGGAGCGCAGGCCCGCGACGGCATAGCCGTACGCTTCGAGGGATGACCGACACGCCCGCCGCGCTGGCGCCCGCGGCCGAACCACTCGACAACCCCGTCTGGCACGCACTCGCCGGACCACATCGCCCGCTCGCTCCGGGCAGTGACGAACTGCGCTGGTATCCGCCGTCCATCGGCTTGTTCGTCGCGTCGCCCGACGCCGAGACGTTCGACCGTGCCCTGCCCCGTTGGGACGGATCGCTGGCGGTGACGATGGCCGCGGAACCGCTCCTCGCCCCGCACGGATGGCGCAAGGTGTTCCACGAGGACTACCTGCAGATGGTCTGCGGCTCGGTCGACCCGCCCGCTCGCAAGCCGCCGTCGATCTCCTCATTGAGCGGCGGCGACGTCCCCGAAATGCTGACGTTGACGGCACTGACCAAACCGGGACCGTTCTTCGAACGCACGATCGAACTCGGCGCTTACGTCGGTGTCCGTGACGAGGGACGGCTGGTGGCGATGGCGGGAACCCGGCTGGCGTTCACCGGCCATACCGAGGTCAGCGCCGTGTGCACGCATCCCGACTACCAGGGCGAGGGCTATGCACAAGCCCTCGTCCATCATCTGGCCGAGACGATCGTGGGCCGCGGGGAGACGGCCTTTCTCCAGGTGGCCCAGACGAACGCCTCGGGAATACGGGCGTACGAGGCGGTCGGATTCCGCCCCAGCAACGCCATCGCCGCCCAAGCCTTCGCCCGCTGACACCCGGTACTGCATACTCAGTATTGACAGGCGGCTACCGGGTATGCATACTTGGTATCCATGGCAGTACGTGAAGGGCTTCTTGCCCTGCTCCGCGACGGTCCCCGCCATGGGTACCAGTTGAAGACCGAGTTCGAACACGCCACCGGCGGCGTGTGGCCACTCAACGTCGGGCAGGTCTATACGACCCTCGACCGTTTGGAGCGCGACGGTTTCGTCGAGCTGCGCGTCGAACAGAAACCCGATGGTGAGCAGAAGACCTACCTGATCACGCTTGCCGGGGCCGATGAGCTGGGCAAATGGTGGGAGACGGTGCCGACCGACGACCCCCCGCCGCGCGACGAGCTGATGCTCAAGGTGTTGATGGCGATCGAGCAGGGCCGCGAGCACGCACTGAACGTCATCACCCATCAGCGCACCGCCCTGTTCGGTCTGCTCCAGCGCAAACGGCGCGACCGGCCGACCGGCGTCGACCCGTCCATGGGCGAGGCCCTCGCCGCTCAGCTGGTCAACGATGCCCTCGTCGTACGAGCCGAAGCCGACCTGCGTTGGCTCGACCTGTGTGAATCCCGACTCTCCCTGGCCAACTCAACGCCCGCTGCCCCAACCCGCGCCGCCTCAACTACAGCCGCCTCAAACACCGCCGCCTCAAACACCGCCGCCTCGAACACCGCCGGAAAGGCTCCCCGATGAACGCCTCCATCACTCCCTTGTCGCCGACTCCGATCCTCGAATTCCGCGACGTGGTCAAGAGCTTCGGGACCGGTGCGACCGAGGTGCGCGCCCTCTCGGGCGTTTCGCTGTCCATCGCCCCGGGCGAGTTCGTGGCGATCATGGGGCCGTCGGGCTGTGGGAAGTCGACGCTCCTCCATCTGGCCGGTGCCCTGGAGGAACCGAGCGCCGGACGGGTGCTCGTCAACGGCCACGACCTCGGCGGGACTAACCTCGCCGAGCGTGCCGAACTCCGCCGCCGCGATGTCGGCTACGTATTCCAACGACTCAACCTGATTCCATCGCTGACCGCCGTCGAGAATGTGATGCTGCCCCTCGAACTCGACGGCATCGCCACCCGGGCGGCGCGTTCCCGGGCTCTGGAAGCTCTGACCCGGGTCGGGTTGGACCACCACCTCGACCGCTATCCCGACGACTTCTCGGGCGGCCAGCAACAGCGAATCGCCATCGCCCGGGCGATCGTCGGCACCCGCAAACTACTGCTCGCCGACGAGCCGACCGGGTCGCTCGACACCACCAACAGCGACCAGGTGATCGAACTCCTCGCGAACCTCGGCCGGGAGTACGGCACCGCCGTCGTATTGGTCACCCACGAACCGAGGTTCGCCTCGTGGGCCGACCGGGTCGTGTTCCTGCGCGATGGCCGCATCGTCGACCAGTCGACCCCGTCGACCTCGCCCGCCCCGGCCTTCGTCGGAGCGATCTGACCATGACCGTCATCGAGTTCCCCCCACCGGCGACGTCGTCACCCGTGACGTCGCCGGTCCGACCCCCACGGGTCAGCCGGCTCGGCCGCTCCTCACGCTGGCGGCTCGCGGCCCGGCTGGCCCGGCGGGAAGTCCGCCGCCGCCCCGGTCGCACGATCCTTGTGATGCTGCTGATCGCCGTCCCCGTAATGGCTATGACCATCGGTGACATCGCCGTGCGCACCAACCACCAGACCTGGGCCGAGCGCTTCCGCGCCGACCAAGGCGCGGCAGATCTGGTCGTCCGGACGTACACGACCGAGCCGTCCGATCTCGCGATCACCTATCCGCCGGGTTCCCGATCGGTCAGGTACCACACCAACTACGTGCCCATACGTCCCGCCGATCCGACACGGGAACGAACATATGTCCAACTCACGGATCTGCCGTTGGCCGACCCGTTGGCGCAGGGGATCTACGACCTGATCGATGGCCGCGCTGCGGCGGCGGCCGACCAGGCCGTGCTCACGCCGACACTGGCGAAGGACTTCGGCGTCGGCGTCGGCGATGTGCTGCAGCTCGCCAGCCCGAAGACCTCGTATCACGTCGTCGGCATCGCACAGCTGACCGGCAAGCGCGACCGCTCGGCGCGTACCTTGATCGTCGAGTCGTTCGATTGGCCGCGCTTGAGCCGCTGGTCGCCGTCCGACGTCCACACGCTTGTCGATTTGCCGCCGAACGTCATTCCCAGTCAATTCGCCGATCGCGTGATGCGAGACCGGTCGGTCACCGCCGATGGCGTCGACGCCCCGGCCACGATCAATCGCAATCAACTCGACAATGGGCTGACCTCCCAACTTGGATGGGGATGGGTTGGCGGTGTGCTCGCCCTCACCGTGCTCGGGATCATCGTCGCCGCCGCCTTTGCCAGCAGCGCCCGGCGCCAACTGGTCACGATCGGTCAACTGTCGTCGAACGGTGCCGACCCTCGGACCATCCGATCCACCCTCGCCCTGCAGGGAGCCTGGTCGGGCCTGGCCGGGTCGCTGTTCGGCGTGTCGCTCGCTCTCGTCGGTCTGGCCGCGGTAGGCGGGCGCCTACTCGACAGGCTGGCCAACCGCGATGTCGGCCGGTTGGAGATCTCGGTTCGCGACCTGGTGGTCATCGTCGCCACCGGAGTCATGGCGGCCACGGTCGCCGCCTTCGTCCCATCGCGTGCGGCGGCACGAATCCCGGTGATGACCGCCCTCGGCGGACGGCGACCGCTCGGCCAGGTCCCCCGGCGGCTCGTCCCGATCGGTCTGGCTCTCTTCGGCGGCGGGCTGGCCCTGCTCGTCGTCGCCGCCCTCGGTATGCAAACCGCATCGATACAGCGGCAGTCGAGCGGCGCCTTCGTGATCACCGCCATCGTCGGTGGCCTCGGGGTGCTCTTCGGAGCGTGCTGCATGGGCCCCGTGATGGTCGGCCTGCTCGCCCGAGTGGGTGGTCGCCTCCACGGTGGCGGTCGATTGGCTGCCCGGAGTCTGGCCCGCCTGCGGACTCGATCATCGGCCGTCATCACGGCGATCGCCGCCGCCGGAGCGGTCGCCGTCGGCCTGTCCGCCGCGCTGCTCGGTGCGGGCCGAGGGGCGACCATCGGTTTCGCCCAGGGTGTTTCCTACGAGGACCTCCCCCGCAACGCCGTGGCGCTGACCAGCCAGTACATCAGCCCGACGGACCGCGCCGAGGTGGCCGCCAACGCCACGGAGTACGACCCGCCGCGGCCGGCGTTCGCCCCGACCACGCTCGAGTCCCGCCGGGCCGTCGACGGTGTGATCGCCGGGGTCACCTGGACGCCGCGCCTCACCGCGGTCTTCGACCCCGCCCCGCAGCCGATCAACCAGACCTCGTCGACCGTCGATCCAAACTCGTTCACCGAGAGTTCAGGCGCCATCGCCATCGCCACCGATGCGCAGCTCAACCTTCTCGGCCTCTCGGCCCGTGACCGGTCGACCTTGGAGACCGTCGGCATGCTCGACCCATTCGCTGCCCGGGCGAACATCGGCCAACAGCCGGGCTGGATCGGCGATCCACAGCCCGGAAGCGTCGTTCATATGACCATCGACGTCACCGACGCACCGGTGACCCTCGACGTTCCGGTGGCCCACGACTACCCGACGACGCAGGGCAACGTCTACTCGTCGTTGATCATCACCGAGCAGACGGCTCGTGACCTCGGCCTCGAGATCGTCGAGTCGGGCCTGATCGGATTCGCTCCGCGCGATCTCACCGCATCCCAACGAAACGCGCTGAACCGCCGAATGAACGACGTCGATCAGGTCGATCCGTTCAGCGATCAACCCCAGATCCAGACCGGCCTGTCCATGCAGTACACCAGCGAGCGCAAGCCGTGGCTGTTGATCCACACCGCCATCGTCGGCGGGGCCCTGCTGCTGATCCTGCTGGTCGTGGCCATCAGCCTGGCCCTGTCGGCCGCCGAGTCGCGCGACGAACGTGACGTGCTGAACGCCCTCGGGGCCAAGCCGGCGACGATGAAGCGGGTAGCAGGGTGGAAGGCGGGGTTGGTCACCCTGGCCGGCTGCCTGCTGGCGATACCCACGGGCTTCCTGCCGATGGCCGCCGTCACGCTCGCCAACAACTCCAACGACCAGGTCGCTCAGGATGCGGTGGTCTTCCCGTGGGTGACGGTTGGACTCCTCGTCGTCGTCATCCCGCTGATCGCCGGCCTGGTCGGCTGGTTCGGCAGCGGGATCGCCCAGCGGCTCCGGCCGACGCATATGTCGACGCTGATCACCGACTGATCGGCGCAGCCACTCACCTGCCGTCAGCGACTGGCGATTTCTGCCCCCATCAGACGCTCGATCCAGCGGGCCAGTTCGCTGAGACTGACGCCCGGTCCCATCGCCAATGCGGCGGCCCGGTAGAGCTCGGCCCCGAGGCCCGAGAGCGGCATCGGCACTCCCTGCTCGCGGGCCAGTCCGGTGGCGATACCGACATCCTTGGTCATCAGGCCGAGCTTGAACGGGTCGTCGAAGGTACGCGAGAGAATTCGCTGTTCGATGTGGTGTTCGGTGATCCACGAACCTCCGGTCGAGGCGTTGAGCACCTGGTTCATCACCGCCGGGTCGAGCCCCACCAATGCGCCGAGGGCCAGACCCTCGGCGGTGGCGATGAACGTCATCGCGGTGATCGTGTTGTTGATGCATTTCATGACGTGCCCCGACCCGATCGGGCCGACATGGAACACCTCCCGTCCGAGCACGTCGAAGATCGGTCGTACCCGGGCGACGTCGTCGTCGGCCCCGCCGACCATGAACACCAACTCGGCGGCGCGGGCGCCCCACTGTGCGCCCGACACCGGGGCGTCGACCATCCCGATCCCCCGCTCGGCGAGGGCAGCTGCTGTCTGCTTCGTCAACCACGGTTGAGCGGAGGAGGTGTCGAGCAGCAACGAACCGGGCTGCATCCCCTCGATCAGACCGAGCCGTCCCAAGGCGGTCGCACCGACGACGTTGCCGTCGGGCAGCATCGTGACGACGACCTCGGCGCGGCGACCGCGGTCGGCGGGCGACTCGGCGATTGTCACGTCGGGATGGGCCGCGACCACCCGGGCGACCGCCTCGTCGCTCAGGTCGTGGATCGACAGGTCATGGCCGGCCGTCGCGAGGTGGCCCGCCATCGGCTCGCCCATGATCCCCAAGCCGATGAAACCAATGCGCATCGAATACTCCAGGTGCTCAGTGAAGGGGCACGGCGACGTATGACGCGATGCCGAGCATCAACGTCCGCGCCGGCGACTCGGGAAGGTGGGCGAACGCATCGTGGGCGTCGCGTTCGGCAACCGCGGCCATCGAGGTGACGCAGCTGCGAACGTACGCCACGCTGCCGTGCTCGTCCATCTGCCGGCGGACCCAGCGCACGTCCTCGTCGAGTCGCGACGATCGATTTCCCGAGAAGATCGAGTACAGACGCTTGCGGGCCGGGCGATCGAGCGCGTCGTGCAGATGCAGCAGGGCCAGGGTCCGCTTCCCTTCGAGCAGATCCTCGCAGGCGGTCTGTCCACCATCCCGATCGGCGAGGCCATTCACGTCGTTGACCAGCTGAAACAACGTTCCCAGCGAACTACCGAAGCGCAGCAGCGCCCCATGGTCGACGGGTGTCCGATCGGCCGCCATCGCCCCCATCCGCAGCGGTTGGATCGTCGTGTACCACGACGTCTTGCAGGTCACCATCTCGAGGTAGTCGCCGACACCGACATCGAAGCGGTTGTGATGCCGCCAGCCGACGTCGAGCGACTGCCCCTCGATGGTCGTCTCGGTCATCTCGTCGAATGCCAGCAATATCCGGCTGGCCGCGGGGCGGTCGAGATGGCCGAGGTTCGAACGCAGATACCGCGCGGCGATGGTCGCCAAGGCGTCGCCGACATTGATCGCCAAACCGGTGCCGTGACCCACGTGCATCGTCGGGCGGCCCCGCCGTGTCGGACTTTCGTCGGCGACGTCATCGTGGATCAGAAAGGCCGAGTGCAGCAGTTCGAGAGCGACGGCGATCGGTAGCGCATCGTCGACACGACCGCCGTGCAGCTCGCACGAGGCCAGGCAAAGCACTGGGCGGATGCCCTTGCCCGGGCGAAGCAGATACGTCGGCAATAGGTCGGTGTGGTAATCCCGCGGGCCGCGCCGGGGCAGCGAGGCCAGGGCGCCGCGTTGTGCAGCGCGGCCGTATCGCTCCATCAAACTCCGCGCATCAGGGTCGAGACGAGCCCCACCGGACGCGGCTTCACCGGACGCAGAGTCAGCGGACATCGAGCTGAACCAGCAAACGCGTTCCCGGGTGCCCGGTCACGGTGATGAGCCCGGTGTAACTGCTGCGCTGCGCCGACCGCGGGACACTGACCGTCACGCTCACCACGGCGGTCGTGTGCGGGCCGACGTTCACCAGCGGCGGAACGAAGGCAATCGCATGGCCCTCGATCGCCGCGCCGCCGCTGCCGATCAACCGCTCGCAACGGAATCCGACGGCATCGATCCAGTCGACGGTGGAATTGACGATCTCGACCCGCCCGGTGGTGCGGTCGCCGGGAACACAAGCGGGCAGATCGACCACCGATGGTCCACGTGTGCCGGCATCGGCGGCGCCTGCACCGGAACGTGAGCTCCCGCCGAGCAGCCTCCGCAGCACTCCGCTCACCTCATCGCCGATACCTCCGGCGCCACCGGCGTTGCGCAGCACGGCGGCCACCGCGCTCGTCATCGCCCCGGCCGCGTCGATTCCGAGGTCGACGACTTCGTGGACCCGCCTGCGCAGGTCGTCTAAGTCCGGCTCGCTCGGCGCCCGCGGCATCGCAGCGGCGGACCGCAGGTCGGCGGCCGACGGCCGGTCGATGGCGGACTGCGGGTCGATGGC
>JANMJD010000481.1:0-2340 GCA_031371195.1 Actinomycetes bacterium | reverse complement strand
CGCGTCGAGTGCGTCGAGGTCGCCGATCTTCTCCGCTGGCGCGGACATGAACGTGATCCGTGCTTCGGGGATGCCGGTGGTCGTGTCCTGGCGTTCCAACGCCACGCCCTCGGCGGTGGCATCGATCGCGTAGAGACCATCAGCCGCGGAGACGACGAAGGAGCCGGCGATCAGTCCGGCGGGCACGCAGACCTTGGCGCCGGTCAACCGGCCGCCGACCACGACGCACGACGGGGTGAGCGGATAGCCGACGCCTTCATGGAGCGCCGCAGTCACAATCACCGATCCGTCCGACACCCCGCCGAGGAGCGTTGGATGCGAGCCCAACGCACCGATCGCCAGCGCCATCACGGCCAGAGCGGGAACCGGGGCGGCGACGCGGGCACACTCCTCCAACACGATGCACGTCTCGATGAAGCCGAGCCCTCCGCCACCGACCTCACTCGATGAGGGGAGTTCGATGCCGACCAAGCCCGCCGCCGCCAGTGCCCGCCACAGGTCCATGTCGTAGCCCGAATCGGTCGCGGCGATCGCCTTGAGATGCTCGGGGGTGCACACGTCGGTGAGGATCTGGCGAGCAAGGCCGCGCAGACCTTCCTGGTCAGAGGTGAAATCGAAGTCCATCAACGGCTCGCTCTCGGGAATCCCAGGGAGAACATGGTGATCAGGTCGCGCTGCATCTCGTTGGTGCCGCCGCCGAAGGTGAGGATCAGCATCCCGCGGTACGACGCCTCGAGCCGCGAGCGGAGCACCGCTCCCGGCGTGCCCGAGCGAAGGTAACCAGGCGGCCCGAGAATCTCGAACAGCAGTTGGAACGCCTCGAGGTTGAACTCGGTGCCGTACACCTTGATCGCCGAGCAGTGGCCGATGTCGAGCTTGCCCTGCATCGCCTCGGCGGCCACCTGCCAGTTCATCAGCCGGAGCACGTCGAGCTTGGCGAAGACACGGGCCAGATTCATCTGCACCCAATGTTGGTCGACGACCCGCCGACCATCGGGGAGCAGGGTTTCCTTCGCCCATGCGGTGATGTCCTGCAGCGCCCGCTCCACCACACCCGAGGAGCACAGCGTGACCCGCTCGTGGTTGAGCTGGTTGGTGATCAGCTTCCAGCCCTGGTTGACTCCCCCGACACAGTTGTCGAGCGGCACCCGCACGTCGTCGAAGTAGACGGCGTTGATGTCGTGCTCACCCATCAGCTTGAGCGGGCTGATCGTGATGCCCGGCGTGTCCATCGGGACGATGACGATCGAGATGCCCTTGTGCTTGCCGGCGTCGGGATCGGTGCGCACCGCCAGCCAGCAGTAGTCGGAGTCGCTGGAGAGCGAGGTCCACATCTTCTGGCCGTTGATCACCCATACGTCGCCGTCACGCTCGGCGCGGGTCTTCAACGCGGCGAGATCGGTGCCGGCCCCCGGCTCGGAATATCCGATGCAGAAATGGATATCGCCCGAGAGAATCCGGGGGAGGAAGAACGCCTTCTGCTCGTCGGAACCGAAGTTCATGATCGTCGGGCCGACGGTGTTGATCGTCAGCATCGGCACCGGCGCCCCGGCGCGCATCGACTCGTCGAAGAACACGAACTGCTCCATCGGCGAGCGGCCCTGGCCTCCCCACTCCTCGGGCCAGCCGATTCCTGCCCAGCCGTCGGCGCACATCTGCTTCCACACGCCGCGCATGGCCGGACCGATGCCGTGGCCCGCGGCCAGCGCCTCGACCGTGTCGGCGTCGAGCAGCTTGTCGTAGTAGGTACGCAGCGTGGACCGCAGCGCCTCCTGCTCGTCGGTGTAACCGATCTCCATCGTGGTTCCCTCCGCCAGTGCTGGCGTGTAGATCTGACGACTCGTCGGATCGCAACGTAGCCGGGACGACGCGCCGGCTCCCGACCGGGGCGTCGGCTGAACACGGGTCGGCCGGCAGCACGTCAATCCGACGGGGATGCAGGAGCGGACTCGCCGTCGAACACGCGCAGGTGGAGCGCCAACAGTGAGTAGTGACCGACGATGGTCGTCAGTTCGTAGACCCGAGCGGCGCCGAGTGCGTCGACGGCTCGGGCGTACGACGAGTCGGTGACGTTCCAGGTAGCGACCAGTTCCTGCGTCAACATGACGGTGGCCCGCTCGTGTTCGTCGCCCAGGTCGGGCGCCTGACCCCGTGACAGGTAGTCGATCTCTTCGTCGGTGAGGCCGACCCTGCGGCCGATCGCCTCGTGGGCGAGCCGTTCGAAGTCGCTCTGCCATCGATGGGCGACGAGCAGTATCGCCAGCTCGCGCTGGCGGTCGGTGAGCGTCGTTTCGAACCGCAGGGCCGCCCCGTGGCCCTGCACCGCCATACCGAGCGGGG
>JANMJD010000125.1:0-3844 GCA_031371195.1 Actinomycetes bacterium | reverse complement strand
CTTGTTCAGCGCGGCGTGCACGTGGTGCACCGAGGTCAGCGACAGACGACGACCGTTCACCCCGCCGCCTCGAAGCAGCTCGGCGTACAGCGAGTCGAGGTCGGATGCCTTGACATCTTGCAACGCGACATCTCCGAGTCGAGGGGCAACATACGAGTCGATGATGCGCCGGTAGCCATTGATCGTCGTTGCCTTGCGGCCCTGATTGGCGAGACCATCGAGCCATGCTTCGGCGAAGCCTCTGACTGTGAGCTTCGACGACTCGACGAACCGACCGGTCTGATGCGCGGCCAGAAGCTCGACCAGCGATGTCTGCGCATCCTTCTTCGTTCGGAACGCGCGCTTCATCTGTCGACGCTTGCCCGCCTCGTACCAGGCGACATGCGCCACCCACGACGACGCGCCACTCGGCGTCTCACGTCGGTAGACGGTGCCGTTGCTCATGCTGCGAGCGTACTGACTCTGCTACCACGCTGCTACCACGAGCCGATTCGCACGACCCAACGAGCCGTTCTCAGTCCTCTGAACTGGTAACTTCTTGGCGCCCCCGGCAGGATTTGAACCTGCGACCTGCGGTTTAGGAAACCGTTGCTCTATCCCCTGAGCTACGGGAGCGGCGACCTGAAGGTTACTTGCCCGCACTCGGGGGACGACGCTCGACAGCTGAGCGTCGAGCTACGAGAAATTCGTGATCCCCGGGGCGGCTCGTGTGGTCACGGAGCGTTCGATGGTGACGCTGCGTCACTTTCCTGAATAGGATTCAGTCGTGGCCAATGCCCAGACGGGTCCGGCGGGGTTTGATGGGGGCGACGAACCTCCTGAGGATGCTGCGCCTTCATGGAAGCGTCGCGCCTTTGTCGGCGGGCTCGTCGTGGTGATCATTGTGGTCGGAGCGGCGGCGGCTTCGGCCGTGATCAAGGCGCGCACGCCGCCGGACACCACACTGCTGGTCAGCGGCATCGACAATGGCATCGTCCTCAACGCGACACGGGCGGGCGCAGTCGTTCTGTCGATCACGGCCTCTGGCCCGGGGTCGGAGGCGCTGACGGCGACGGTCGACGGCACCGCGATCCCGATCGCCTCACCACTCGGGCAGGCCACACTTCCCCTCGGCCCGCTCACCGACGGCGAACATACGGTCGCCGTGACGCTGAGCGCGACCCACGGAGCAGTAAGCCGCACCGAGACTCGCACGTTCAGCATCGATGCCACGCCGCCGACGATCACCGGCCCGAAGCAGGTTCAACGCGCCACCTCTGCCAGGCCGGCGCTGATTGCCGGACTCGTCACCGACGCGGCCACGGCGACGCTGAACGGCCGTGCTCTCGACGTCTCGACGGGCGCCTACCGCGCCCAATTGACGTTGGCCGACTCGGTGGCCGAACTCGTCGTTGCCGATGCCGCAGGCAACGAAACCCGCAAGTCGATCGAGATCACCGACAGCCTTGTCGCCCCGGCCTACCCGGCGACGAGCGCCGTCCACGTCGGACAATCGGCATGGGCCGATCTCGAACGGCGCGAGGGCATCCTCAACCTGATCCGCGAGGGACGGATCAACGCCGTGCAACTCGACATCAAAGACGAGGTCGGCGACCTCGGCTACCCGTCCAAGGTTCCACTGGCCACGACCATCGGCGCCAAAATGAACTTTTACGACGTTGCCGAGGCGCTCCAGATTCTCCACGAGCTGAACGTCCGGGTCATCGGTCGAGTGGTGTGCTTCCTCGATCCCACGCTGGCGAAATGGTCATGGGCCAACGGAGAAACCACGAATCTGGTCCTCGACGCAACGGGCACCACCCCGCTGCCCAGCAAGACCTACGGCGACGCGGCCTTCGTCAATTTCGTCAGTCCGACAGTGCAGCAATACAACATCGACCTGGCCGTCGAAGCGGTGCAGTTGGGCTTCGACGAGATCATCTACGACTACGTCCGACGCCCCGAGGGCGACATCTCCCGGATGCAGTTTCCCGGGCTGACCACCTCACCCGAGGTCGGATTGGCGAGATTCGTCGAGCGTTCGGCCAATGCTCTGCACCCTTTGGGCAAGATGCTCGGGCTCTCCCTGTTCGGCGTAGCCGCCACTCGTCCCGAGCCGATCGCCCAGGATGTCCACCTACTCAGTCCCTTGGTCGACTATGTCGCCCCGATGATCTACCCGGCGTTGTGGAACGACGGGGAGTACGGCGTCGCCAAGCCCTGGAAGGACCCACACGCCATCGTCGAACGCTCGCTGGTTGACTGGCACGCGGCCACCGACGGAAGCGGGGCGGCCGTCGTCCCGTGGATCGAGGACTTTGCCGCAGGCCGATACGAGTACAACGAGTTCGATGTCGCCGCCCAGATCGACGCCGCAAAAGCGTCGGGTTCAACGGGATTTCTGGTGTGGAATCCGAAGTCCCGCTATCACGGTGGCGGCATTCCCCAACCACCTGGTACCCCGCCGGCGGACACTCCCGCCCCCGAGGTGTCTGCCCCCTGAGCCACGGTCAGACGCGTGAGCGCAGGTGACACAACCTGTCGCTCCGTGCCAAGTCGCCGGGCCCGACATGCTTACAGCGGTTTGCAGTCCGCTCCGCAAGAGCCATCGACGGCTTCCGCCGACGGGAGCGCCGGCCGGTGGAGCACGGCCCGGACCGGTCGGAAGCTCACGGTGAGCCCGTCGACCGACGCATCTCCATCGACGATCAGGCTGTAACCGCCGACCTCGACAGGCGGCCAAACGAGGGAGAGGTTCGGACGGGCGATGGCGTTGGCGGCCGTTCGTCGGCCGACATCCATCGCCAGTGCACCGTCGATCCACTGCGGCGTGGTCGCCACTGCATGGGCCCGCATCTCATCCGACACGGTGAGCAGGTACGCGAAGCCGAACTCCTCGATCGTCGCTGCCAGCCGGTCGAGATCAACGGGGATACTCATAGTCGCACCCTACCAACGCGGCCGGAATCCGAAGTCCGACGCCGTATCGGCACGGACACCCCGCCGAGCACGATCGATGCTCACCACGAGTGAGGGTGCGACACGGCGGGACGGTCCGGGACTTCCCGAACCCCCGAGGCCGGCAACCACCCGAAAGCGGGCTATCGCGACGTGCGCGATAGCCCGCTCGAACTCACGGACGAGCGACGGAGCCGCGGCGCAGGAGCCTGCTGAACAGCCCCAGGCCGAGCATCACTGCACCGACCGTCATCAACTCGCCGACGGCCAGCCCCGTAGTCGGCAGGGCCGAACGCTCCGAACCGTTTGGCAACTGGCCACCTCTGCCGGCAATCGTGGTCGACGTATCCGATCGGACTGCGGTCGTCGACGACGGATCAATGCCGCCGACACCGGTCGCCGCTGTCGCGGGAGCTGTCACCACACCAGCGTCGGCGGGAACCGTCGCTGCGACCTGAGTCGTGGCGCTCGCGGCCGGCACGGTGACGCCGGGCAGCGTCACCGGCACCGTCACGGCGGGTACCGTCACGCCGCTGCTCGCCGGGCACGCCGGATCGTTCAACGACACACAGACGGTGCCGATGGGAGTGGTCACCGCCACCGTACCGCCGACTGTCGGAAGCGTCACACCAGGCAGCGTCACTGTCGGAAGCGTCACTGTCGGAAGCGTCACACCAGGCAACGTCACCGCCGGCAGCGTCACCGTCGGAAGCGTCACACCAGGCAGCGTCACAGCAGGGACGGTCACAGCAGGGACCGTTACGCCCGGCACCGTCACCGCCGGAACGGTCACCCCGGTCGGACACGCCGGATCGTTCAACGCCACGCAGACGCCGACACCGCCAACCGGAGTGGTCACCGCCACCGTCACGCCGACCGGGGGAAGCGTCACCCCAGGCACCGTCAC
>JANMJD010000108.1:0-3125 GCA_031371195.1 Actinomycetes bacterium | reverse complement strand
ACATCGTGCAGCAGTTGGCCCGGCTGTATCCCACGCAGGTGTTCCTGACGATGTTCGGCATGCCGGTCGAACACCGCGACATGTACCTCGGCTGGGTGGAGACGCTCGTCGGCAACGCCGCCCTGACCGGGCCGACCGAGGAGATGATGAACGCCGGACTGGCGTTGTTCGGCTACCTCGGTGAGTTCATCGAGACCAAGCGGGCCAACCCCGGAGACGACCTGCTCAGCCAGATCATGGCGATCGACGGTGACGAGGCGTGGACGACCGACGAGATCCTCGGCATGTGCTTCCTGTTCACCCTCGCCGGTCTCGACACCGTCACCGCGGCGATCGGCTTCACGCTGTACCACCTGGCCCGCGACCCGCAGCTGCGTCAGCGGTTGCTCGACGACCCGTCGTTGATCAACCCGACGATCGAGGAGATCCTGCGCCTCGAATCGGTCGCCCCGAACACGCCGCGGATCACGATGCAGGAGGTTGAGGTGTGCGGGGTGACGATCCCCGCCGGCGCAATCGTGATGGTCTGCCTAGGCAGCGCCAACTACGACGAGGCCCGCTTCGCCGACGCGTCGGCGATCAACATCGACGAGCCCGATCGCGGGCACCTGGCCTTCGGCGGCGGCATCCACCGCTGTCTCGGGTCGCACCTCGCCCGGCGCGAGCTGCGTCTGGTCGTCGAGGAGTTCCATCGGGTGATTCCCGAGTACGCCATCGCCCCGGGCGCCAACCCACAGGTCGTCTGGCCCTCGGGCACCCTGCATCTGCACGACCTGCCGCTCGTGTTCCCCACGGCCGGTGCATGATGCGAGTCGTCATCGACAAGGACCTCTGCACCGGACACGCCCGCTGCGTGAGCCTTGCTCCGACGTTGTTCCTCGACGACGAGTTCGGCTATGGCCAGGTCCTCGGCGACGGCGATGTCGGTGACGACCTGCTCGACCAGGCCAGACGCGCCGTGTCGGCATGCCCGGAACGAGCGATCTCCCTGGTCGAGTGAGCCCCGCCGATCTCCCGGTGCACCTGCGGTCGCGGATCACGACCGAGGGGCTGGACCGCACGCCGCACCGGACGTTCATGCGGGCAATGGGACTTGACGATGCGGCGATCGCCCAGCCGTTCATCGGGGTGATGAGCACCGAGGGAACCAATACTCCGTGCTCGATGTCTCTCGGCGCCCAAGCCGATCAGGCCGAGATCGGCGTCTGGGCGGCGGGCGGGACCCCATTCCGGTTCTCGACGATCTCGGTCTCGGACGGCACGTCAATGAACCACCGCGGCATGCGGATGAGCCTGGTATCGCGCGACCTCATTGCCGATTCGATCGAGGCGGTGATGCGGGCCCACGCCTACGACGCCCTGGTCGGCTTCGCCGGCTGCGACAAGACGTTGTCGGGGGTGATGATGGCGATGGTCCGCCTCAACTGCCCATCGGTGTTCGTGTACGGCGGGGCGATGCTGCCCGGCGTCCGCCGCGGCCGGACCGTGAGCACGATCGACGCCCTGGAGGCCGCCGGCAAGGTGATGGTCGGCGAAATGGATCCGGCAGAACTGGCCGAGATGGAACGGACGTGCTCGCCGACGGTCGGATCGTGCCCCGGCCAGTTCACCGCCAACACGATGGCGATGGTCTCCGAGGTGCTCGGCCTCGCCCCGCCCGGTTCGTCGATGCTCCCGGCGGTCTACTCAGATCGGCTGCCGCTGGCCCGCAATGCCGGGGCCAGAGCGGTGCAACTGCTGCTCGACGGCGGACCCCGCCCCCGCGACCTCGTCACCCGCCGGTCGTTGGAGAACGCCACCGCTGCGGTGGCGGCCACGGGTGGGTCGACGAATGCTGCGCTCCACCTTCCGGCGATTGCCCATGAGGCGGGCATCCGCTTCACCCTCGATGACGTGGCCGCAGTGTTCCAGCGCACCCCGCTGGTCGCCGACCTGCAGCCCGGGGGCCGGTTCCTCGCTCTCGACCTGCACCACGTCGGCGGGATCGCCCCGATCCTGCGGACCTTGCTCGACGGTGGATACCTCCACGGCGACGCCCTCACCCTTGCCGGGGTGACCCTGGCGTCACAGTTGGCCGATGTCGGCCAGCCCGATGGAGAGGTGGTCCGGCCGTACACCGACCCGATTCACCCGACGGGAGGGTTGGTCGTGCTCAAGGGCAACCTGGCCCCCGATGGCGCCCTGATCAAGATCGCCGGGCTCCACGGTCTCACCTTCGACGGCCGGGCCCGCGTGTTCGAGTGCGAGGAGGACTGCACCGCCGTAGTCCGCGCCGGCGGGTATCAAGCCGGTGAGGTACTCGTGATCCGCAACGAAGGTCCGAAGGGCGGGCCGGGGATGCGTGAGATGCTGGGGACAACCGGGCTGATCTACGGGCAGGGGATGGGGGAGAGGGTCGCCCTGCTCACCGACGGCCGGTTCTCGGGCGCAACCCGGGGGATGTGCATCGGCTACGTCTCGCCCGAGGCCGCCCGTGGCGGGGTGATCGCCCTGGTCAACGATGGTGATCGAATCACCGTCGACTGCGAAGCCGGGACGATCCACGTTCACGTCGACGACGCCGAGCTCGCCCGTCGGCGCGCCGCCTGGCAGCCCCGCGTGGAGCGTCTGGCCGGGGTACTCGAGAAGTACGCCGCGGTTGTCGGCCCCGCCAACCTCGGCGCGGTGACTCACAGCGGCAACGTCGACTGGCCCGAGGGCTGATCGCGGTCCGGCGGAATCTCTCGAACCTTTTCGATTATTTGCAGCGGATTGGTGTGCTCGGGGATGTGTGTCGGTGATGGATGCAAGAATTGCTGCCGGGGCACCTGATGTGACGATTGAGGAACTGCCGAATTACGTCGAACTAGTCGACCGGTTCGAGGACTTCTATCGCCGCGAGTTTCCTGGGCTTCATGCGGTGGCGCGGGCATTGTCCGGTGAGGCGGATTCCGAGGACCTCGTGCAGGACACGATGTTCAAGGCCTTCGTCCAATGGGACCGCGTCCGGCGGCTGGAACGGCCAGGTGGCTGGTGTCACCGTGTATTGCTGCATGCGTGTTGGAAGCTGTGGCACCGGCGAGATCGGCAGGGCCAAATCCTCCGGCGCTACTGGACGCAGCGTACTGTCGACGAGCCATCGGCGG
>JANMJD010000058.1:0-3901 GCA_031371195.1 Actinomycetes bacterium | reverse complement strand
CCTGCGACTTCAAGCTCAAAGAGCATGCGCACCACATGTTCGTCGGCGCCACCGGCGTCGCCCGGGTAGTCGACCGAACGGTCGACATGATGAATCATCACAACACCGACGACATCCGCCCGTACGGCGGGATCGACGTCGCCACGCTGCAGCGCTACCTCAACTTCCACTACGCCGTGTCGCTCGACCTGTTCGGGGCCGAGACCTCGACCAACGCCGCCAACTACTTCGCCGCCGGGCTGAAAGGGCGATTCCAGGAGGAGCGGCGGGCCGACGATCACCGGCTGCACGGCGCGATACGGATGGTGCCTGAAGCGACTGACACGACGATTGGACAGCGTGAGGCGACCGCCCTGTCGGCGCTGAACGAGACCCTGCGCGACGACTACGTCGCCGACTGCCAACGGGGGGTCGACCGCTGGAACCGGGCGTTGTCCGACGTCGGTGCGTCGCTGCGGCTCCCCCACGTCGGGTTCAACCGCAATGTCGGCACCTTCGCCCGGCGGCGGATCAGCCCCGCCGGCGCAATCGTCGCCGAATCCGAGTGGCAGGCGTCGGTCGGGTCGTGGTTGCCCTCGACCGGTGATCGCGAGTACGTCGAGTCGTTGATGGTCGGGGTGCGCGAGCCCGGGAGGATGGCCGGTTGGGTCGCCGCACCCTCGACCGGCATTCACGCCAAACCCGTCGACTTCGAGTACGTCAGGATCTGACCCGTCGAAGGTACCGAACGTGAGCACGGCCACGCGGCCCGGGCCGACCTGGGTCGGTGGCGAGTCCGGTGATCACGTGAGTTGTCCGATGTCGTTCAGGAGTGCGGCCAGTCCGACGAGGGCGATCGTCATCCACGCAACTCTGATCAGGAGCGTGAACATTCGGGTGGAGCGAACCCGACTCAGCAGCGTGTTGGCGCTGATTGTCGTGAGCACGGTTACCACGATGACCGCCATGACGACAACCAGGACGACCGGCGGGAAACAGACGACGGCGACGGCTGGGAGGAGCCATCGCCGGCGGCCGCGCCTGGTCCACGAGTCGGTCCTCCCGACGGCGTTCAAGGCCGGCCCGATGAATGTGCCGAACAGACCGGGCAGGGCAACGAACAGGCCGATCGCCAGCCAGGTTGGTTGAAGTTGGGTGAAGTCGACGCCGCGCGAGTGAACGAGCATCGAGCCGACCACGGCCGCCGATGCGAGGCCGACGGTGAGGTACCGGAACCACGCCGGACCCAGAAGACGCGGCGCCACGAGGAGGTGGACGCCCGCCCCGATGATCCCGACCGCCGCGCCGATGACGAGCAGGTTGTAGGTGCCGGCGAGCGTGAAACGTCCGATGACGAAATCGTCATCGCTGCGCATGCCGATCACTCGGGGAGGGGACGTGACCCGCAGCAGCAGCATGGCAAGTCGGCTACCCATACCGACGACGACCGCTCCATAGGGGATACCGGCAACGACCATCACGCGGATGGTCTCGGCGGCGAGCACCGCCGGTGGCGGCCGGTGCTCACCAGCCTCGGACTCCCGAGTATGGATGGCAGTGGGTGCAATTTCCGGTCCGGCGTGCGGAGTCATCGAAACATCGGTCGCGTCAGCCGGTGGTGGCGTGGCGCGTCGACAGGCGGGCGATGCCCATCGTGAGCCCGATCGTGATCAATACGACACCGCAGACCAGCGACAGCATCATCAGCGCCCATGCTGCTTCGGGCAGTTCCCTGTCGTTGTACGGAGGAACATTGATCACCACGATGACGGCGGTCAGAAGGGCGACGCCGACGATGAGCACCGTGCGCCAACGATTCGCACCGCTTCGGTCGGCGGGCCGGGCTGCTCTCCACGCCAGGGTGGCGACGACCAGCGCGGCGAGACCGGCAACCAGGAAGACACCGACGACTGGGCCGGTGCCGGCGACGACCGCGAGCACGAGAGCCCCGACGACGACGCCGGTGGAGATCACCGCGACGGTTTGCGGTGTGGGACGGTTCATTCGGGCCTCCACATGTTGGGACGGGACGGTGGCAAAGAGATCACGGATGGTCGACAACCAGACGCGGATCGAACTGTCGTTGCTCAGTTGCTCGGTGAAGGTGGCAACGAGGTCCTCGCCGTATTCGTCGCGAAACGACTTCGGGTACAGCGCCGACAGACGGCGGTAGGCCGCGATACTCCGTTGGGGGTTCATGCCGGGGCACCGCCGAGCCGTGGGGTGGTTCGAAACCGGTTGACGAGAGTGCGGAGCCGGTCGAGTTCGGCGTGGGCGACCTGCTCGCCGTCTTGGGTGAGGCGGTAGTAGCGGCGGCGTTCGTTGCCCGACCGGTCGGCATCGTCGGTTGTTTCGACGATCAGATTGTCAGCGAGGAGCCGGTTGAGGGTGCCGTAGAGGGTGCCCGGGCCCATGTGAACCGCACCCTCGCTTTGCTCATCGACGACGCGCATCAACGCATACCCGTGGTTCTCCCCATCGAGCAATGCGAGTAGGAGATACATCGAGGCAGCGGGCATCGGTTTGTCGATGGGACGACGAGTCATGATCAGAGTATGATATATCGATGTCCGATAGCCAAGGACTGCGATGGTCCTTGTCCGGGCACCCGGTCTGTCCGGCTTCAACGGGCTCATCGGGCGTTGTACAGTGCTTTCCCGCAGCAAGGACGGGTTCGCAGTGCAGTCAGGTGCGGTTGGATTGGATTTCGACCCGCGTCGCCCGTGGGTTGCGACGGTCGCTCTCTTCGTCGTTGTCGTGGCGTTCGCCGCCACATTTGCCCATATCTTCACGCGGGCTGCCGAACATGTGCTGCGGCTGATCAGCGGCAGTCCCGGCCCGGTTGCCGCCGCCCGCATGCTGCCTCGTGTCGAGGTCGGCCTGGTCGTCACGTCGGCGGTGATGGTCGCCGCCGCGATAGGCCGATGGTCGCAGGCAACGTGGACCGGCCGTCTCGGTGTCGAGGCTGTCGCGGCATCGGCGCGGGGGGAGGACCGCCGGATCTCGGTGCGCGGTAGTGCGATGCGGATCGCCGGCACCTGGTTGGCCACGGTGGCGATGGCCTCGATCGGACGTGAGACAGCGATCATCGAGGGCGGCGGCGCGTTCGGCTCGGCGCTCGGGCGGAGGACTGGAGGACGCGGGGATGCACTCGCCGCGGCCGGCATGGCCGCCGGCTTCGCCGCCGCCTACCACGCGCCGATCGCCGCGGTGTTGTATCTCGATGAGCACTTGAACGTGCGACGAAGCCGAAGGGGGTCCCTGTTCACGATTGCCGGAGCGATAGCCGGCCACGTGTTCTCGACGCGGGTACTCGATGGCCACCCCGTGTTCCCCACGATGGCTGCGGCGAGGACATCGTCGATCGCGATCGGCGCTCTCATCGCGCTCGTGCCCGCGGTGACGGGTGCTCGACTGCTGTTGGAGGCTCGGGTCCGTTTGGGATCGAACGCACTCACCGAGCGGTTCGCCACACGCCCAATCGCGGCGACCATGACGCTCGCGGTGATCGCCGGTGGTTCTGTCGCGCTGTTCCGCGACGCGGCAGGGAACGGGGTGGAGGCGCTGCGCTCCTCCGCAGGCGCCGTCACCATCGGGTTGGCCGTAGCGCTGGCCATCGGGAAGCTTGTCGGCACGACTGCGGCGCTCGCATCCGGGGTGCCGGGCGGCGCGCTCACCCCGACCTTGAGCGTGGCGGTCGGATTCGCATTGCTCGCCTCATTCGCGCTGTCGGCCGTCGGCATCGAGCCCGTCGACCGCTGGTCGATCACGATCGCGGCGATGGCCGTCGGCGTCGCAGTGGGCCTGCGGTCACCATTGATGGCGGTCGTGATGGTCCCCGAACTGGTCGGCGACTACTCGTTGATCCCCGTCATCTCAGCCGTGGTCGCAGCAGCCTGGCTCCTCGATCGGCAGATCGATC
>JANMJD010000021.1:0-6148 GCA_031371195.1 Actinomycetes bacterium | reverse complement strand
CGACGAAGCGGGCGACTACGCGCCCTGTCTCGTGTGCCTGAACGACGCTGGGGCGACGTTTCTCCGCCATCCGGCGGTCAGATCTGGTCCCCCGGTCGTCGTCTATGCCGGGACGTGGGCAGTGCGACGCCGCGACGAGCTCGTGGGACTGGGCGCGGTCGATGTGATGGCTGACCGTTCGCAGCTGATCGACACGGTGCTGGGCATCCTCGGTCGCCTCGACGAAACCAGCCCGACCCTCGACCGCTGAACACGCTCGCATCAACCATTCTGGAAACGGGCGATGTCCCCAGGGCGAGCGCCATTCTGCTGTGTTCCGACGGATACGAGGCCACCGCAACGCAGGTAGGCCACGTGTGGCCGTCCAAGTCCTCACCAGCGACAGCCCCGCGCTCGTAGTCGTCTGGTCTGGTGCCGGACATGAACCATCCAGGGATTTGTTCGCCATCGGAGTAGTCCACTCAGCCGTCGCGCCATTATCAAGGCCGCCGCGCTCGGTGCTACGTGACGGTCGACTCGAAGCATCCACCGCCAGCCCCTGTGAGACGCCACGACTCGCCACACGCCGGGCGCGGGAAGATCACCGGCGGACGGCCAGAAGTATCGCCCGTGCGATGTCTTCACCCCGTCGCCGTTTCGCCCGAATGTCTCGGCGAAGCCCGTAGCCGTCTGCTCCCTCGCCCGCGACGATCGTCAGCGTCACTGCCGTGAGCTTGGCGACGTCACCAACGGTCGGAATCCAGTACAGCTTGGACCTCGGGAACGGCCCAGACGAGCCCTCGGGATCCACCGTCCTGCGATGACGTTGCGGACACCGGAGTGTCCGGTGTCGCTCAACCGCACCGCTCGAGTCCGACGGATATCGTCAGCCCACCCTCCTATCGCGCCCACCGATGAACGTTCGATATCCACCGTTCAGGCTCGCCTCTCAGGCAGCGCGATGCCGCCGGCACATTCGTGCTGCCGGTCTGCCCGTTCAGGCTGCACGATCTACGGCATTTCATGGCTACGAAATGCTTGAAGCGAACATCTCCGTCGTCGCAGTGTCGCGCCGCCTCGAACACCGCCGCACGTCCACGACCTTGGACTTTTAGGCAACATGCTGTACCCGGCGCCGACGCCGCGGCAGCCGAGATCCTCGGCAAGATCATGTACCGGCGAGCGTCGTGACCTGACGATGGACCACGGCGTCGTTCGGCTGCGACTGTCGCACCACGTGAGGGTGACGGTGCTGGACGTGACGGCGAACAGATGGCTGAGGTCAAGTTGTACCCAGCATCCGCACGCCTCCTCAGCGCGTGTCGACTTTGGCGACCAGCGCCGTGGCGGGCCGACCATTTCCGAGGACGTGATGGTCGCCTGCAATTCGACGAGATCCTTACCGACGTTCTCACCCGCCTGCTTCGTCGTCGCGGCCCGGGCAGCCGGCGCCGACAGATTTCGCGACCTCGAAGCGGCAGCCCGCATACGCCGGCTCGGGAACTCTGGACTCACCGCTGTGTGGCGGATTCCTTCGCCACGGCATTGACGACGTCGGGGTTTTCGACGACGAACTGGGCGGTGTAGCGCAGGTGCTGCTGGAGCATTTCCACGGAGTACGCCGCGTCGCGCGACAACGCCGCGGCCAGGATTGCAGCGTGCTCGGCGCCGATGTCGCGTTGCGATCCAGAGCCGCGGGCTGACCAATGGCGGTACAGCTCGGCCTCATCGAACAGACGCTGGCGTATGTCGACGAGCGTGGTGTTCGGGCAGGCCGCGGCGAGTGCGGTGTGAAACCGGCGGTGGGCGGTCATCCAGGCGGGATTCACGGTCCTGTCAATGTGCGGCGGTGTGGCCGACAGCACGTGATGGGCGGCGAGCAGCGATGCCTCCCACTCGGTGTCGCCGTGGGTCACGGACTCGCGGACCGTGAGACCTTCGATTTCGCATCGGGCCCAGGTGAGGTCCGACAGATGTTGGTGCGACAACGTCCGGGCCCGAAACCCCGACTGCGGCGTCGACTCCAGTAGACCCTCGCTGGCCAGTCGAGTGACTGCTTCCCGCACGACTCCGAGGCTGACACTCTTGGTCGCCGCGAGTTCCCCGAGGTGGAGCCGGTCTCCTGGGGAGATCTGCCCATGCAGTACTGCCTGACGCAGTTCCGCGTACACCTCCTCGGTCAGCGATCGCCCCAGACGTTGACGCATGACGAGGAATGTACATCATGTCGGCTCAGAAACAGACGAACCTCAACAAATCGATTATGGATCGAGACGTTGGTTTCGGGGAATCGACCGGTGCGCCGGGCGGTCTGGACCAACCGGCGTGCAGCGACGGGCGAATCGATCGGTTAAGGTAGAATCGATTCTACGCCGCAATCGGCGTCGACACGAGGGAGAGCGTTCATGCGGCTTGGGAATCTCAACGGTCGGGCCGTCATCCTGTCGGACGAGGGTGCGATTGATGTCGCGTCGGCATCGGACGGCCGATTCGGTCCGGACCCGAAGGCGTGCTACGCCGAGTGGGATGCATTCACCGTGTGGGCGGCGACGGTGTCCGCTACGGCGGTGTCGTTCGACACCGACAAGCTCGACGCCCCTGCGCCGCGCCCGGCGCAGTCGTTCGGGATTGGCATGAACTACGCCGGCCACGCCCGTGAGGTCGGGGCGCCGAACCCGGAGTTTCCGCCGACGTTCACCAAGTTCCCGTCGTGCATCACCGGGCCGTACGCAACGGTGGACCTGCCGAGCGATGGGATCGACTGGGAGGTCGAGTTGGTCGCCGTCATCGGTCGCGTCGCCCACCGAGTACGTGAAGCCGATGCCTGGTCGCACATTGCCGGGCTCACCATCGGACAGGACCTGTCGAACCGGGCGGTGCAGCTTCGGCCGCCGGTCCCGCAGTTCAGTCTCGGCAAGTCGTTCCCTGGCTTCGGCCCGATGGGGCCGTGGCTGGTGACACCCGACGAGTTCGCCGACGCTGATGATCTGGCGCTGTCGTGCACGCTGAACGGCGAGACCATGCAGGATTCACGCACCAGCGACCTGATCTTCTCGGTGCCGGCGTTGATCGAGCGGCTTTCGGGCATTGTCACGTTGTATCCGGGCGATGTGATCTTTACCGGTACGCCGTCCGGGGTGGGGGCGGCGCGCACACCCCCGCGGTTCCTCGCTCCGGGCGATGTGTTGGTCTCGACGATCGAGGGCATCGGATCGATCACCACTACGTTCACGGCAACCTCAACCGAATCCTGACTGGAGCCTGACATGTCGATTGAACTGGCCTATCTCGGCGTTGAAGTCGCCGACATCGACGGACTTCGCGCCGTCATCGAAGGCGTCGCCGGCCTCGTTCCGGCAGCACCCGTCGGCGACACGCTCACATGGCGCAACGACGATCGCGTACATCGGGTGCTCGCCACTGCGGGCCCGGCGGATGATGCGACCGTGCTCGGATTTCAGGTCGCCTCGGCGACGGAGATGGCCGAAGTCGCTGGGCGGCTCACTAGCCTCGGGTTCTCGGTGGAATCAGGCTCCCGAGACGAGTGCGCCGCTCGCAAGGTTGATGGCATGGTCAAGTCGGTCTCGCCGTGGGGTGTACCGGTCGAGATCGTGCACGGCCTCGCCGCCGCCGACACGGCCTTTCAATCGACCTTGGTCCCCGGAGGTTTCAAGACCGATGGGATGGGGTTTGGGCACAGCGTGTTCATGGTCGGTGACGCCGAGGGGTCGCACCGGTTCGTGGTCGATGGGCTCGGCATGCGCCAGACGGACTGGATCGATCTCGAAGTCGCGCCGGGCGTGATGCTGTCGGGCCGCTTCTATCACGCCAATCCACGACACCACACGCTGGCGTTGATCTGCCCACCCGGACCGCCGGCCCCGAAGAAGATGCACCACTTCATGGTCGAGACCTACAGCGCCGACGATGTCGGCGCGGCATTCGACCGGGCGTTCGCCGCTGGGCACCCGATCCCGAACGGCCTCGGCAAGCACGACAACGACTAGATGTTCAGCTTCTACACCATGACTCCTGCCGGCTTCCAGATCGAGGTCGGCTACGGCGCCCGTGAGGTCGGTCCCGACTGGGACGAGAACCGGGCGTACGACTCGATCAGCCAGTGGGGCCACCAGCCCGTCACGCGTGGCGCCTGAAGGTGACGCAGACATCTGAGCTGTACGACGTCGCCATTGTCGGCTACGGACCGGTCGGGCAGGTACTCGCCGGCCTGCTCGGAAGCCGTGTGCATCGGGTCGCGGTGATCGAACGGCATCGCGATATCTATCCGCTTCCCCGCGCCGTTCGCAGCGACGGCGAGGTCCTGCGAGTGATGCAGAACCTCGGCGTGATGGACGACATCGCCCACGAGCTGTTGCCCGTTGCGGAGTACACGTGGTTCGGTGCCGACGGTGACCCGATCATGCGAATCGACATTCCCCCTCACCCATCCGGATGGCCCGATGTGCTGTTCCACCAACCGACGATGGAGGCGGCCCTGCGCACCCGGGTGAGTCGCGAGCCCAGCGTGGACGTGATGTTGGGGTACGCAGTCGAAGCCGTCGCTCAGATCGGCGACGAGGTCGCGATCACCGCAGTGGCCGATGGTGGGGAGACGACGACGATTCGGTCGCGTTACGTCGTCGGTGCCGACGGGGCGAACTCGGTGGTGCGACCGGCTGCCGGCATCGGCCAGGCCGATCTTGGGTTCTCGGAGTATTGGCTGGTCGTCGACATTCGTCCGTTCGACATGGCCGATTTCGACCACCTTCCGGCGGCCAGCCAGCGTTGCGACCCGATTCGACCGGTCACCGTCGTCGGCAACGGCACCCGCCATCGCCGCTGGGAGTTCATGCTGCTCCCCGGTGAAACACCCGAAGACTTCGCCGATCCGGCGCGAATCTGGGAACTCCTCGGCGACGTCACCGGGCCCGACCGGGCCGAACTCGTCCGCTCCGCCGTCTACAACTTCCGATCCCTGATCGCTGAATCCTTACAAGATGGACGAGTCTTCCTCGCCGGCGACGCCGCCCACGTGATGCCGCCGTTCATGGGCGAAGGCATGTGCACCGGTATCCGCGACGCCAACAACCTGGCGTGGAAACTCGACCTGGTGCTGCGCGACCTGGCATCGGTCGAAGTGCTTCGCTCGTACAGTCCAGAGCGGTTGCCGTTCGTGCATCACGCGGTCCACGTCTCGGTTGAGATGGGCAAGGTGTCGTGTGAACTCAACCCGATGGCCGCCGCTGGTCGCGATGCGGCGATGCGCTCGGGCCAAGCGCCACCGCCGCCCCCGCCGCCGAGGATGTCGAGCCCGGTCGTCGCCGGGGATTCGGCCGATCTGCTGGCCGGCACTCTGTCGGTGCAGGGCAACTTCAGCCGCGGTACCGGTGAGCCAGGCCGAGCCGACGATCTGCTCGGGTCAGGGTTCACGCTGATCACGAGTTCCAGTGCCGCGCTCGGCGATCTCGACGCTCAGTTGCTCGCCTGGTTCGCGTCGATCGGCGGCACCGTCGCGACCCTGGACTCCGACGTCGAAGGGCACCTCACCGACGCCGACGGCGTCTTTACCGGCTGGCTTCAAGCACACCACGCCACAGGTGTGCTCACCCGGCCGGACCAGTACGTGTTCGGCTCCACCTCCGAATCCCGAACTGCATCGGGCCTTCTCGAACAACTGCGCGCTGCCCTCGGCTGACGTGGCGAGATTGGGCTCATGAAGTTCGGCATCTGCACCTTTCCGACGGCGACGGCGATCCAGCCGGGCCCCTCGCGGCCGAGGTCGAGGCGCGTGGATTCGAGTCGCTGTGGTTCGCCGAGCATTCACACATCCCGGTCGCCCGGGAGACGCCGTGGCCCGGCGGAGCGGAGTTGTCGAAGATGTACCTCGAGGTCTACGACCCGCTCGTCGCCCCACTCAGGCCGGGACGGCATTCACCATGCAAGTTTCGAGGCCGCGAATGACGTTGTTCAGCTTTCGGGTGACTGATTCGATCTCGAACCGTTCAACTCGGGGCAACAGAGCGTCGAGCAGGGCGCGTAATTCCATGCGGGCGAGATGGCCTCCGGGGCACGAATGTGCGCCGTACCCGAGGCCGAGGTGTTCCGACGCGTTCGATCGTTCGATATCGAACTGGTCCGGGTCGGCGAACTGGCGGTCGTCACGGTTAGC
>JANMJD010000507.1:0-19020 GCA_031371195.1 Actinomycetes bacterium | reverse complement strand
GGCGCACTTCGGCGGTGGCCAGCAGCGGGTCCCACAGCGGGACCAGGCAGATCGGGATCAGCCGGCCGCCGGAGTCGCCGCACCATTCCTCGACCGTCCAGTCGTTGTAGGCGAGTACGCAGGCGAGGCCGAGATCCTTGTCCTTGCCCTCGGCGAACGTCTGCCCGCAGAAGCGGGGGAACGTCGGGTAGCACGCCGATGCCTCGACCCAGTTGACGTCCATGTCCTCGAGCCGGGCCTTGGGGTCGTAGCACCCGGGGCGCATGTCGTCGTAGGTGATCGGCGTCATCGTCATCTCGTCGCGGGGGTAGCCGACAGCGGCCACCATCCGCTTGTGGGTGTAGACGAGTCCCTCGTAGATCCACGTGTCGGCCTTGGTGGGGGAGTCGTCGTCGAAGTCCTCCTTGTATGCGGCTGCACCGGCGAAGTCGATCTTGCGCACCCCGCGGCGCTCGACGCGTGGTCCGGCCTCGCGGAACCTGGCCGGCAGCCACGTCTGCCAGAGATGTGCCGGCTCGACGACGTGATCGTCGACGCTGATGATTCGGGGGATCAGCGTCTCATCCATCGGTGGCTGGTCCGCCGGTATCCGGTCCACCAGGGGAGGCGTCGTCGCCCTCGAGCGCTCGCCGGTGGCTCCGCTGCCGGGTCAGATCGGCGAGGACCGCCGACATGTCGCGCCCGGAGGCATGAGCGGTCGCCTTGACCTGTTCCCATTCCGCCAGCGATTCGCGGGCGCGTTCGCCCTGGTCGTTCCATGTGGGATCCAACGGCGTGGTCAGCTCGAGGCGGATGCCGTTGGGGTCGTAGAAATAGATCGAGTAGATGATCCCGTGGTTCACCGGCCCGACCACGTCGACCCCTTGGGAGACCAGCCAGGCGTGCCAGGTGTCGACCGTTTCGCGTGACTCCACCTCGAGGGCGATGTGCTCGAAGATGTCGTAGGCCGGGTGGGTGATCTCGGCCTGCGGCGGGAGCCCCGGTGCCTCGAAAAACGCCAGGTTCGAGCCGTCCTGCATGCGGAAGAACGAGTGGAAGTACGGCACCGGATCGCCCGTCGACGGGATGCGGTCGTCCATCACGGCGGCGACGAGCTCCATGCCCAGCATGTGCGTGTAGAACGCCACCGTCGCCGACGTGTCATGGGTGATGTAGGCCACATGGTTGAGCATCATCGGTTGCCCCGGCGCGCCCGTCGCCCCGACACCGCCGGGCCGCTCGATGATCGAAACCTCATTCATCGATCGACCTCCGGAGACTGGCTGGAGCGTGACATGAGTGAATAATAGCCCACGAATCTGACAGTACCGTCACTCGCCGGAGTCGGTGGGTCGCGTGGATGGATCGCGTGCATTCGGGGGATGGGGACGACGTACGGTAAGGGGGAAGCGAGGTGTCCGTGAGCCAGGAAGTATCCGAGATCCTCAGCCGATCGGACGACGAGCCCTGTGTCGTACAGATCTCCGACTGCCATCTCGGCCGGGTGTCCGATGACGATCCGAGTGGTCCCGATGCGATGCTCCGTTGCGCCGTTGCCGGTGCCGTGGAGCTGCGACCCGACCTGCTGTTGCTCACCGGCGATATCGCCGATGACGGCTCCCGCACCGCGTATGAGCGGGTACGAAGTATTCTCGCCGATGCTTCCGTGCGGGCGACCGTGATGGTCACCCCTGGGAACCACGACGATCGCGCAACACTCGCCGACACGTTCCCGACCCCGACCGAGGTCGCTGTCGGCGGATGGCGCGTACTCACGATCGACACGGCGATTTGTGGAAAGGAACATGGTCGGGTGGACGCCGACGAGGTGTTGGATCGCCTCGGTGAGTCGGACGGGCCGCCGACGCTGCTGGCGATGCATCATCCGCTGATCACCACCAGCACCCACCCATGGTTCCGCGTGGAGGGGGCAGCCGACTTGGTCGCCGCCCTTTCGCATCGTAACGATGTCCGCCTCGTGCTGTCGGGGCACCTTCATGAAGCCTTCAACGTCGTGCTCGGCGACGTCGCGTACGTCGGATGCTCCTCGACCTGGTACGCGATCAAGCATCAGAACGATCGGGCTGTCGCCGTCGACGGGCATGTCGGCGCCCTGGTCGTTCGGCTCCGGCAGGATGGGACGTTCGGCTGGAACCGTCTACCCGATCCGCTCGCCGGTCGCCCTTCACTCGTCTGACGCCCAGAAGGTGTCGCAGGTTTGGGTTCGTCCAGGTCACGACCCACATCGCGTACTGGGCAGTCCAATGACATCGAATCGCTAGGCGGTCAGCCGCAGTCGACTGCAACCGCCAACGCGGCGCAGAGCGCCTTCAGTGTTGACGAACGAACCGAACCGACAAGTTTCCGGAACGAGGTGCGGGCGACCAACTGCGAGCCACGGCTCGCCGCAGCGAGGCTCAGGCCTGGTCGGCATACGTCGCTTCCCAGTCGGTCTCGTCGGCCAGGTCACCGAACGGCGCAGACACCTGCGCGAGCGCCACTTCATCAACCGTCGGCGGAATGGCTTCGTATGCGGCGATGTCTCGCCGTAGACGTTCAGCCTTGAGCAACTCCCGTAACGCGTGATCGATCGTCTCCGACGCGCTGATACGACCCGTCATCCCCTGGGCCTCATCGAGCAACTCCCGATCGACGGTAATCGTGGTCCTACTTCGCGCCTTCATCCACCCTACTATCCCGTGCTGCCGGTCGAGTTGACGTCGATGTCGGATCCGAGCAGGATGCCGAACGGTTCGACCACAGGCCGAACAGGCCAAGACCCAATGGGAGTCGTCATGCAGATCAACGGATTGCGCGCCATGGTGGTGGGCGGAGCATCGGGCATGGCCCGGGCGGCCGCCGAGAAGATCGCTGCCGGCGGTGGGAAGGTGGCCATTCTCGACCTGGAGAAGTCCGCCGGCGCCGAAGTGGCCGCCGGTATCGGCGGCACGTTCCACCCGTGCAACGTGATGGACTACGAGGGCGTGGAACTGGTGATCAACGAGGCGGTCGCGGCCCTCGGTGGACTCGATGTGGCGATCAACACGGCCGGCGGCGGCCGCGGTGCCCGCACGATCGGCAAGGAAGGCCCGCATTCCCTCGAGGATTTCCGCTTCACCATCGAGCTGAATCTGATCGCCACGTTCAACCTCAATCGGCTGCAGGCCTGGCACATGCATACCAACGAGCCGAACGAGGACGACGAGCGGGGCGTGATCATCAACACCTCCTCGATCGCCGCCTTCGAAGGGCAGATCGGTCAGGTCGCCTACACCGCGGCCAAGGCCGGCATCGCCGGAATGTCGCTGACCATGGCCCGTGACCTGGGGAACTTCGGCATCCGGGTGAACGCCGTGGCGCCGAGCCTGTTCGACACCGGGATCACCTCGGGGATTCCCGAGGAGTTCAAGGGGGCGTTGACCAAGGACGCCGCCTTCCCCAAGCGGATGGGCAAGCCTGCGGAATACGCCCGTCTGGCGATCGCCATCATCGAAAACCCGATGCTGAACGGTGGCACGATCCGCCTCGACGGCGGCCAGCGCTTCGCCCCCCGCTGAACCCGCTCGTCGGCCGGCTGGCGACGACTAACAAGCGGCGGTGTAATGACGATCGGCGAGGACGCCCGAGGCACTGCGGAGCAACTCGTTGTCGCGGAGCAGTTGGCGATAAATCACGCCGAGTGCGTCGACTTCGGCGACCTGCCGCGCCCGGATCGCATTGCCGAGTGCGGCTCGACCCGAGGCGACGGTCGGGAGTCGAGCGCCGAGCAGATCGGCCAGGTCGTCGAGTTCTTGTTGCTCGAACACCGGGCCGAGCCGTGACGCTTGAGCCAGGTACTTGAGCACTCGCGCCAGGCCTTTGGTGCGTTGAGCGGCGTACGAATCGGTGATCCGCGGAGTGATCACGTCACGTAGCTGCGACAGCACGACATCGAACAACACGTCGCGCATCGCCTCGTCCGGTTCGGGCGGAAGATCCACCGTAGGAAGATCGAAGCCCATCACATCGGCCAACACCTCGGCGCACAGCCGGCGATGGAGTTGGCCGAAGATCAGTCTCGCTCCGATGTCGCTGCCGTCACCGGCCGATTCGGGCGACGGTCGCAGTGACACGCCATGGCTCATGACCAGGATCTTTGCCTCGGCGAGCACCCGGTAGTAGCGGATGCGGTCGAGGTCGACCGGGTGACCGCCGAGTTCGGCGTACTCGCGGAAGCGATCACGCAGGTCGGTGAACGGCTCCTGCACCGACCGCAGGCCCACCCAGGCGAGGTCATCCATCGGGTCGCCCGGATGGGCCAGTTCCCAGTCGACGATGGCCGTGACCCGACCGTCGGCGTACATGAAATTGCCCGGGCCGGTGTCACCTTGCACGACCACCGCCCGGCCGTCGTACTCGGGAACATTGGCCCGCAACCAGCGCATCGACAACTCCAACAGCGGCTCTCGCTCGCCGCCGCGGAACGCGACCAACGCGTCCATTTCGTCAAGCTGGGCGCGGACCATGTTGGGCACCGAGGCGGCCAGATCCCACTCGGGCAGGTCGAGCGAGCGAACGTCGAGCCGGTGGAGCTGGGCGAGATGGCCGATGAAGTCCCGGGCGACGGCGAGTTGCTCGACCGGATCCTTGATGTGCGAGAACCAGTTCTTGCCGTGGACCCGCGTGGCGAGCATCGCCTGGGCCGTCGGATGCATGGCGACGAAATGGGCCACCGGGATCGGCGTTTCGCGCAGCGCTCGGTAGACCGCGGCTTCCCGACGCACCGTCCACGGATCACCGGTGACCGCCGGGTCGCTCTGATCCCAGCGCAGAAACAGTTCGCTGATTACCCCGTCGGTGTCGGCGACGTCGACGAACCACGCCTCCTTGCGACCGCCGCCTGCCTGGCGATCGGCGTGGACGACGGTGGTGCCCGTGACCTCCTCGATCCACGACGTCATCGCCGGTGGAAGCCGAGTCGACTCAGACATCGGGTGATCCGATGAACGCGCGGCGCATCTGGGCGAAACGGGCGTGGGGCCATACGTCCTGGTCCTCGCCCCAGCCCTCCCGGCCGTCGATCGAGAATCGCATGATCGTGCCGACGCAGAGGCTGGCATTGACGAGGGCGAGTCGGCTGACGGCGTCGCCGGTCACGTGCAGTTCGCGGCCGTCGGAATCGACCCCGTCGATCGTGATGTGTTCGACGCCGCCGGTCGCCGGGTCACGGCGATTGGACCGCACCGCGGAGGTCAGCCGCCGGAGCTTGCCCGAACGCAGCAGATAGCCGGACGACAGATTTTCGACCTCGGCCAACTGGTCGTCAACCGGCGGCTGCGTGAACACCAGGAACGCCTCCGCGGACGACCCCGCCCCGAAGACGTAACTGAGCCGCCGTGTCCCGAGGCCGACGTGCTCGGGCCGCCGTCCCCACGAGCGGTCGCGCACCGCGATGCAGTCGACGTCGATCGTCTCGCCGTTCAGCTGCAACGTCCCGGTCACCCGGCCGTGCTGGTCGTAGTGCGACGAGCCGGTGAACGGCGCGGCGCCACGCAGGTGTGGCACCGGGGGAGTCAGCCCCTCGAACAGCAGGTCGGCGGTGAACTCGGTGTGATCACGGAACTGATACCCCACGCGGTACCGCATCCCGGGTTCGAGCACGCGCACGGAAACCCCGTTGCCAAACTTCACGTTGCGCAGGTCCATCGGCTCGGGGAGGGGAAGATGGTGGAAGTACGCGTAGTACGGCTGCTCCGAGACCATCCACCGGCCGGGTCCGTAGACGAAGGCTCCGCCGCTCGACACGCCGAGGTTGGGGCGGATCTGGATATACAGCCATCCGCCCAACCCCCGCTCGGGCACGTTGAACGACCACCACGTCGTCTCGGTCCAGTCGCTCGACGGCCCCGGAGGGTGCAGCGAGTCGTCCGCCGGGCCGAAACGAACGGCGTCAGGGTACGGAAAGTCGACGTCGGCTGGATTGATCACGCGTTACCCAACTCGGTGGCGAGCGCGCCGGCGCGGGCCATCAGGTCGAGAACGATCGGTCCGAAGGCCTCGACCTGGGGATTCACAGCCGCACCGGCGAGGAACCGGCTGTACCCCTGTTCGAGCACGATGGCCAGCTTCCACCGGGCGAGGATCACGTAGTAGTCGATGTCCTGCGTCGAACGTCCGGAATGTCGTTCGTACTCGGCGCACATCGCTGCGCGCGACGGCATGCCGGTGAGATCGACATATCCGCCGGTCGGGTCGTCGCCTTCGCTCGGCCATTGCTGCAGGATCCAGCCGAGGTCGAGCAACGGATCGCCGATCGTCGTCATCTCCCAGTCGATGATCGCCGCCAACTCCGCCGGCGCTCCGTGGCGGTACATCACGTTGGCAAACTGGTAGTCGCCGTGCATGATGCCCGGGGAGTAGTGCGCCGGCCTGTGGGTGCGCAACCATGCGGATGCCTCGTCGAGGCCCGGCAGCTCACGGCACTTGATCCGATCGAGGAAGGTCAGCCATCGATCGACCTGGCGCTCGTGGAAGTTCTCCGGTCGCCCGAACCCCTCGAGCCCGCGGGCCTGCCAATCGACGTTGCCCAACAACGCCGCCCCTCTGACCAACTCGACGGCGAGCCCTGGACGCAGCGCGGCATCGGACGCGAATGGCTCGGCCCAACCGTGCAGGTCGGCTGGAGACCAACCGTCGACCGCCTCCATGATGTAGAAGGGCATGCCGAGCAGGTCGGGATCGTCGGTGCCGGCGATGTACTCGGCATGGGGCACGTCGGCACCCTTCAGGGCGCGCACCAGGCGGTGCTCGCGCCGGATGCCATCGAGCCGATCGGCGACGGCGCCCGCCGGTGGCTTGCGCATCACCATCGTCCGTCCGCCCCGCTTGATCAGCGTCAACTCGTTCTGCGATCCGCCGCTGAGTGAACCGAGGTCGGGAAGCTCGCCGGTGCCCGGTACGTCGTTGGCATCCATCCAGCGGGCCAGGGCGGGAACGTCGACTCGGGCAACATCGCTCATGGGGGCTGACAGTAGTGTCAGAACCTGTTTCCACGAACGCCTGGGGGTATCACATGGGTTGGGACTTCGAGACCGAGCCGGAATTTCAGGAGAAGCTCGACTGGGTCGACCGTTTCCTCACCGAGGAGATCGAGCCGCTCGACCTGGTGCTGCCGAATCCGTACGACAAGTCGAACCGTCGTGTGATCGAGCATGTCAAGCCCCTGCAGCAGCAGGTCTGCGACCAGGGGCTGTGGGCCTGCCACCTTGGACCGGAGCTTGGTGGGGCCGGCTACGGCCAGGTCAAGCTGGCCCTGCTCAACGAACTGCTCGGCCGTTCGGGTTGGGCGCCGACGATCTTCGGTTGTCAGGCTCCCGACTCGGGCAATGCCGAGATCATCGCCCACTACGGCACCGACGACCAGAAGGCCCGCTACCTCGAGCCGCTGCTCAACGGCGAGATCTCGTCGTGCTACTCGATGACCGAGCCGCACGCAGGTGCCGACCCGACGCTGTTCACCACCCGCCTGGAGCGCGACGGCGACGAATGGGTGCTCAACGGCCACAAATGGTTCTCCTCGAACGCTCGTTTCGCCAGCTTCTTCATCGTCATGGCCGTTTCCAATCCCGACGTCAGCGCCTATCAGGGAATGTCGATGGCGATCGTGCCGGCCGAGACGGCGGGGATCAAGATCCTGCGCAACGTCGGCATCGGCACGGAATCCGACGAGGATGCCTCGCACGCCTACATCCACTACGACAACGTACGGATCCCCCACGAGAACCTGCTCGGTGGTGAGGGCCAGGCGTTCGCCATCGCCCAGACCCGCCTCGGCGGCGGGCGCGTCCATCACGCCATGCGGACGATCGCCACCGTCCGCCAGGCGTTCGACCTGATGTGCGAGCGGGCACTCGCCCGCCAGACCCGTCAAGGTGCACTGGCCACGATGCAGATGACGCAGGAGAAGATCGCCGACTCGTGGATCGAGATCGAGCAGTTCCGCCTGCTGGTCCTGCGCACGGCCTGGCTGATCGACAAGCATCACGACTACCGCAAGGTGCGCAAGGACATCTCGGCGATCAAGGCGGCGATGCCCAAGGTGCTCTACGACGTCGTGCAGCGCTCGATGCACCTCCATGGTTCGCTGGGAATCTCCAACGAGATGCCGTTCTCCCGCTGGATGGTCGGCGCCGAGGCGTTGGCACTGGCCGACGGCCCTACCGAGGTGCACAAGTTGGCCCTCGCCCGCGACCTGCTCAAGCAGTACACGCCGCACGAAGGGCTCTTCCCCCGCGGCCATCTGCCGACACGGACTGCGGCGGCGCGCGTCAAATTGGCCGCCTTCTTGGATCATCAGGCAGCGGAGCTGTAAAGAATCCCATGCATTTGTCGTCGCTGGTGGAGATGGTCGAGTCGGGATTCGACGACCGCGTGCTGTTGGGCACGACGGACGCCCCCGTCACGGGAGCGGACCTGGGCCGCCGGGTGCGGGCCGGGGCGTCGGTGATCGCCGGAGCCGAAGCGGCGGCGGTCGTATACGCCGGGGAGAACCACCCGATGCTGCCGATTGCGTTGCTGTCGGCCGCGTGGGCCGGCGTGCCGTTCGTCCCGGTGAACTACCGGCTCGACGACGAGCGCCTGGGGGCCCTCATCGACCGCCAGCCCGGCGCCCTGTTGATCGCCGACGCCCCGACTGCGGAGCGGCTCGCAGGTCTGGGCCGCGAGGTGGTTGTGTTCGACGACTGGCTGGCGAGTCTGCCCGAGTCGGCCGATGTCGAGCCGGCCTGGGACATCGACGAGGTCGCCATCGTGCTGTACACCAGCGGCACGACGGCCGAACCGAAAGCGGCGTTGCTCCGCCACCGGCACCTGATGGCCTACCTGCTCGGATCGGTGGAATTCGGTTCGGCCGACCCGACCGACGCGGTGTTGGTGTCCGTTCCGCCATACCACATCGCCGGGGTGGCCAATCTGCTCTCGAACCTGTTTGCCGGGCGGCGGCTGGTGTATCTGCGGGCGTTCGACGCCCAGGTCTGGCTCGACACGGTGGCCGGTGAGGGCGTCACGCACGCCATGGTGGTGCCGACGATGCTGGCCCGGGTGGTCGACGTGCTCGACAGCACTTCCGCTGGTGCTCCGGCATTGCGGTCGCTGTCGTACGGCGGGGCCAAGGTCTCCGAACGCGTGCTGACGGCGGCGTTGCGAGCCTTTCCGCACACGGGATTCGTCAATGCGTACGGGTTGACCGAGACGGCCTCGACCGTCGCCGTGCTCGGTCCCGATGATCATCGCGCCGCGCTCGACTCCGACGATCCGCTGGTGAAACGGCGCCTGTCGTCGGCCGGGCAAGTGCTGCCGATGGTCGAGATCGAGGTTCGTGCCGACGACGGGACGGTGTTGTCGGCGAATGAGGTCGGATTCCTCTATCTGCGGGGCGACCAGATCGCCGGGGAGTACTCGTCGGGCAGCGTGCTCGATGACGACGGGTGGTTTTTCACCCGTGACCGGGGCTTCGTCGACGACGAGGGATACCTGTTCATCGAGGGCCGCTCCGACGACACGATCATCCGCGGCGGTGAGAACATCGCTCCGGCCGAGATCGAGACGGTGCTGCTGGCCCACGATGCAGTCGCCGAAGCGTGCGTCATCGGCGTGCCCGACGATGAGTGGGGCCAGCGGATCGTGGCGGTGGTAGTGCTCGCCGACGACGCCTCGGCCACCGCGGACGAACTTCGTGACCATATCCGGGCGGAGCTGCGCGGCTCCAAGACTCCCGAGACGATCGTCTTTCGCGACGAGATGCCCTACACGGATACCGGCAAACTGCTTCGCCGGACCGTGCTCACCGAGTACCTCCGCGACTGAGCCCGGCAGCACTCGCCGGAACCCGACGACACATGTCGTCCGACCGGACTCCACCGCAGCGCCTCCACCTGCGCCTCCACCTGCCCCTCCACCTGCCCCTCCACCTGCGTGGTCACCGCAGTGGGCTGACCCTACGATGTGCGCCGTGGCCCGACGTCTGCCCGCCCCCGGGACACTGTCCCCGATGTACTTCGTCTTCGCGGCATCGCAGCAGGTCGGAGCACTGCTCGCCGAGGCACTGGCCGATGCGCCACTCGACCCGGCGGCATATGCGTTCTACAGCGCAGTGCGCGAGACCCAGCCGACGTCGCCTACAGATCTCGCCCGGCATCTGGGGATGCCGGTGACGACCGTGCTCGACACGCTGGGCGCCATGCAACGCCGAGATCACGTCGTGCGCGTACGTAACCCGCGCGACGGACGGTCGTATCTCGTGCGTCTCACCGAAGCAGGCGAACGGGTGCACGACGAGACGGAGGCGATGTTCAGCGTGGCCGATGAGCGGTTGCTCGCCCATCTGGGAGACCGCCGTGCCGATCTCGTCGACACGCTGTCGGTGCTCAAGGACGCCGCCGAGGCGGCGCTGGACGACCTGCGGACCGGGCGAGCGGACCTCGCCGGGTAGTACCCCTTGCCGCATTCAACTATCACGGCATCGTGTCAACTAACACGGAAGCGTGCTAATGTCTGTTCATGTCCATCCGTAGGGTGCGCGCTGTCACGATTGCCGTCGCCGTCCTCGGCGCCTGCACGTCGGAGACCGATACCTCGCCGGCATCGACCGTTGCACGCCCGACACCCGCAGCAACCGTTACGGCGCCCACCATTCCTCCGCCGACCGTTGCGCCCGAGTCGGCCACGACCAACCGGTCGGAAACTGCGGTGAGTCGTTGGACCCAGGACATGCAGGTGCTCGGTGAGGGCATCCGTCGGATCCATCCGAACCCGTTCTGGCGTCAACCCGAGACCGAGTTCGACGCCTCGTTGGCCGCGGCACCGCAGCGCCTTGCTGCACTCGGCGACAATGACGCCCGTGCCGAGGTGATGCGCCTGACCGCCAGGATCGACGGACATACCGGCGTCTACCTGGCCGAGGCCGGGTTCCACCTCTACGCCGTCCACCTGTACACGTTCGGTGACGACATCGACATCGTCGCCGCGGCGGACCCGACCCTGGTCGGCGCCACGGTTCTGAGCATCGACGGTATGCCGACCGCCGACGCTGTGGACGCGGTGACGCCCTACTCGCCATTCGACAACGCGGCAACCATCGAACTGGTCGTTCCGGCGCTGCTGGCGACCCCCGAGGTGCTCCACGCCGCGGGCGTCATCGACGACGTGGATGCGCCGCACTACATCGTCCGCCTGACCGATGGAACGGAGCGGACCATCGATCCCGAACAGCTGTCGTGGGACGAGTTCGCGGCGCGTATCGATTCGAGACCGATCGGCATGGCCAAGATGGCCTCGGTACCGTCGCTGGCCCGCATCGACGAACCATTCTGGACGACCGTCATGGACCCCGTCGCGCCTGGTGCCGGCCAGACGCTGTATCTGCAGTACAACGAGGTCGTTCGCCAGAGTGGTTCGACATCGATCGAACAGTTGGCAGACACGATCGACACCATGCTCACCGGCGAGGGGCTCACCGGCGAGGGGCTCAACGGCGGCGGCATCAACCGACTCGTCGTCGACCTGCGCTACAACCCGGGCGGCAATGATCGCACCTACCCCCCGCTGCTCGGTGTGCTGACGACAAACCCCGCACTCGCCGGTCGACACTCGCTGGTCGTGATCATCGGACGCCAGACGTTCTCGGCCGCCGCGCTGTTCGCTGCCGAATTGGACAAGCGGACGGAGGCGGTGTTCATCGGCGAGCCGACCGGTGGGCGCCCGAACCTGTACGCCAACCCACGGCCGCTGAAGCTGCCGAACAGCGGGATCGTGGTGCAGGTCTCGTCGGACTACTACGAGGTCGGTGGACACGGCGACGTCCGTGACGCCATCGTGCCCGACATCGTTGCGACGTCCACGCTCGACGACCTGCTGGCCGGTCGTGACCGTGTGCTCGAGGCCGCGCTCACGCTGGTGTGACGTCGGCAGCCGAGAAGGCGGCCATGTCGTCGAGCAGGGCGATGAGCTGGGCGATGTCGGTCTGCGGATGGACGATACAGACTCGTAGACAGCGCTCGCCGTGCCAGGTTGTGGGGACCACGAGCGCCACCCCTTGGCGGGCACGAAGGACGCTCCAGGCGGTGTACTCGGCGTCGGTCCAACCCCGCCGCCGAAACAGCACGATCGACAGTTCGGGTTCCAGCAGCAGGTCGAACGTGGGGTGCTGCGCAACGGCATCGGCGAATGCCCGGGCCGTCTGCAGCGTCGTGTCGATCGCTGCGGCATACGCATCGGTGCCGTATGTGGCCACGGAGAACCACAGGGGCAGGCCGCGTGCCCGCCGCGACAGGTGGTAGGCGTAGTCACTGGGATTCCACTCGTCGCGATCGATGGCGTCTAGGTAGCTGCCGTGCTGGGCATGGGCCGCGGCGGCCAGTGCGGGAGTTCGGTAGACCAGCGCGGCGCAGTCGTACGGGGCGAAGAGCCACTTGTGCGGATCGACGCCGAAGCTGTCGGCGGACTCGATGCCGGTCAGGCGGCGGCGACCGGTCGGACTGGCGAGCGCGGCGAGCCCGTAGGCACCGTCGACATGCAGCCAGAGACGGTGGGCGGCACACAACAGGGCGATCGCCGGCAGGTCGTCGATCGCCCCGGCGTTGGTCGTGCCGGCCGTCGCGACCACGGCAAAGACCTGTCGATCCCCGGCGGCGGCCAGAGCGTCGCGCAGCGTGTCGCCGGTCATCCGGTCACGTTCGTCGACGGCGACGCTGACGATGTCGATGTCCATCACCCGGGCCGTCGCCCGAACCGATGCGTGAACCTCGCCGGTGGCCAACACCGCCAGCCGCCCCGGTGGCATCTGTCGCGCTCGGTACGCCTCGCGGGCCGTGACGAGGGCGCTCAGGTTGGCCGCCGAACCACCCGAGACGAACACTCCGCCTGCACCCGGCGGAAAGCCGGCGAGGCCGGCGAGCCAACCGAGGGCGAGGTTCTCGGCGGCGACGGCCCCGGCGCCGGACTCCCAGTTGCCCCCGAAGATCGACGAGGCACTGACGACGAGGTCGAACATCGTGGCCGCGATCGTCGGCGACGTCGGCACGTAGGCCAGGTTCATCGGATGGTCCATCGGCCGACAAGCGGGCATCAGCACATCGCGAAACACACGCAGCGCCTCATCGGCCCCGACGCCGTCAGGCGAGATCGTATGCTCCAGCGCGGAGCGGAGTTCGCCCGCGGGCCGCGATCCCCATCGGGAGTCCTTCGCCGTGCGCAGGCGCTCGGCGACGTAGCCGATCAACTCATCGGCGAACTGGTCGGTTGCCTCGTCCCAGGCGTGCACGCCCTCAGTATTGCCGCCGAATGCGACGGCGTCGGCCGGTCCGTCCGTGATCGACCGGCGCGCTCGGGTTGGACCACGGCGAATCGATGGCTGGTACTGTCGATCGCGGTTCGTGTCGTCGGAAGCGGCGACGCCGAGGGAGGCAACAACCATGGACATCAATGACATGATCCTGGTCAGCGTCGATGATCACCTGTGTGAGCCACCGCACATGTTCGACGAACATCTGGCGGCAAAGTGGCAGTCCGAGGCACCCAAGCTGATCCGCACGCCCGAAGGCAACGACGTCTGGACGTTCAACGGTGCAGTGATCCCGAACGTCGGACTCAACGCCGTTGCTGGTCGCCCGAAGTCGGAGTACGGCGTCGAACCGACGTCGCTGGAAGAGATGCGCCCGGGCTGCTACGACATCCACGAACGGATCAAGGACATGAACGCCGGGGGAGTGCTCGGCTCGATGTGCTTCCCCTCGTTCCCCGGGTTCGCCGGCCGGCTGTTCGCCACGCATCCCGACAAGGAGTTCGCCGCGGCACTCATCCGGGCCTACAACGACTGGCACATCCACGAGTGGTGCGGGGCATACCCGGGGCGGTTCATCCCGATGGCGCTGCCGATGATCTGGTCGGCCGACGAGACCGCCGCCGAGATTCGCCGCGTCGCCAAGCTCGGTTGTCATTCGATGACGTTCACCGAGAACCCGGTTCCCCTCGGCCAGCCGAGCTATCACTCCGGCTTCTGGGACCCGATGTTCGACGCGTTGGTCGAATGCGACACCGTGTTGTCGGTTCATCTGGGCTCGTCGGGCCAGCTCGTCGTGTCCGCTCCCGACGCCCCGATGGACGTCATGATCCAGTTGCAGCCGATGAACGTATCGACGGCGGCGGCAGACCTGCTGTGGTCGAACATCCCCCGGCGCTATCCGACACTCAAGATCGCCCTCAGCGAGGGTGGCAGCGGCTGGATCCCGTACTTCATGGATCGGGCCGACCGCACGTACGACATGCACCACCTGTGGACGGGGCAGGACTTCGGCGACCTCAAGCCGAGCGAGGTCTTCCGTCGGAACTTCCTGACGTGCTTCATCAGCGATCCGGTGGGGATCACGCTTCGCCACGAGATCGGGATCAACAACCTGTGCTGGGAGATGGACTACCCGCACTCCGATTCGACGTGGCCGAACGCCCCTGAGCAACTCGTCGAAGTGTTCGAGGGCGTTGACGACAGCGACATCGACCGCATCACCCACCTCAATGCGATGGACTGGTACTCCTTCGACCCGTTCTCGGCCATTCCCCGCGACCAGTGCACCGTCGGTGCGCTGCGGGCGCAGGCCGTGGGCCACGACATCGCTATCCGATCGGTCGATCGTGGCCGTCACCAGCGTCGTGACGTGTCGCTGAGCGACTTCGCCGTCAGCGCGAACGCCAACCGCTGAGCGAGCGATCACCGTGCAACTGCGTCTCGATCTCGACCGATGCCAAGGGCATGGGCGCTGCTACGTATTGGCGCCGCTCGTGTTCGCCTGCGACGACGACGGATACGGCTTCGTGATCGCCGACCGCGTCCCCGACGACCTGTGGTCGCAGGCGCGTGTCGGCGCCCAAAACTGCCCCGAAGATGCGATCGCCATCTCCGCAGAAATGGACGAAACATGAGCGAGATCGCCCAGATGGACATCGGTCAGATGGACGAGGCGGCCCTGATGCGTCATCCGCAGGTCAGTTACGCCTTCCTGCGGGACTTCGCTCCGGTGATGGCCATCGAGCACGAGTTGCTCACCGGCACGATGCTGTCGCTGCACGACGACGTCACCACCGCTTTGCGTACACCCGAGGTGTACTCGTCGGGGGAGGAGGCCGTGCGCATCGGCCAGATCCGTCCGTTGATCCCATTGCAGATCGATCCGCCCGATCACGCCAAGTATCGCAAGCTGCTCGATCCACTGTTCGCTCCTCGCCGCATCGCCGAGATCGAGGAGGCCACACGCAGGCTGGTGGTCTCGCTCATCGACCCGGTCGTCTCGAGTGGTGCCTGCAATTTCCACGCTGCCGTCGCCGAACCGTTCCCGAGCACGGTGTTCCTGCAGTTGCTCGGTCTGCCCCTCAGCCGGGCGGCGGAATTCATCGAGCTGAAGGACGGCATCATCCGCCCGGCCGTGTCGAGCCTCGCCGAGCGTGAAGCGGCGATGCGGGCCACCGGAGCCCGTATCTACGCCGTCCTTGACGAGGTGATCGCGGCCCGCCGCCTCCATCGGGAAGACGACTTCATCTCCGGCTTCCTCGACGCCGAGGTCGACGGCCAGCGGTTGTCGGACGAGGACATCGCCGATATCGGCTACCTCTTCTTCCTCGCCGGCCTCGACACCGTCACGGCCTCGCTCGACTGCATGATCGCCTACCTGGCCCAACACCCCGACCAGCGGCGCCGCCTGGTCGACGATCCCTCGATGATCCCGGCCGCCATCGAGGAACTGTTGCGGTGGGAGTCGCCGGTCGCCGGAATCGTTCGGATCACCACGACCGACACGGTCGTGTCCGGATGTCCTGTCGCCGCCGGCACGGTGGTCAACCTGAGTATCGGCTCGGCGAACACCGACCCGAAGTTCTGGCACGAACCCGACACGGTCGATTTCGACCGCCCGGTCAACAAGCACTTCGCCTTCGGCGGTGGAGTCCATCGTTGTCTGGGCAGCCACCTCGCCCGTATGGAGCTGCGTGTCGCCCTCGAGGAGTGGCATGCGCGGGTTCCCGACTATCGACTGGCCGAGGGTGTCGAGTTGACCTATTCGGCCGGGCTACGCCAGGTCGAGAATCTCGAGCTCGCCTGGGGATAGAGCCCGGTCGGCCGTCGGCGAAGTCCACCGGCTTCGACGATGGCGATACATCCGGGCAAATGACTGCACGACCGACTCGGGAAGCGCAACAGCGCCGCCGAGCAGGATGGCACCGAACACGATGTGGGCCGTGTGCTCCACAACCTGGGCGGTGTGGAGGGCGTCGGCCGGGCTGCTGCCGATGCACAGCAGCCCGTGATTGGACATCAGCACCGCCGAGCAATCGGCAAGATGCCGAACCACCTCGTCGGCCAATTCGTCGGTGCCCGTCGGGGCGTAGTCGGCGACGGGCACCTCGCCACCGACGTAGATGATCGCCTCCTCGACGGCCGGCGAAATCGGTCGGCGGGCCGTGGCGAACATCGATCCGTGGATCGGATGGCAATGGACGACACCTCCGACCTCGGGAAACGCCCGGTAACAGGCAGCGTGCATCGCCTTCTCGGTCGACGGCCGGCCCGAGCCCTGTTGATGACCGTCGATGTCGATCACCGCCAGACCGTTGGGGGTCACATCCCCATACGGCGTCGCCGACGGAGTGATGTAGATCAGGCCGTCGGGCCGCCGCGCTGAGACATTGCCGGCGGTGCCCACGACGAGGCCCGCCACCTCCATCGCCAAAGCCGCCCGCACCACCTCGGCGGCGATCGTCGCATGTCGGTCGTCGCGGTATTCGCTCGTCGTCACCTGTGGCCCCTCCCGGCTTCCCCGAGGGGAACGACCGACGACGCTAATCGGCGGTACCTGTCGTAGGTGACGTGTCCCGTGCGGGGCGCCAAGAGTGGCAGGATTCGACCGTGTCACACGTTGATCCGAAATTCCTCAGCCAGCTCCGCTATCGCTGCATCGGGCCCACCCGGGGTGGGCGTGTCGTGGCGGTTGCCGCCGATCCGAAGCGACCGTCGGTGTTCTACTTCGGCGCCGTCGCCGGCGGTGTATGGAAGTCCGACGATGCCGGTCAGTACTGGGAGAACGTGACCGACGGCTTCCTCACCACCGGGTCGATCGGCGCACTCGCCGTCGCCCCCTCCGACGGCAACGTGATCTACGCCGGCACGGGCGAGTCGACCATCCGCATCGATGTCACTCACGGCGACGGGATGTACAAGTCGACCGATGCCGGGGTGACGTGGCGGCATATCGGACTGGCCGAATCCCGCCATATCGGCGAGATCCGCGTCCATCCCGACAATCCCGATCTGGTCTACGTCGCCGCGCTCGGCCATGCGTCGAAGGACAATGCCGAGCGCGGGCTGTACCGGTCGACGAACGGTGGTGAGACATGGGAACTCGTGCTGCATGTGAGCGAGCGCGCCGGCGCGGTCGACGTGTCGCTCGACCCGAACAATCCGCGGATCATCTTCGCCACCATCTGGCAGGCTCGCCGTACGTTCTGGTCGATCGACAGCGGCGGTCCCGACAGCGGGCTGTGGCGATCACGTGACGGCGGCGACACGTGGGAGGACATCAGCCATCGCCCGGGTCTGCCCGAAGGCATCCTGGGCAAGATCGGTGTCTCGGTGTCGCCCGCCCAGTCCGGCCGGGTGTTCGCAATGGTCGAGGCCGAGGGACGCTTGCGGGGTCTGTACCGCTCCGATGACATCGGCGAGACGTGGGAGAAGGTCTCGTCGAAGCCCGATCTCGGTTGGCGCCCGTGGTACTACCAGCACGTCATCGCCCATCCCACCCGCGCCGACGAGGTGTTCGTGATGAACATGCGGGCGTGGCGGTCGATCGATGGCGGCAAGACCTTCACCGAGTTCCACACCCCGCACGGCGACAATCATGCCCTGTGGATCGACCCGACGAATCCCGACCGGATGGTCGGATGCGACGACGGTGGGGCGTGGGTGTCGTTCAACGCCGGACGCTCGTGGTCGACCATCTACAACCAGCCGACCGCGCAGTTCTACCACGTAGCCACCGACGACCAATTCCCCTACCTGGTCTACGGCTCGCAGCAGGACAACTCGAGTATTGCCGTGCCCAGCCAGACCGGGCTCGGGGCGATCAACTGGTCCGACTGCTTCCCCCCCGGCACGGCCGAGAGCGGGTACGTCGCTCCCAAACCTGGCGATCCGAACATCGTGTATGTGGGGGCGATCGGTAGTTCGCCGGGTGGGGGCGATGCGCTGCAGCGCTACGACCACACGACCAAGCAGATCCAGCTGGTCAGCGTCTGGCCCGAGGCGTATCACGACGCCGAGACGGCCGAGGTCCGTTTCCAGTGGACGTATCCGATCGTGTTCTCGCCCCACGATGCCAACGTCTTGTACGCGGCCGGCAACAAGGTGTTCCGCACGACCGACGAGGGCCACAGCTGGCAGCCGATCAGCCCCGATCTGACCTACGCCGACCCGGCGACGATGGGCGTGTCGGGTCCGCTGACGATGGACACCGCCGGTGCCGAGATGTACGCGACGATCTTCTCGCTGATGGTTTCGGCGCACCGACCGGGGGTGCTGATGGCCGGCTCCGACGACGGTCTGGTGCACATGTCGACGAACGACGGAGCCGACTGGGTGAACGTCACGCCGCCCGATCTGCCCAAGTTCTCCCAGGTGACGATGCTGGCCGAGTCACCGCATGCGGCGGGGGTGGTCTACATGACCGCAGCCCGCCACAAGACCGGCGACGATGCGCCATACGTCTACCGGACCACCGATCTCGGCGCCAACTGGTCACGGATCGACAACGGTCTGCCCGAGCACGAGTTCTGCCGGGTGATCCGCGAGGACCCGTCGCGTCGCGGGCTGCTCTATGTCGGCACGGAGCTGGGTATCCACGTGTCGTTCGACGATGGTGGCGAATGGCAATCGATGCAGGCCAACCTGCCGGTCACCCCGATCTACGACTTCGTCATCAAGGACACCGACCTCGTGGTGGCGACCCACGGCAGGTCGTTCTGGAT